>CAVCAX010000184.1:0-3724 GCA_963599995.1 Coprobacillus sp. CAG:698
GTATGCAGGTGACTCGTTATTTCCGTCGCTGGTCTATCTATGTGGGAGGCGAGAATCTGACGAACTTCAAGCAGAAGAACCCGATCATTGATGCAGCGAATCCTTGGGGAGATAATTTCGATTCTACCATGATTTGGGGACCTGTGCACGGTGCAAAAGCCTATGTCGGCATACGTTTCAATCTGGCAAGAAACGGTGAATAAGAAGAATGTATCAAAATGAATCATAGAATTTTAAACTAATAAGAAAAATGAAAACAAGAAGATGGATAGCCACTTGCGTGGTGGCTCTTTTGGGTGTGACTGCCGTATTGGCGAAAGATATTCGTGTTGTAGTGTTCAAAGTGGCTCAGATGCATTGTGAAAAGTGTGAAAAGAAAGTGAAGGACAATATGCGCTTTGAGAAGGGGCTGAAGGACTTGTCGACTGAGGTGAAAACCAAAACCGTCACTATCACTTACGACGCGGATAAAACAAATGTAAAGAACTTGCAGGCAGGGTTTAAGAAGTTCAATTATGAAGCTGAATTTGTAAAAGAAACAAAGAAAGACGATAAAAAAGCGGATAAGAAGTAATTGAACAAATACCCGTATTTGCGTGTTTTATAAATAGAATGTGGTCTCTCCCCGGCTTTCTCTTTTGGAGAGGGTTGGGGAGAAACTCTTATAAATATAGATAATAATATGGTAAAGAAGAATTTTCCCGTGCTCAATATGCATTGTGCGGGATGTGCAAATAATGTAGAAAGAACAGTCAGGAAGTTGCCGGGGGTCATAGAGGCTTCTGTCAATTTTGCTACCAATACATTAACCGTTTCTTATGAGAGCGATAAACTGGCTCCCGGGGAGATTCGTGCGGCAGTGCTTGCAGCAGGTTACGACTTGATTGTAGAGGAAGCTCATAAAGAAGAACGTCAGGAGGAGGAACAACATAGGCGTTATCTTCGTCTGAAGCGGAAGGTAATCGGTGCGTGGATTCTGGTAGTCCCTTTGCTTATTTTCTCAATGGTATTGATGCATGTGCCATACTCTAATGAAATTCAGTTGGTACTGACTATTCCTGTATTGGTACTTTTCGGCGGCGGTTTTTACACGGGAGCCTGGAAACAGGCAAAAATAGGACGGAGCAATATGGATACGTTGGTTGCGCTAAGTACGTCCATTGCTTTCTTGTTCAGTCTCTTTAATACTTTCTTCCCTGAGTTCTGGTATGCCCGCGGACTGGAACCTCATGTTTATTATGAGGCCTCTGCGGTAATTATAGCTTTCGTCCTGACCGGGAAACTTATGGAAGAACGTGCCAAGGGAAATACATCGAATGCGATTCGCAAGTTAATGGGAATGCAACCTAAAGTAGCCCGTGTATTGCGTAACGGAGTGGAAGAAGAAATATTGATAGACCAACTGCAAGTAGGAGATTTGGTAGTCGTTCGTCCGGGAGAACAGATTCCCGTGGACGGTCAGCTCTCCGAGGGTGATTCGTATGTGGACGAAAGTATGATTAGCGGTGAGCCGATTCCTGTGGAAAAGAAGAAAGGTGATAAAGTACTGGCAGGAACTATCAATCAGCGTGGTTCATTTATTATCAGTGCCACGCAGGTGGGTAGTGAAACAGTGCTTGCCCGTATCATTCACATGGTGCAGGAAGCTCAGGGAAGTAAAGCTCCGGTGCAGCGTATTGTCGACCGTATTACAGGGATCTTTGTCCCTGTTGTGCTGGGAATTGCTATTCTGACATTTATCCTTTGGGTTGTTATCGGCGGTAGCGAATATATGTCTTATGGGATAATGTCGGCTGTGTCTGTTCTTGTGATTGCCTGTCCGTGCGCTTTAGGACTTGCTACGCCTACTGCATTAATGGTGGGTATCGGTAAGGCTGCCGGACAACATATCTTGATCAAGGATGCAGTTGCTTTGGAACAGATGCGCAAAGTAAATGTAGTGGTATTGGATAAGACCGGAACACTGACCGAAGGGCATCCTACCGCTACCGGCTGGTTATGGGCACAGCCTCAGGAACCACATTTCAAAAATGTGCTTCTGGCTGCGGAACTGAAATCAGAACATCCGTTGGCGGGTGCGATTGTTGCTGCACTCCAAGAGGAGGAGAAGATCAAACCCGCTACGCTGGACAGCTTTGAAAGTATTACGGGGAAAGGAATCAAGGTGTCTTATCAGGGACGTACTTACTGGGTAGGTAGCCATAAACTCCTGAAAGATTTCGGTGCTATCGTGAGCGATGTAATGGCTGATATGTTGGTTCGTTATGAATCGGACGGTAATGGTATCATTTACTTTGGTTGCGAGAACGAACTGTTGGCTATTATTGCGGTTTCCGATCCTATTAAAGCAACATCCGCCGAAGCGGTGAAAGAACTGAAACGTCAGGGTATTGATATTTGTATGCTTACCGGTGACGGACAACGTACTGCGTTGGCAGTATCTTCCCGGTTGGGAATCGAACGTTTTGTAGCTGACGCTTTGCCCGACGACAAGGCCGAATTTATACGTGAACTGCAATTGCAGGGAAAGAAAGTGGCAATGGTAGGTGACGGCATTAACGACTCACAAGCTCTGGCACTGGCAGACGTCAGTATCGCTATGGGGAAAGGGACGGATATTGCTATGGATGTAGCTATGGTTACCTTGATGACTTCCGATCTGTTGTTGCTTCCTAAAGCCTTTCAGTTATCGAAGCAAACAGTAAAGTTGATTCATCAGAACCTTTTCTGGGCGTTTATCTATAACTTGATTGGTATTCCCATTGCTGCCGGTGTCCTGTTCCCATTGAACGGCTTGCTGTTGAACCCGATGCTGGCGAGTGCGGCAATGGCCTTTTCCAGTGTGAGCGTGGTACTTAATTCGTTGAGTCTGGGAAGAAGAAGTCTTTGATTATTGGCCCGGTTTCTTTCAAACAGGGAAATGACTGACTAAAAAGTCGATAGTATCTAAAATTCTCCTCCTTCAGGAAGGAGGAGTACCCGTAGGGGGAGGTGGTAGGTGAATACATAAATTATTTATTATCAGCATTGTGTATCTACCTACCACCCCGACTTTCAGCCAGCCTCCATTTAGCCACTCCCTTTTTATGAAGTTATCTGTTTCTGAATTCCAATGGTGTCATTCCCACATATCGTCTGAAATACTTGCCGAAGAAAGAAGCGCTGGGGAAGTTCAGCGAATAGGCTATTTCTTGTATAGTCATATTGGTCCCTTTCAGTTTTGCTTTGGCGTCCATGATAACAATGTAAGCAATGGTATCCAATACACTTTTGCCCGTTACTTGCCTCACCGTGGTACTCAGGTGTTGGAGGGAGATTCCTAATTGATCGGCGTAGAATTGCGCACGGCGTTCATCTTTGTAATGCTCGGTGATAGATTGGATCAGTTCCCGGCAAATTTCTTTTTTGCGGTTTGAGCTGCTGTTTTCTCCGGGATAGTTGTGGTATATCAGCCGAATACTTGTCAGAATAGTCTGGAGTGACAATTCTACCAGTTCCGGGTCCATATCGAAGTTTTCATTGCAACTGGCCCGGGATAATAAGGCGAAATAGTCTTTCAGATAACCGGCAACATCTTCGGAAAGCGGTACCACCGGTTGTTCTAAAAGTTTAGGATAAGCGTTTCCAATATTTTTCATCAAGTTGACCCGTCCGGTACAATGAGCGGAGAAACCGACGAAACAAAGACATACCTTTTCTGTTCTTTCCCGAAACTGGATGATTG
>CAVCAX010000185.1:0-9039 GCA_963599995.1 Coprobacillus sp. CAG:698
GTTAGTAACAGGAATTTTTTCGTTAATGTGTTCATCTAAAATTATGTTTCTATGGATTAATACTAAAGGATTGCTCACTTCCGATAAATAAAGAGATTTATTATCCTTTGACAGATTACTCTCTCGAGCCATCTGCCGGAAGGAATAATAATGTTTCATGTTAACCTAATTCTAACCTAAATAAATATTATGAGAAAACCTCTTAATTATCTGATGCAAATATAGACGTGAAAATTCCCTTAGATGTGTATAAACTGTTGGTTTAGGTGGATTTTTTGTCATTTTGGACTTTTCTTTGCACACTTCTCGTGCTTTTATGCAGAAAGTTCCTATCTTTGCAACCTAATTTAACTATTTTAATAAGGTATGAGTTATAATTTGTTGAAAGGAAAAAGAGGTATTATCTTCGGTGCGCTGAACGAGCAGTCTATTGCCTGGAAAGTAGCGGAAAAAACCGTAGAGGAAGGTGCAACTATTACACTATCAAATACGCCCATGGCCATACGTATGGGTGAAGTAAATGCCCTGGCCGAGAAACTGAATTGTGAAATAATCCCTGCCGACGCTACCAATGTGGAGGATCTGGAGAATGTATTCAGAACATCTATGGATGTATTGCACGGACAGATCGATTTTGTTCTTCATTCAATAGGTATGTCTCCCAATGTGCGCAAGAAACGTACGTATGACGATCTTGATTACGGAATGCTGGACAAGACCCTGGACATCTCTGCTGTCTCTTTTCATAAAATGATTCAGTCTGCCAAAAAACTGAATGCGATTGCTGATTACGGATCAATCGTGGCATTGAGCTATGTGGCCGCACAGCGCACATTCTACGGTTATAACGATATGGCGGATGCCAAAGCATTACTGGAGTCTATTGCCCGTAGCTTTGGATATATCTACGGACGCGAACATAGCGTACGTGTGAACACGATTTCTCAATCGCCTACATTCACTACTGCCGGATCGGGTGTGAAAGGGATGGACAAGCTGTTTGATTTTGCTAACCGTATGTCTCCGCTGGGAAATGCTACTGCCGATGAATGTGCCGATTATTGTATCGTGATGTTCTCTGACCTTACCCGCAAGGTGACGATGCAGAACCTCTACCACGACGGCGGTTTCTCAAGTGTCGGTATGAGCCTTCGTGCCATGGCTACTTATGAGAAGGGCCTTGACGAGTACAAAGACGAAGACGGAAACATCATTTACGGATAATAATTATGAAATTACGGAATCCTTTTCTCTTTATTATACTATGTATACTCGCCGTTGCCTGCCGGATGGGTACGGGAGAGAACGGGTTGTTGCATAATGGAGAGAATGGGATTTCTGTTGTTCGATATGACCAGTTGCAGAACGAATATGTCCGTTCCAACAGCTTTTCTGCTCTGCAGAAGATGAACATGGAGTATCGCCAGCCTACCAAGATTTTGATTGAAGAGGTGCTTGGCTTGGGGCAGGTGAGTGACGATACCATTTCTCAGAAACTGAAGACATTCTATTCGGATACTACTTTGCTTCGCCTGATGGCCGACGTGGAGAAGCGTTTCCCTAATTTGGACGAAGTGGAAAAGGAATTGACAAAGGGGTTCAGAAATTTGAAAAAGGAGGTTCCTGAGATCAAAATACCTCTTGTCTATTCACAGGTATCCGCATTCAATGAGTCGATTGTCTTGTCCGATACGCTGTTGGGCATTAGCCTGGATAAGTATATGGGAGAAGATTATGCTTTGTACAAGCGTTTTTACTACGACTATCAGTGTCGTTCCATGCGTCCCGATCGCATTGTTCCCGATTGTTTTGTGTTTTATCTGATGAGCAAGTATGTCTTCCCTTTTCAGGAAGGGACGTGTCTGCTCGATAGGATGTTGCATTCCGGAAAGATAAATTATGCCGTCCAGATGCTGCTGGGGTATCGTACTCCGGGCGAAGCGATGGGATATGCGGAGAAGGAAGAGGCATGGTGCAACGAGAATGAAAAGCATGTGTGGGAATATATGCAGAAGAACAGACATCTCTATGTCCGCGACCCGATGATTGTACGCAAGTATATGAAGCCGGCGCCGTTTACCGCTTTCTTCGGAGACAATGCTCCGGCATTGCTCGGCACCTGGATGGGAACGCGTATTGTGGCTTCTTATATGAAACACCACAAGGAGGTCAGCCTGCAGGAATTGTTGCAGATGACCGATTATCATCACATGTTGCAGGAATCCGGTTATAAATAATGTATCTTTTATGGAAACAGCTCTTTATCTTATTCCCGTGACTTTGGGAGACACCGCCATCGAATCCGTATTGCCGCCCTATAATAAAGAAGTTATTCTGAATATCCGTCATTTTATTGTTGAGGATGTCCGTTCGGCCCGGCGCTTTTTAAAGAAGGTGGACCGGGAGATCGATATCGATGCTCTGACTTTTTATACATTAAACAAGCATACTTCTCCTGAAGATATTTCCGGATATTTGAAACCATTGCTGGAAGGAGCCTCTATGGGGGTGATTTCGGAAGCCGGC
This sequence comes from Coprobacillus sp. CAG:698, assembly GCA_963599995.1. Classification (GTDB taxonomy): domain Bacteria; phylum Bacteroidota; class Bacteroidia; order Bacteroidales; family Bacteroidaceae; genus Bacteroides. The sequence continues at coordinate 2,527 of CAVCAX010000185.1, forward strand.
TGTCCGGCCGTTGCCGATCCGGGAGCAGACGTCGTGGCGATTGCCCAGCGTAAGGGGCTGCGCGTAGTTCCGTTGGTGGGGCCTTCTTCTATCATACTTTCTGTGATGGCTTCCGGCTTTAACGGGCAGAGCTTTGCATTTCACGGTTACTTGCCTATCGAACCGGGAGAGCGTGCAAAGAAAATTAAACTGCTGGAACAACGGGTGTATTCCGAGCATCAGACACAGCTCTTCATCGAGACGCCTTATCGCAATAATAAGATGGTAGAGGATATTCTGAACAATTGTCGTCCGCAGACCCGGCTTTGCATTGCTGCCAATATCACCTGTGAAGGGGAGTATATCCGCACCCGGACAGTGAAAGAGTGGAAAGGGCATCTTCCCGAACTTTCTAAAATTCCTTGTATTTTTCTCTTATACCAATGACGTTTTTCAGGTGTTCGTACTCTTCTTCAAAGCACTCGCTGAAGAACTTGCGCCCCAGATTTTGCTCGATCTGCTGAAACTGCCAGAGCTTCCCACCTTTGAAATGCGGGGAGCAAAGTATGGAATCGTTTTCTACATCCAGAATAAAGAGGTAGACAAGGCGGTTGGTTACTGAATTTTCAAAGTGGTACATGATGCTGAAAGTTGGTTTCAGTCCATCGGCTTTGGGAAACGTATTGCGCAGCATTCTTTGACACCCTTCTGCAAGTGACTCTCCGTAGCTAAGATAGCATTCCATCGGTATGTCTGTTTTTCCTTTGTCTAAGATGGCCGTTTGCGGGCGGCTGCACAGGAAGAGCTTGCCGTGTGAGGATACAGCGATACGGATTACCGGATTGATATAGGCGTTCTTGTAATTGAGGGCTTCTATCGCTATTGTCTTTCCGATGACATCTCCTTGTGTGTTGACAATAGGCACATACTCGGTGTGAGACATTAGCCTGTTGAAATAGTGGATGCCTATCTGATTGAGAATGATGCATAAAATGAATATGGCGGGAGGCATGAAGCTGAATATGATCCATGTAGCCGTCTCTCCTATCGGGTGGGAGAAAAATACGGCCAGACTGATGATGATGAAGTGCAGAATTCCCAATGGCAGTATGATGTGTGCCGATACGATGGCCGATTCCGCACCTTGGGCAAACATCCGTCTGTTGCAGCTCTCCTGCTTTTTCAGGAAATGGTTGATGAATCTTTTTCTATGCAGGTATAGGCTCAGCATGGGGATAAGTATGCTGACCTCCAAGGTCAGTGGAAGTGCTCCGGCGGGAACATAATCTCCCGGAATCAATGCGGCCAATGTGAGTAACATCAGCATGAATGTCGAAATGTAAAGAATGAAGTTGGGAACCCGTACCCCTTTACGGTGCATGGAATAGTATGAATATAACACTCCGATACCGGTTCCGATGTAGATTGCCGTGTCTTGCGTTATAAATTCACATAATATAATGGAGATAACAACGGGGGTATATCCCAACGACATATTATATGCGGAAGATAATATTCCTTTGCGATTCATTTTGGTGTACATTTTGCCTGTTTTCTATAAAACAAACAAGGGGGTGTTTATGTTTAGGCTATTTCTTAATATGTTTTTGTTCCGGTTACTTCTTAATGCGTTTTATTCAGATTGTTTTCTTATATGCTTTTCCGCGTGATAAGATGAGCGTACGAGCGGGGCGCTCTCTACTTGCTCAAAACCTTTCTCGAGTCCGGTCTGTTTGTATCGGGCAAACTGTTCGGGGGTGACGTATTCCGTTACCGGATAGTGCCGGTGGGTAGGCTGCAGGTATTGCCCGATGGTGAGTATGCTGCACCTTGTTGCCAGAAGATCATCCATCAGCTCTTCCACCTCCGACGGGGTTTCTCCCAGTCCGACCATGATGCCGCTTTTGGCGGTAATGCCGCCCTCGGCTATCCGGCGGATTACCCGAAGACTGGTTTCGTAATTGGCAGCGCTTCGCACCAATGGGCTGATGCGGCGTACGGTCTCCATGTTGTGTGATATGATTTCCGGATTGGCAGCGATAACCTTGTCTACCAGCTCCAGCCGTCCTTGGAAATCGGGTATCAGCACCTCAATGGTAGTACCCGGGTTTATCCTTTTGATTTCGGTGATGGTACGTGCCCAATGTTCCGCTCCTAAGTCCGGAAGGTCGTCCCGGTCCACAGATGTGATTACTGCATGAGAAAGTTTCATCAAGGCTATGGATTCTGCTACATGAGTCGGCTCGTCGGCATCCAATGGCAGGGGACGGCCGGTTTGCGTATTGCAGAATTTGCAACTGCGGGTACAGATATCACCTCCTATCATAAATGTGGCGGTGCCCTTTCCCCAGCACTCTCCCATATTGGGACAGCGTCCGCTGCTGCAAATCGTATGCAGGCAATGGTTCTCTACGATACGTTTAGTCTCGGTATAGCGTTCATTGGCGCCGATGCTGATCTTCAGCCACTCAGGCTTTCTCATATTCAGAATGGTGGTTTATGAATGATGGCTTATGAATGATGATTGGTGGACAGTTGATGGATAGACTGTGTTTTTTACTCCATCAATCATCATTCATAAACCTCAGTTCTCTAAAGGTTTTTCAAAAAGAAATTGGTTAATCGCGTGTATAGATGCTGACGGGTATTGCCGCCATAAATGCTGTGATTGCGGTTGGTGTAGACTTGCATGTCGAACTGTTTATCCAGTTGCACAAGGTGTTCGGCATACTCGGCGCAGTTCTGGAAGTGTACGTTATCATCGGCCATTCCATGCACGAGTAAAAGGTTGCCATGCAGCTTGCTTGCCCGCGTAAAGGCGGATGCGGCTTTGTATCCTTCGGCATTCTCTTTGGGAGTACGCATAAAGCGTTCCGTGTAGATGCTGTCATAGAATTTCCAGTCTGTGGGAGCGGCTACTGCCACGCCTGCCTTGAAGACCGGTGTGCCTTCACTCATACTCATGATGGTCATGTATCCACCGTAACTCCATCCCCAGATGCCGATACGTCCTTTGTCCACATAGGGCAATGTCCCCAGGTATTTGGCGGCTTCCACCTGGTCTTTGGCCTCTTTTACTCCCAGGTTCAGATAAGTGTTTTTCTGGAACTCTGCTCCACGGCCACCGGTTCCGCGCCCGTCTACACAGGCAACGATGTAGCCCAGGCTGACCATATAGGTTTCCCAACTTACATTGAAGTTGTCCAAAACCTGTTGTGAACCCGGTCCGCTATACTGATACATCAGCACCGGATATTTCTTGGAGGCCGAAAAGTCTGCCGGTTTTATCATCCAACCGTTCAGTTCTACCCCTTCCGTTGTTTTGAACTTGAAGAATTCTTTTTTCGGCAGATCGATTTGCGCCAGTTTTTGTTTCAATGCATCGTTGCTAACCAGTGTTTTCAAAGGTTTCCCTTCGTTGTCATTGAGGGTGATGACTGCCGGTGTGTCGAGATTGGTATATGTATTGATGTAATATTTCATTGTCGGGCTGAACAGTGCACTGTTCATACCTATATTCTGAGACAGTTTGGTCTTTTTCCCTTTGCGGTCTATTTTGTATACGGCCTGCTGCATCGGGCTCTCTTCGTTGCTTGTAAAGTAGAGGCTTCCGTCTGCTTCGTCATATCCCAAGAATGATTTTACTTCATAATTGCCTTTGGTGACTTGTTTTATCAGATTTCCCCCCATGCTATACCAGTAAAGATGCGTGTACCCGTCTTTATCACTCAGGAAACTGAAGTTTTCGGGATAGAAGTGAATGTTGTCGAATACATTCTCATTAATATAATAAGGTGATTTGTCGCGCAGAACCAGTTTGCAGACCGTTGAACGCGGATCGGCAAAATACATGTCGAATCGGTTCTGGTGGCGGTTCAATGTCATTATGGCCAGTTTGTTGGCGTCTTTTGTAAAACGGATACGCGGGATATACCCGTCGGCATCCAGGGGCAGCTTCATCGTGCGGGTAGCTTTCGACTTGATATCGAACGTGCGCACTTCTACTTTGGAGTTGGTGTATCCGGCTTTCGGATATTTATACGCGTATTCTCCCGGATAATCTTCCAATGCACCGATGCGTGGCGCCTCGCCGGCGAATAGGGGGAATTGGTACTGAGGAACTTCCGTTTCATCGAAGCGGATGAAAGCAAGCATGGAATTGTCTGCGCTGAATTCCAGGGCCCTGTTAAAGCCGAATTCCTCTTCGTATACCCAGTCGGGGATACCGTTGAGCACTGCATTTTGTTTTCCGTCTTCCGTCACTTGGCTCTCGCTGTTGCCATAAAGGGTTTTCACCAGGAAGATGTTATTGTCGCGCACGAAAGCAATCATGTTGCCGTCCGGTGAAAAGACGGGGGCTTGTTGAGGCCCTCCGTCAGAAAGCCGTTCAATGATGTTGTTTGTCGTCACCCCTTTCTCATTACGTTTCAAGGGGTATAAATAATGCACGGCTGTATATGAACGCCGGTAGATAGGCGTTGTCTCGGTTGCGATAAGCAGTTTTTCTCCGTTCGGCGAGAACTGGTAACTGTCGAAATGCTTGAAATCACACTCCCTGGCTTTGGTCACATCGAAAATGACCTCCACCGGTTTTCCTGTCTTGAAAGAGTATTTGGTAATTTGCGTACCTTCCTCATTCATTTGTGTGTAATGTTCTCCATCGGGCATCGGTATTACATTACGAATATTTTCCGCACGATATTTTCCGGAAGTAATATCTTTCAGGTCTAACTTTTTGCTACTTTGTGCCATGCCACTCAGGCAAACGAGGCAGAGTAGGAGAGACAGGGTTATCTTTTTCATTTTTTTCTTGTTTTTGAACTTCTTATGTCTGCAAATTTAGCAATAAACTGAAATACCTCAAAGAAAGGAAACTCTTTTATAGAATAAGAGCCTGTTTAATTTTTGCTCAGCATTCTAATTCAATAATCTACCGGACGCTTTATTAATAACTTGTCATTATCATAACAACGCTTATTCTCAAAGATAAGGCTATCCGACTTTACAAATATAAGCTGACCTAAAATACGGCGTTCATTCTCTAAATCTATAGCCCTATCGATAACCTCCCATTTTTTATCACGGGAAAGAGTGCGGTAGGTAGGTAGGTTTATCTACATAGATATAAGGATTCCCATAAACTGAAAAATAAATAGTATCGGGTAAAGGAGCTCCCAACCGTCTTCCATAATATGAAAAACCTCGTTCTGCATCATCCCAGCAATCGGGTCCACACGTAATGACGGTCCTTATCTTGTCCTTTCAAAAGAGAAGGAAAAAATGAGGAAAAACAGACAAAAGCAAAGATAGAATAAAGTGTATATTTCATGCTGGTTTCATTTTTTAATTAGTTACAATCATTTTCTCATTGTTTTGAGAAAATAACAATGAAAGGTTGAAAGCTATTAAGAACCCAATTAGAACAAACGGCTTCATACTGTTTAAAGGATTCTTTTCAAAGGTTTTCGTACTACGAAAACATAATCTAACTTCACAAAATTCAGTTTATCGGCTTTATTTCTGTATAATGATAATTTTCTCTGCTTCTTGAAAAAACTTTCTCGGAGCCTCCTATTAATCTAAATGATATATCTATATAAGGGTATTTAAGTAAATACCCTCTTTCACCTTTATATTCATAGCAGTCGCTCCCTGCTTTTTCCTTCTTCCCCTTGTATTTCTTCCAATGAGTTTCTTTTAAACTATTACCTACAATATGAATTATATTTTTATTATTAGGGTTGAGGAGAATTCCTGTCCAATAATCATTACCTTTATATACCTTTATATAATCCAATGAGTCAGAAAATCCATTTATTCTCTCATCAGAAAATGCAATTATGGTAGTCTCTCTTGAAGGAAATGTTTTAATGTACAAATTCACTTCTTGAATATAATATAGTTTTTTTTGTCCCACATCTGAGTACCAAAGAATAAATAAGATAGCTAGAAGAATGAATAAAGTTAATACGGATTTCAAAAATATCTTTGCCATAGAGTCTAAAATTATTTTGTAGAATTATTTACTAGGAATCGTCTTCTTCCCATTATAAAACCATAACGTTGAGCATTCTGGGACGAGGCCTTCTCTACAGATTTAAAACTTTTATCCTGTAGCTTTTGGAGTCCATCGAAACCATACCTCGCCTGTTCCCACGTAAGGCCTTTTTTCCCAGCAATATATCCAGCAGCCATATTACCAATATCTTTAGCAGAAGAATAAGTCGGAAGAACGTCAAAAGTAAATTCTATATTTGTTATAGGCATACCTCGATACCATTCGTTATTCTCATTTTTCACTTGCCCATTTTCTACTAAATGGCTGTTAATATTTTGGGAAGTATAACAATTATCTATTCTCTTGATTTTCTTTTAAATAGTCGTATGCTTTTCTAGCTAATTTGTATCCCCAATATATTCCAAGCAATAAAAAAAATAAATAAGATAACAACAAAGGTATATCTTTACTTATAAAAAAACGATATATGCCCATTAAAAGAAAATACCCCCAAAAAATTCGATTGACTATTATAT
>CAVCAX010000186.1:0-3179 GCA_963599995.1 Coprobacillus sp. CAG:698
CCCAAGTACTTTCCCTCTTCGTCCACCACGGGCAGATTCCATGCCTTGGTGTCGTCAAATATCTGCATGACCTGCTCCATCCCTTCGTTATTAAACAATTTGGCAGGTGCGGATGTCATCAGTTTATTAACCGTGAAACGATGATAAAGTTCTTGCCTGAACATTATATTCCGGATATCATCCAGCAGAACAATGCCAATCAGAATTCCTTCCTTATCGGTCACCGGAAAAACATTACGGTGAGAAGAGGCGATCGCTTTCACCAATTCGCCCAAATCCATTTCCGGATGGACAACGACAAAATCTGTCTCAACCACGTTTTCCATCTTCATCAATGTGAGAACGGCACGGTCTTTATGGTGAGTCAGCAACTGGCCTTTCTTTGCCAGACGCATGGAGTAAATACTATGCGGCTCAAAAGCAATAATAGTCAGATAAGAGCTGACGGACACAATCATCAACGGTAAAAACAAGTCATAACCACCGGTCAGCTCGGCAATAAGGAATACTCCCGTCAACGGAGCATGCATCACCCCACTCATCACTCCTGCCATCCCCATAAGTGCAAAATTCTTTTCGGGCAGATAGGCAGAGAACTCAAAATCATTGCTGAAATGAGAAAAGATAAATCCGGCAATACACCCTAAATAAAGCGAAGGCGCAAAAATACCACCGCAGCCGCCACCGCCATTGGTTGCACTGGAAGCAAAAACTTTCAATAGGATAATCAGAAACAGATAAACCAGCAAAAGGTTGCCGTAACCATAAAACAAGGAGTTGTTCATCACCGTATCCCAATCGGCATCACTGGTTCCATTCAGCAACAGTTCAATCGTATTGTAACCTTCACCATAAAGCGGAGGGAAAAGGAAGATGAGCACACTCAGCATCACGCCGCCTAAAGCCAGCTTCTTATACGGATTGTTGAGCTTGCCAAAAACGCCTTCCACCGAGTTCATGGCACGGGTAAAATAAAGAGAGACGAGTCCGCAAAAGATTCCCAACAAAATAACGTAAGGGATACGCTCCAGCTCAAATGCCTGGTCGAGGTGGAATTTAAACATGGCTTCCGTGCCGGTGACAATGTAAGAGACCGTCGCTGCAGTGACGGCAGAGATAAGCAGCGGCAGCAAAGACGACATCGTAAGATCGATCATCAGCACCTCCAGCGTGAACACCAGTCCGGCAATCGGCGCTTTGAAGATGCCTGCAATGGCACCGGCAGCGCCACACCCCACAAGCAGCATCAACGTACGATGCTCCATTTTGAACACGCTCCCCAAGTTGGAGCCAATGGCCGAGCCTGTCAGCACAATAGGCGCCTCCGCACCGACCGACCCACCAAAACCGATCGTAATGGCACTGGCAATGGTAGACGACCACACATTGTGCCGCTTGATGCGCCCCTGCCGACGAGAGATTGCATACAGAATCTTTGTCACCCCATGACTGATATCGTCTTTCACGATGTTCCGTACGAACCATCCCGATAAGAAGATACCCACCACCGGATAGACCAAATAGAGGTAGTTTGCCTCCGTGGCATTGAAATTGTCTGTGAGGAAGTTCTGTATCAGATGGATAAGGAACTTCAGAATCAGTGCAGCAAATGCGGTGAAAATACCTACCAGAAAACTGAGAATCAGAATGAACTGTTTCTCTTTGATGTTGTTTTCACGCCAACGGATAAAACGTTGTATCAGAGTAATTTTTTCTTTTCCCATCTTCTTTTTTAAATGCCTTTGCCTATCCAGACCTCCCGAACCGTTGCCAGCAGGATTTTGAGATCGAGCCAAAAGCCATAGTGTTCTAAATAATAAAGGTCGTAACGGGCACGTTCAACCATCTTTTCTGTCGTGTTAGCATAGCCGAATTTCACCATTCCCAAAGAGGTGATTCCCGGTTTCAAACGGAATACCTGTTTATAACGGGGTTCTTTCTTTAGGATCTGCTGTACGAAATAAGCACGCTCGGGCCGGGGGCCTACAATGGACATGTCTCCTTTCAGCACATTCCAAAATTGCGGCAACTCATCCAGATGGTGTTTGCGCAACGTACGTCCGAACGGCGTCACCCGGCAATCATCGGAGACAGCGAGCAAAGGAGTGCCGTCTTCGGCATCCGTCACCATCGTGCGAAACTTCACCATCCGAAAAGGGATGCCTCCCTTTCCCAACCGCTCCTGTTGGTAAAAGACGCTACCCATCCCCTGCATGCGGATACGGATAGCGATATAGAGCAGCAATGGCCAACACAGCAGCAACACCAACGCCGCCACTATATAATCCATCAGCTGCTTCATCTATTCACGGATTATCTTTATTACCCCGCCTTTACCGAGCTTAATGATGCTCGATGGCTTCGGACGGCTCATGTCATCCTGACGAAAACCGACTATATAATCTACTTGTGATTTAATCTCATCACTGATCTCACTGAAATTGGCCGCCCCCGGCTGTCCGCTTATATTTGCCGATGTCGAAACAATGGCTTTGCGGAATTGCTGGCAAAGGCGGTGTGAAAATTCTTCATTGGTCACACGGATACCGACGCTGCCATCCTCGGCAAGCAGTTCAGGAGCCAGGTTACGCGCACCGGAATAGATGATAGTCAACGGCTTATCGGCAAGTTCGATCAAATCCCATGCTATATCAGGGACATCCTGCACGTAGAAATCCACCTTTACGGGCGAATCGACCAATACCAGCATGGCCTTGCTGTCGGCACGCTGTTTAATCTCATATATCCTCCGTACAGCATCCGGATTGGTAGCGTCGCAACCCAATCCCCAAACGGTATCTGTAGGATAAAGAATGACTCCCCCCTCCCGCATTACCTGGCAAGCTTTTTTAATATCTTCTATCATTTCTTGATTCATTTCTGATGAGAATAACGCACAAAAATACGACTTTCGCATGGTAATAACAAAGTTTAAGAGAAAACAATGGAAGAAATTTAGTTTCACCACACCCTACCTATACAACTACGCTTCAATGATGTAGGCAAATCCGGCCACATCAACAGCACAGTTTGCATTTCATTTTGATTTTTACATCGGACCGGGTTGCCATATAGACGACCGTATCGAAAATTGGCACTAAAAGTTCTCATCTCACCCAGCGGATTATCGATATGAAAACCGAAGAGATAAAATGTATCTGTACATCTGTCATGTAGCG
>CAVCAX010000187.1:0-2446 GCA_963599995.1 Coprobacillus sp. CAG:698
ACAGGATAAAACGCAAGTCGGCAAGAGCCGCCAGAAACCTTGATACCATACAAAGGAAAGAGCCGTGACTTTAGAGCTTGTTTACAGTACCAGCCTTATTTTCAGTTTACAGTGCTAATTTTATCTTCAACAATTTATAACCGGAAAGGCTCACCCTCAACTTATCGCCATTCTTCAGCAGCAGCCTGTAACTCTCCTTACCAAAAAGCTCCACCCGGGAGATTTGCGTCACATTTACAATAGTCGAGCGGTGTATGCGTACAAACTCATCCACCGGCAAGTGAGTTTCCAGGTATTTCATCGTAAGCTCCTTTACGTACTGCCCTTCGGGAGTAAATCAGAGTAACATAGTCACCACACGCCTGCACGTAAAGCAGATCTTCCGTATTTATCAAATGAATACGACTTCCATCTTTTACTGTGATGCGGTTCAGAATTTCTTCCACCGGTTGTTCCGGCTCTTCGACATCATTTTCTTTGACCGCCTCCTCTTCCGGCATCACCATCTCTTTAGAAAGGGATTGCCCAGCCTGCAAAGCCAACAATTTATACCACATCATTATTACGACCCAGCACAAAATGCCGGATACCCCCCTAAATGGAGCGGTTGCCGCAAAGGATGTATAGGCAGTCGTTCCTATAAGTTCTATCCATTCCTGCATAGCAAACCCACCGGCCAGCCAAAACAGTACGGCCAATACCGACACGACAATTTCCGTCTGTACCGACGACACAATGCCAATAGCAAACCATGACAAATATGCCAAGCTGCAAAACAGTACGACAGAGACCGCACTATCTGTCAATGCTGGCCATAGACCGGCCCCAGCATAAGTCATCAACAAGCCGGTATATACTCCTATTGCAACAGCTATCAGCAATAAAACAGATATCCACCGCCGGGAAGAATCCATAATCGGATGTGCTTGCATTTTATCTAATCAACCTTTAATTTCTACTCCTCCAAAAGAAACATTCCCAATAACTACCAGGCTTCGGCTCTGATCGATATTCACCCCCGGCACACGTTTATCCTCACAACCACCCAAAAAAACATTGGCCTGCAAATCGACCCGCCAATCCAACGGAACATAAATCTCTACACCTCCAAAAACACACTCTACATCAATATACGTCTCACCCTGTTCGATATTCGTACGCCGTAAATCAAGCACAGTCCCCCCAAAGCTATTACGGATCTCCGCACCCTTAAAAACCTCATCGAGTACTACGTGCTTCACACCCGCAAACATATTGTCCGAATGTACCTGACCATCATCGGAAAGATGTTGCCGGGTAGCATAATCGGCTTCATTTCGCATTTTTCTTTCTCTTTTTTTGTGTTGCGGACGATAGAAAAAGGCGATGCCCACACATACCAGCAATGCCGGCCAAAGCACAGTACTCATATTCGCCGTTCCCCACGGTACCCATCCAAACCGCGGTAAAATGAAACAAATCCCGATAACAAACAAAACCACTCCTGTAAACGCCTGTCTGCGTAGGAAGGAATAAACTCCTAAAACAATCAGAAGCATCGGCCAGGATACAATAATACGAAATATCCCATTGGGAACAATTCTCCAATTACGTCCCAACAATAAAACGCCGCATACTATAAAAACAATAGCCATCAATTGCCTTCCCGTAAATGCCGAAGACGTAGCAGATTTCTTTTCCATAATTTCCTGATTTATATTTCAATGATCCGTTCGATTCGGGTACAGGACAAAGATACACCGTTCAATCTCAAAAGAAAGGTTTTTCCGACCAAATACAACGTAAAATCGGTGAATACCGGATTGAACCCCGTTAAAAAGAGAGCTATTCCTCTATTTTCCTCTTTTCATCGACTCATGATTTCAAAAAACAGGTATCAAACTTACTGACTCAGATAAGGTTGTGGATGAATTTCAACATACCTTCTTACTCCGTAAAAGCACTTTAAATAAAAGAGCCATGTTAAAAAGTTCCTTTTCATCCGTTCTAATCTATAACCTAAAGTTTCGGTTATAAAATCAAAAGTTCTGTTTTTACAAACAAAAGTTTTAGTTATAAAAACAAAGATTACGTTTATAGTTATCCTCCTACCCAAAACCACATTACTCCTATAATAAAACGACTTTATCTCCTGCAATGATAACTTATCCATTCACCTTTCACAGACCATCCCCCAACTATTAGCGTGTTTTCTTCCCAAAGTAACCCCAAAAAGGTGGCGGAATCCGTAGAACCGCTACCTCTTAAAATGAAGAACACCCCCCAAGTATGCTGTCTTGCGACGCGCCCGGGAGGCTTATTATCTTTGAGTTTAACAAACTGTCTTTGTAATATGTTACAAACATTATATAGAAAAATCGAGTTTTTCTACACCGGCGTAATAAAAACCGAGGCCAGCCCCCAAAACTTTGCTTGTATCTTCGTTAAATTGTAACGAATGTCCTAT
>CAVCAX010000188.1:0-7916 GCA_963599995.1 Coprobacillus sp. CAG:698
AAAAAACAAGCGGACTCATAGGCTATCTTACCTTTCTTTTTGGAATATTCAAGTACTTTTTCCAGTTCTATACGGTTTTCTCCTGATAAGAGCAGTGCTTCCTCTACTTTGGGCGGATAATGTTTACATGATATGAAACTAAATGATATACAGATAAATAAAATAATGTTTTTCATTTCGTATTAGATGAATTGAGGTTAAATATTCACTGCAATATTACGTCTGTTTTTGTTAAGGCTGGTGGTAATATTGGGTTGATTAATGATAATATTTGTCTTTGTTGATGTCTTTTGCTGGCCAATTGTCGGTTTGTATGAAAATAGTTGGAAATCTGCTTGTTTTTAGTAAGATAACTTTGTGTTGTGTTGGACAACAATAGAAAGATAACTTGGCGTAACAGAGATTGCTGGGTACGTCAGTTCTTGTGTAAAATACAAGGAGGGGAAAAAGATATAACGTCTTTCAGAAAAAGACTTAAGTCTTTCGAAAAAAGATATAGCATCCTTCAAAAAAAGATGTAGTATGTTTTTTTAAAAGATATAGCGTCTTTCAAAAAAAGATGTAGCATCTTTTTCCTCTGGACGGAATTGTTCTGCAAACAGGCTGTATCCAGCATGTTTTTACCCCCTTCATCACCTTCACCTTTTTTAATCAAAGCCTTTATCCATCGTAGATACAGGGTGAAACCCCGGTAAGCACACTCCTTATACATTATGGGCACGGTCCTTATGAATCATAAGCATGCTTCCGGGAGGTCGTAAGCGTATTTCTTACCCACCGTCAGCACGGTGCATTGTGAGACAGAGCGTCCCTTCACCCTCTATTGCCGATGAACAGGGCGATAGAGCGAAAATGGTGAAAGGAGTGAAGGGGGGTAAAACTTCCGGGGGGATCGCATAAATAAGCCCGTTACTGACAAATCGATTCGTCAATAACGGGCTTGTTTTTAAAATCTGCCGCTCTGCAGCGGACTGGATTTGATGAATGCTCTTATTTCTTACTGATATCTTCCGGGTGCATATAAAGCAGAATGAATTCGCTTTGAGCGTCCGGCTTATTGTAAGTCTGATATAGCCTGAGATAATCTTTACGGTCCGGATTCATCCGGTAAATGCGGTATAGATCCTTGCACAACTCCTGTTGCTTCCCGTACCAACCGCTGATCTGCTTGTAAGGCCACTCGGATACATCTTTGCCTAAATAAGCGGCAAGAAAGTCAACGGCTTTGTAGTAATTCCGCCCGTCGGCAGAGGTGGAATGGTCGATGGAAAGCCCCATTTTCTTTCCCATCACAAAGATATCGAGCATGTGCTGCAGGTTGAATTCCGAATAGCCGAAGGCAAGCGTTCGGCGGAGTTCTTGCGGCTGTCTGCCATCCGGCTCTATCTGCTTGTAGATCCGCTTTTCCGGAAACTCTTTAATAAATCGTCCGGCTGTGGCCTTGTCACCGGCATACATGGCAAATGCAATGACTTGTGCATCGTATGCCACACTGTGGTTATTGGAGGCTTCATGTTCCCCCTTGCCCTGTTCGCTGGTCAGAATCCATTTTAGGAGTTTGCCGAACCAGGTTTTCAGTTGCCTGGAGTCACTCTTCGTGAAGGCTTTCGACTGCTCCAGCAATTGCACGCCATCCAGCATCTCTACGAAAGAATAGGTGTCGATGACTCCGAAACTCCGTCCTTTGTTGTTGTTCCGCCCCGGAATCATCTGGGCATATTCCAGGTTCGGATTCATCCGGGTGTCTTCATTGAAAAACCATACACGGATCAATTCGGTTGCTTTCTGTGCATAACGCTCGTCTCCGCTAAAATACCACGCCAGGCTGAGGGTCGTTATCCGGCTTGCCGTACTTCCCAGGCGGTTACGGTCCAGCTTTTCCAGCTCCGGATTCGATTCTCCGTCCCGGTTGATATAGGGCAGTCCGTCCGGTTTTGAGGGATCCGGCCAGTAATAGCGTGCCTGACTCATGTAGTCGTGTTTGTCTCCGCTGGCAGGCGTTTTCTCTTTATCCATGACAGAGAGCGGTGTGGCGTTCAGCAGCTTGTCCGCTCTTGCCTTTAATGCTTGAAAAGCCGTTGCGTATGGCTCGTTTTGTATGGATTCTTTTACGCTTTTCAGGTGCTTTGCATCCCAGATGGATTGTGCGGAGATACTCCCCGTCGCTAATAGCAAAAAGAGGATAAATGAACTGATTTTCGTTTTCATGCTGTTTTTGTTTTGAATTTACTAAAGTTTGGAGAGTTCATTATCATCCGATGCCGAATTTATTTTCGGTGGATAGGGAGTGTTTTAAATATTATCTCAAAAGTTTATAGCACTGTATCTTTGCCCCGGAAAGAGGGAATGGGCGGTATTGGGGCGGGGAGGAGAAGGGGCTTTCTGCGATTGGCTTTAGGGCATTGGAGCCGGACGGGAATTTCCGGCTTCTTTTCTGCTTTGTCACAGAGATGAAAAGCCTGTTCCCGTCCTTCCTGTTTGTTGATTTTATTTCTTGTCTGTCTTTGGCTCCGGTTGCAGTATCAGCAGGCTTTCCGGTCCCATGTTGAACAGCAGGTCTATGATGCTTAGGTTGGGGCGGAAGCCGTTCCGTTGCTCGAATACCTGATAGTAGGCGTGGGGGGTGAATTCCGGGTCTGTCTGCCGGAAATCTTTTTTTGGATGGATGGCTTCCCGGAAATCATATTCGTCCGGAGCAAAGTCCGTCTTGTATTCTGTGGTCCGCGCAATGTCCGGCTGAATGTCTGTCAGTTGGCAGATAAGGCGGCACAACTCCTCGTTGAAATCGGCGAGAAAGGTGTATCTCTTCTCATAGAAAGGGTGAAAGTCGTCTTTGTAGTATTCAAAAAACGGCGTGCTGTTGTAAGCCGATTCGATGGCATTCCAGTGCATGTGGCGCCAATTGCCGTGGTCGGAGATGCGGATGTCCTTCATCGGGCACTTCGGGCTTTCCGGTTTTATGATGGGGATGGAAAGTGCTATCTCCTCATCCGGACCGGCGATGGTGCAACGGTTGCGGTAGGTCTGCTTCATGTAATGGTCGTGCTGCTCGATGTAGATCTTGTCGTAAGTTGCCAACTTTGTGTAGTACTCCACAGGAGCCAGATAAGCGGAAGATAAGTATGCTGTTTTCATTGTACTGTTTTCATCAATCATTGTTCATCAATCATCGTTCATTAATCATCAATCCCGCATTTATCTTACGGGTTGGAAGAACCGGTTCCACCGGTATCCGTCGAGTAATCCGGTTCCGTCTTCCTTGGAGAACCAGACGAAAGCGGCTTTCCCGATGACATGGTCTTGCGGAACAAAACCGAAGAGGCGTGAATCGGACAGGTTGACGGAATTGTCGGAGGCCATCCAGTAATAGTCTTTGGTGAAATAGCAGTGCTGTACGGCGCGTCCTTCCACGTATAAGGTATCATTCCTGATCTCTGCCTGTTTCCCTTCGTGCAGCACCAGTGTGTTGCGGAGAAGGGTCCTGTTCCAGGGATATACCCGCACGGCCTTTCCCTTGCCCGGTATTATCAGCGGGTTGGCAGCCTGGCTCTCCCGGCCGGATTCCAGCGGGTGAATCCAACTGTTGCCGTTCATGGCCTGCTCCAGCAGGTAGTGTTCGTAGCGGCTGAAGCTCCGCACATTGTTGACGGAATCCTGCCCCATCAGCTCATTCGGGGTGATGGATAAGATGGAGAGGAGAGAATCCAGCAGTTGCTCTTTTTCCCGCGGATAGGCATACAGTCTTTTCCGGTCGGGGGCGGAAGCGCTTCGGGACGATACGATAGAGAAGATCGAATCGACCAGCAAGGTATCGCCGGGCACGCCTATACAGCGGCTGATGAACACCTCCCGTCTGTCGATGACCGGTTCCGTTGCGGCGGCGGGATTATTGAAAACAACGATATCGTCTTTCCGGATTTTACGCTCTCCCCAACGGTGGTAGGAGAAAAGGGACATGAAAGGCAGGCGGAGGCCGTAGCTCCACTTATTGACCAATATGCGCTCGCCGCGAAAAAGAGAGTTTTCCATGCCTGTCGAAGGGATGAGGCAGGAGGTAAAAGCAAAACCGCGGAGCAATAATACGATGATTATTGCTCCGGTTAAGGCGATTATCCATTTCAGGTTTCTCTTCATGGTACAGCCGGTGAATGCATGGGCGCATTAGTGGTTTGAATGATTGTTATTTTACCCATTTAAAGATGCGGTTCCAGCGGATTTTGCCGTTGAACCATCCGCGGTCTTTATCCAGAGACAGCCATACGACAATGGGTTTGCCGACTACGTGGTCTTCGGGCACGAATCCCCAATAGCGGGAATCTTGCGAGTTGTGGCGGTTGTCGCCCATCATCCAGTAGTAATCCATCCCGAAAGTGTACTGGTCCGTCTTCTGCCCGTTGATGTAGATGCCGTCTTCTTTTACTTCCAGTTTATTGCCTTCGTAGGCGACGATGCATCTCTCATAAAGCGGCAGGTTGTCCATGGTCAGTGTGATGGTAGAGCCTTTGGACGGTATCCAGATAGGGCCGTAATTGTCTACTGTCCAGTCTGTGTACAGATTTTGCGGATAGAGGTCATGCAAGGGTCTCGTCGGGATGGGAGTGATGGCAGTGACAAGATCTTTCCGTCCGAGCAGCGTGTTGCGCGCTTTCTGGGTCAAGGGCAGATAGAACGTTGTTGCCCCCGGCTGATAATCCTGCGTATCTTCGCGGCTCAGTCCTAATTCATCGTGCAGGAAGGCGTCCGGTATGGTGTTTCCGGTAGCTTCCACTTTGTAGAAGAACTGGATGTCTTCCGGCTCTTCCTGTGCTAC
The DNA here is from genome assembly GCA_963599995.1 of Coprobacillus sp. CAG:698. Classification (GTDB taxonomy): domain Bacteria; phylum Bacteroidota; class Bacteroidia; order Bacteroidales; family Bacteroidaceae; genus Bacteroides. The sequence continues at coordinate 4,811 of CAVCAX010000188.1, forward strand.
ACCGTCTATGTATATGATGCGGTCTTTGATCTGCAACGTATCTCCCGGCAGTCCGACACAGCGTTTTACATAATTCTCCCGACGGTCTACCGGACGGTAGATAAGCCCGCCGAACTCTTCGGGATGGGAGAGTACATATTGTCTTCCGGCGTTGCGGTAGAGGTCGTACACAATGCGTTGCTGCTGGCTGTTGAGGCTGTCCATGTTGATCGGGTTGGGATACAGCCTTTTGCCTTCCCGATAGATGATGTTGTCATAAAAGTCCGTCTGCTGATAGTTGACGGCAACCGTATCGCCCGCCGGGAAATTGAATACCACGATGTCGTTCATCTTGACTTTGCCGAATCCGGGAACACGCTTGTATTTCCATTGGGGCCACTCGATGTACGACTTGGTATTGATAATGGGGAGCGTGTGCTGTGCCAGCGGCATGGAGAGGGGCGTGTTCGGCACCCGGGGACCGTAGCTCATCTTGCTGACGTACAGGAAGTCGCCCACCAACAGGGATTTCTCCAGGGAGGAGGAGGGTATCTGATAATTCTGGAATATGTATATATTCACAAAGTATACGGCTACCAAGGCGAAAACGATGGCATCTACCCAGCTCATGATGCTGCGTACGGCAGGGTTTTTCGATTTCTTCCAGAATGACCAGGGGATTTTCTTGGTAATGTAAATGTCGAAGATGAAAGGTACTACGATGAGTCCCCACCAACTTTTCACCCATACCAGGAAGATCAGGTAAAGGATGATAGTGATGGCACATTTAATCCATTGTGCGCGTGTTGCTTTTCTCATGATTATCGTTTTTTTGTTTATTTAGAACTCGGCTTCGGATCTTCGTCGGCTAAAAATGGGAAGAGATCGCTCATCCCTAAATATCCTTGTTTGTCGGCGGTGTATTCGGCCGCTAAGATGGCGCCTAATGCAAATCCCCCGCGATTCTTGGCATCATGGGTAATTGAAATGCTGTCGGCGGCGGAGTCGTAACGGATGGTGTGGATTCCGAATACTTCTCCTTCGCGGATGGAGTGTATCGGCAGTTCGTCTGCTGCTGTGGCTTCTTCTTTCACCCAACGGCTTTTGCGGTCCAGGTTTGCGAGGATGCCTTCGGCCAGGGTGATGGCTGTGCCGCTCGGAGCATCGAGCTTGTGCACATGGTGCGTTTCGCTCATGGTCACATCGTATGCCGGAAACCGGTTCATAATCTTTGCCAGGTATTTGTTGACAGCGGAGAAAATGGCTACTCCCAAGCTGAAGTTGGAAGACCAGAACAGGGTTTTTCCCTTTTTCTCGCAAAGCTCTTTTATCTCGTCACCGTGTTCGGCCATCCAACCGGTACTGCCCGATACCAGCTTTACGCCGGCATTGAAGGTCCGGATGTAGTTATTGTACGCTGCCTTGGGGTTGGTGAACTCAATTGCTACATCCGCAGAACGGAATGCTTCGGACTCGAAGTCGTCCTGATTGTTGATATCGATGATGCAGACAATCTCATGTCCGCGGCTGAGGGCGACTTTCTCCAATTCCTTGCCCATTTTTCCGTAACCGATTAATGCTATTTTCATTGTTTTATCGACTTATATTCAAAATAATAGTCGCAAAGATAAGATTTTTATTACATTTGTCGAATACATTAACTCTTTGTTAACATGGAGCAACTCCTACACTATGTCTGGAAACACAAGATATTTCCCCTCAACTTATTGCAGACAACTTCCGGCTTGCCGGTAGAAGTCATTGACACCGGTTTGCAGAACCCGCATGCCGGTCCGGATTTTTTTAATGCGAAACTGAAGATAGACGGTACGCTTTGGGTGGGGAATGTGGAGATACACACGGCTTCTTCCGATTGGTACAGACACGGGCATGACCGGGACAGGGCTTACGATTCGGTCATCCTGCACGTAGTGGAGCAGGCCGATTGCGAGGTGATACGGACTGATGGCGAACGGCTGCCTCAAATGCAGCTTACTTGTCCGGAGCAGATAAAGCGGCACTATGACGAGCTTCGCCGGGCGGATACTTACCCTCCCTGCCACTCTGTGCTTGCCTCTTTGTCCGGACTGACCGTTCACTCCTGGCTGACTGCCTTGCAGACAGAACGCTTTCAGCAGAAGGCAGCGGGGATTGCCGGGCGGTTGCAACGCTGCAATAACCATTGGGAGGATGCTTTTTTTATTACTCTTTCCCGCAATTTCGGTTTCGGACTCAACGGGGATGCTTTCGAGACGTGGGCCAACTTGATACCTTTCCGTGCCGTCGACAAGCATCGGGATGACGGAATGCAGGTAGAGGCTTTCTTCTTTGGACTGGCGGGGCTGCTGGAGGGAGATGCGGCGGATGATTACCAAATGCGGATACAGAATGAATTCCGTTATCTGCAATACAAATTCGGACAGCCTGCCGCAATGGATGCCTCTTTGTGGCGTTTTCTGCGTATCCGTCCGGATAATTTTCCATACGTCCGTCTGGCACAACTGGCATCGCTTTACCACAAAGAGCGTTCTTTGTTTTCCCGCATGATGGAGGCGGAAACATTGAAAGCGGTCCGGCAGATTCTGGTTGCCCGCACTTCGCCTTATTGGGAGGAGCATTTTGTCTTCGGCAAGCCGTCTGCCCGAAAAGAAAAGACGATCGGCGTGAATGCACAAGATCTGTTGATAATAAATACGGTGGTTCCTTTTCTCTATGCTTACGGACTGCATAAAGCGGATGAGCGCCTTTGCGATCGTGCCGGCCGTTTTCTGGAAGAGCTGAAAGCGGAGAACAATTATGTCACCCGCAGGTGGAGCGCTGCGGGTTTGTCTGTGCATACGGCTGCCGACAGCCAGGCCCTGTTGCAGCTTCAAAAGGAATATTGTGATAAGAAGAAATGCCTGTACTGCCGTTTCGGGTATGAATATTTGCGGAAAAGTCAGTGAGGTCGGTGTATATTTTCTTGCTCTTTTTTGCAGAATCGGGATTTTCTTGATAAACTTGCATTTCTTTATTAGAAATGAGAGAAAAAGTTGAATATTCAAACATTAGACATTTTTTTATGAGAATCAAGAAATTTGTATCCGGGTTATTGGCTTTCATTGCATTTGTAAGCATACTATTGATT
>CAVCAX010000188.1:7926-19872 GCA_963599995.1 Coprobacillus sp. CAG:698
AATCAATAGTATGCTTACAAATGCAATGAAAGCCAATAACCCGGATACAAATTTCCGGGTTATTGGCTTTCATTGCATTTGTAAGCATACTATTGATTTCCTGTGCCAATCATTCGAAAGCAAAAGGTGAAAATGAAGGAACGGAAAAGGAGAGTTTTGAGGCTTTTTTGGAGAAGTTTACTTCCAGTGCGGCTTTTCAGTATACGAGAATAAAATTCCCGCTGAAAACTCCCATCACCTTATTGACCGATGACGGGAATAGTGAGAAGACTTTTCCTTTCACCAAAGAAAAATGGCCTCTGTTGGATGCTGAGACGTTGAAAGAGGAGCGCATCACGCAGGAAGAAGGGGGAGTCTATGTCTCACAGTTTACGCTGAATGAGCCTGAACATAAAATCTTTGAAGCCGGATACGAGGAATCGGAAGAGGATCTCCGCATCGAGTTCAAATGTATCGACGGCAAATGGTATGTGACCGACTGCTATACGGGATGGTATGGATTTGATCTGCCTATAAGCGAACTGGAAGGAACGATACTTCAGATCCAGGAAGATAATAAGGCTTTCAAAGAGATACATCCTTGATGGGAGGCACCGGTCTAAATGGCAGTCAATAGGGCATTCTGAATAATTATTGTAATATTCTGTACGATTTGAACCCTGCTTTTTTCGAAAAGTGGGGTTTCTTTGTATCATGAAACAAACCTTGATCCGATATTCCGTCTTATTCATTGGAGGATGCCTGTTGGCTGCTTGTCTCTCTTCCAATAGAAAGAGCAATCCGATCCTTGAAAAGTGGATTGCGGAAGATGAGTCTGCTGCCATGCAATGGTCATTGGTATCCGATACGGTGGAACTTGTTGTGCCCGCCGGACTCACTTTGTGGTATAATGAATGCCTGACGGGCGATTATGAGATTAGTTACCACGTCGCCATGCTGGCGGACGGCGGTGAATTCGACCGCTTGAGCGACCTTAACTGTTTCTGGGCGGCCAATGATCCGTTGCACCCCGGGCATTTTTTTGCTCGTAGCCAATGGCGGAACGGAGTATTTAAGAACTATAATACATTGAATCTTTTCTATGTGGGGTATGGCGGGAATGAAAACACCACCACCCGTTTCCGCCGCTATTATGCCGAATTCAACGGTGTGGATGATGCCCGTGTGAAACCATTGATAGCGGAATATACGGATCCGGAACATCTGTTGGTGGCGGGTAAATGGTATCACCTGGTGATCCGTGTAGAAAAGGGATACACTACTTATTCCGTGAATGGCGAGGAATTGTTTCGCGCTTCATTGAAACCCGGCGAAGGTGACGGCTACTTCGGCCTGCGCCTGCTTCAGAATCATGTATTGGTGACGGGCTTCGAAGTAACCCCTGTTCGATAACTGATATTTAATACTTTGAATAATGAAACAGCTTTTTATCAGACTGAAAATTGTATTTTGTCTCTTCTTGGGAGGTGCTCTCCCTTCGTTTGCACAGTTTGTCCGGAATGATCGTATGTTCTCTTTCGAGGAGTCGGGCGTACCGGCATGTGTGAGTGGTGAAAACTCAAAATTGTCCATTTCAACGGAACATTATAAGGATGGAAAGCACTCCTTGGCATGGACATTTGAACCGGGAGGGACGTTCTCTTTAAAGAAAGACCTGAAGTTCGAAAAGAAAGATCCTACCGGAAAAGACCTATACCTCTCCGCATTTATCGTATGGGTGTATAACGAACAACCGCAGGATAAGAAAATAGAATTCCGGTTTTTGAAAGACGGGAAGGTATGTACCTCTTTCCCGTTCGGCATCAACTTTAAAGGTTGGCGTGCCGCATGGGTTTGCTATGAGCGGGATATGCAGGGTGTGCCCGAAGAGGGAATGAATGAACTGCGTGTGGTGGCGCCGGACGTGAAAGGAGAACTCTTTATCGACCATTTGATTACCGCAATCAAGGTCGATGCCCGCCAGCAGACGGCTGACGTGCAGGTGCCTTTTGTGAATGCGGCCACAACCAATCACTGGCTTGTGATTTATAAACATTCGTTGCTGAAACCAGACATCGAACTGACTCCTGTCAGTGAAAGCCAGAAGAAGGATATGCAGTTGATAGAGAAGCGTTTCCGGGATATGGTGTACACGCCTTCTACGCTGACACAGAAAGAGATCGGGGTGATCCGCCAGAAGTATGAGTTTTATAATATCTCTTATAAAGACGGCCAAGTGACGGGAGTTCCTATCTTTATGGTACGCGCCTCGGAAGCCTATGAACGGATGATGCCCGATTGGGATAAGGATATGCTGACTAAGCAGGGAGTCGAGATGAGAGCCTATTTTGATCTGATGAAACGGATAGCTGTTGCCTACAACAATGCTGAGGAGGCGGCTGTCAGAGCGGAAATGAAGGACAAATTCCTTGCGATGTACGATCATATCACCGATCAGGGCGTTGCTTATGGCAGTTGCTGGGGGAATATCCATCATTACGGGTACAGTGTCCGGGGGCTTTATCTGGCCTATTTCCTGATGAAGGACGTACTTCGTGAAGCCGGCAGACTGAGTGAGGCGGAGGCTACTCTGCGCTGGTATGCCATCACGAACGAGGTCTATCCGAAACCGGAGGTGAACGGCATCGATATGGACTCTTTCAATACTCAGACCACGGGGCGTATTGCCAGTATATTGATAATGGAAGATACACCGGAGAAACTGCAATATTTGAAGTCTTTCTCCCGATGGATTGATTACGGTTGCCGTCCGGCTTCGGGACTTGCCGGTTCGTTCAAGAAAGACGGGGGTGCTTTCCACCATCGCAATAATTATCCGGCCTATGCGGTCGGCGGACTGGAAGGGGCTACGAACATGATTTATCTGCTGAACCATACCGCATTCGCTGTTTCCGGATTGGCTCATCAAACCGTAAAGACGGTTTTGCTTGCCATGCGTTTTTATTGCAATAAGCTCAACTTCCCACTCGCTATGTCCGGCAGGCATCCGGATGGGAAAGGGAAGCTGGTCCCCATGCAATATGCCATGATGGCCATTGCCGGTACGCCCGATGGAAAGGAGGATTTTGATGCTGATATGGCTGCCGCTTACCTTCGCCTGGTCTCTGCGTCCACAGGCACTTCGGGCGAGGAGCCGGAATATGTGCCTCAGTTTACCAATGCGCAGGAGCAGCGGATGGCGACTCTCCTTTCTGATAAAGGATTCCGTCCCGAGGGCGATCCGCAGGGAAATCTTGCTTTGGGATACGGATGTGTTTCTGTGCAGCGCCGTAGCAATTGGGCGGCAGTCGTACGCGGACATTCCCGTTATTTTTGGGCTGCCGAGCATTACCTGGGTGCCAATCTTTACGGACGTTACCTGGCGCATGGGAGTATGCAGCTGCTTACCGCCGCTCCGGGAGTTACGGTGACGCCCGCCACAAGCGGATGGCAGGAGGCGGGATTCGACTGGAACCGTATCCCGGGAGTAACCTCTATTCATCTGCCTTTTGACGAGTTGCAGGCAAAAGTTTATAATGTAGATACTTATTCCGGTATGGAGGAGATGCTCTATTCAGACGAGGCCTTTGCCGGAGGCTTGTCACAACAACGTATGAATGGTAATTTCGGAATGAAACTGCATGAGCATGACAAATACAACGGTTCTCACCGCGCCCGTAAATCGTTCCATTTCTTCGACGGGACAATCGTCTGTCTCGGTTCGGATATTGAAAATACAAACCGTGAGTATCCTACGGAAACCACTGTTTTCCAACTTGTCGTAAGGAATGATGACGACCGTAACTTCTGGGAAAACTATCAGGAAAACAAGAAGTACTGGATGGATCCCATCGGAACGGGTTATTATACTCCCGTAGCAACCCGGTTCGAGAAGAACTTCCCGCAGTATTCGCGTGCCCAGCATGTTGACAAGGAAACCAAGGGAGATTGGGTGTCTTTGGTTGTTGATCACGGGAAAGCACCCCAAGGAGCGGAATATGAGTATGCCGTACTTCCGCAGACCACTGCTGCCGCCATGAAGGCTTTTGCAAAGAAACCGACTTACAAGGTGTTGCAGAAAGACCGGAATGCCCATATTGTAAAATCATTGCCGGATCACATCACTTCGTATGTCCTGTTCGAAACTCCTTCTGCCGTTCTTCCCCAGGGATTATTGGCGAAAGCGGATACTTCTTGTCTGGTGATGATACGTGAGGAGAAAGAGAAGGCGATACTGACCGTGGCCCAACCGGATTTGGCTTTCTACCGTGGCAGCAGCGACGAGGCTTTTGATGAAAACGGCAAGCGGATAGAGCGTAGCATTTATTCCCGCCCTTGGATTGACAACGATAGTGGCGAGATTCCTGTCACAATTACTTTGAGAGGGCATTGGACTGTCGAAGAGTCCCCTACCTGCCGGATCGTATCATCAGACAGGAAACAGACGGTTCTCCGTTTTGTCTGCAAGGATGGTGAGAGCCGGGAGGTGGAGCTACTCCCTTATAGATAACCGTTTCGGACATCAATTGAAAGTGGTAATCGTTCCATCGGGCTGAAATCGGAATAACGGTTCGCATGTTATATAAAAGGGAGGAGTGGCTATTCTATAAGGCCTAATGCGGCGTTGTATTTTGCCAGAGTCGTACTTTTATGGATTGCTTTCCATGCTTTGTGGCCGATGGCCGGTTCAAGATATTCCCAAAAGGTCTTTATCTTATTAAGCAACTGCTCTTCTCCTCCCTGCAGTTGCTCTTCGTAACAGGTGAATACGGCTTTATGCATCCTGATCAGCTTCTCTTTCATCTCTTCGGCAGAAAGAGACTTCCGCTCTTTGTATTCTATCGCCAAAGCAGGGTTTGCCAGTAACCCTCTTCCTATCATGATTCCGGCTAAAGAGGGGAAGCGGGCATGGATACGTTCTATGTCTTCTGTGTTTTTTATGTCCCCGTTATAGATCAGCGGATGCCGGCATGCTTCTGCAAAAGCAGCAAATCCCTCCAAGTCGACGCTCCCTTTGTATTGTTGCTTTCCCAATCGCGGATGCATGGTGATGTGCTTGAGCGGGAGTGCATTCATGATCGGAAGCAGGTTCAGGCATTCGTCTGCCCTTTCCCATCCCAAACGCATTTTCACGGAGAACTTTATCTCCGGATGTTTTTCCACTGTTTCTAATAATCTCTTCACTTCCTCCGGAAAGGGCAGTATGCCGGACCCGTTATGCCGTTTCGCCAGCATCGGGAACGGACATCCCATATTGATGTCTGCTTCTTTGTATCCCCTTTCGGTGAAAAGGGCCAAAATAGCCTCTACTTTCTCCTCCTCATGTCCGATAAGCTGAGGAATCAGATGGGGAACTTCATTCTTTTCCGGTTCGATGTCCCGGATGTCTTTATTGCGGAACGTCCCCTTTTCAAATCGGACGAAAGGGGTGTAATAGGATTCTACTCCACCGAAAATGGCGGCGTGTGCATTGCGGTATACGGCTTCGGTATAACCTTGCAAAGGGGCAAAGTGAATGGGAAGTGTTTCGGGCATAAATATTTTGTTTACAATGTATGGAAATGTTTCTTAGTATAGGAACGCTTCATAGTGGTATATTATTGGAATTGACATCTCTTTTTATTCGGTGGTTTGAGTACTGTTCTGTTTTTCCTGCACTTTCAATCTGAATTGATTGGGCGATGTATTGAACTGTTCTTTGAAGAGACGGCAGAAGTAGTTGGGGGAATTGAACCCCAAGGTATCTGAAATCTCTTTGATGGACAATTGCTCATTCTGTCTGAGTAGTATCATGGCTTGTTTCAGCTTATGTTTGATTATAAAATCTTTGGGTGACATGCCGGTCAGGGATTTGAATTTGGTATAGAATGAGGTACGTCCCATGTTCATGTCTTGGGCAAGCCGGTCGATGTTAAATTCCGGGTCGGACATGTTTTTGTCGATGATTACGGTAACTCTGTTCAGGAATTCTTTATCCAGTTTGTTGGTTGCCAGCAAAGAAAGGTCGATTTCCGCTTTTTGAGCGAATTGATTGTACAGCATTCTGCGCGAACGTAGGAGATTGTTGCATCTGGCCAACAGGATTTGTGGTCTGAAGGGTTTGCAGATATAATCGTCTGCACCTGTCAATAACCCCTTCAGGTGTTGCTCCGGCATATCCAATGCGGTGAGTAATATGATTGGAATGTGGCAGAATTCGATGTTGTTTTTTAGTATGCTGCACAGCTCCGTACCCGTCATGACAGGCATCATGATGTCGCTTATGATTAAATCGGGATTTACTTTGCGGATTATATCCAGCCCTTCTTGCCCATTGGTAGCTGTCTTGACACAATAGAACGGGGTGAAGATACTTGTCAAGACATCCAGAAGTTCTGTGTTGTCTTCTATCAGGACGATGACGGGCTTTTCCTGATTGGCTGATGAGGCAGTTCCGGAGATGTTTTCTTCATTGGGAGACAATGGTACATCCGGCAGCAAAGGGAGGGCATTGTCCGGCTCTTCCTTGAAACAGACATGGGGATGGTTGAGCAGATGTTCTTTACCCAACGGCAGATTTACCGTGAAGACAGACCCCTGTCCCGGTTGGCTTTTGACGGATATGGTTCCTTGGTGTTCTTCTACGATGTTTTTTACTAATGCCAGGCCGATTCCTGCCCGGAAGGGCTGTTGCTGATCCTGCACTTCGTTGTCAGCCTGATAATAGCGTTTGAATATATGGGGCAAGTCTTTCTCCTTGATGCCTACCCCGTTGTCGGCTATCGATATCTGCAGTTGGTTTGTGCTTTTGTCGGGTGTTAAAGTAACGCTGACCGTCCCGTTTTCGGGGGTGTATTTGAAAGCATTGGAGAGGAGGTTGTAGATTACTTTTTTCATCTGTTTTCCATCCATCCATATCTCGGTCTCTTCTTCGCATGGGAGGATCTTGAGAGAGATGTTGCGTTGGGAGGCGAGTTCCCGGAAACTGTTGCAGATGTCTGTAATATACGGGTTGATAGGATACGGGGATACATGCAGCGTATGGTGTCCTTGCTCATATTTCCTGAATTCAATCAGCTCGGTCACCAGATCGCTGAGTAGTCTGCATTGCCGTATTACTTTGGCAAATCTGTTGCGTGCCACTTGGGGCAGTCCGTTTTCTTGTTGCATGATTTCCAATTGTCCGATAATTAGGGTGAGGGGAGTCTTGAATTCATGGCTTACACTTGTGAAGAACTTGAACTTTACCTCATCCAGTTCCTTGATGCGCTGCTTTTCCATCTGTTCTTTCCGGATGGTATCTCTCAGTTTCTTGCGTATGTATAGCGTACGATAGATGAATCCGGTAGTTGATAAAAACAGGATTGTCCACAGTGTCCATCCCCACCAGCTGGCATACCAGGGAGGACACACGATGATTTTCAGACGGGCCGTATTGGAAGGGGCCTGGTAGGGATTGTCTCTCTGTACCTCGAGTGTATAGCTTCCGGGAGAGAGGTTTGTGTATGAGACCGATTTCTGGTTGGTGTGATACCAGGTTTTGTCAACCCCTTTCAGGCGGTATTTGTAGAGGCTCTGATTGTTGCTGACAGGAACCGTGGAGGAAAACCGTACTTCGATCTTGTTTTGGTTGTGATTCAACCGGATCTCTTGGGTAAACGGCAGGTCGACGGATAAGATGCCGGTGGGGTCATTGGGGACAACCGGATTGTTATGAACATAAAGCTCGGTAAAATATAGCTGGTCGTTTGCCGGAGAACTTGCTTTTTCCTTTTCTTTCATAACGACAAGACCGTTGGTACCGCCAATGTAGATCAGGCCTTCTTGGCTGACCGTCAGTCCGCAATCTGCAGTAAAGGCATCTAACGGAAGAGAGGGGCTGCCGATGGAATAGATCTGTTGTACTGCCCCTTTCTCATTGATGAATGCGATTCCGTTATTGCCTGTGACGACCAGGTTATGCTCCGGGGTTTCGGCAATCCGGTAACAATATTGGTTGAACAATGGAGACGAGGTTTGAGAAAAAGGTTCGAACACTTGGTTTTTGCGATTTAGTCTCATCACACCGCACTGTGAAGTAGCGATGTAAATTTCTTTTTGAGATGATTCGAAGATTTGTCTGATCGAGCAAGGCAAACCTTGTTGGCGGAGGTTGTACGTGAGGCGTTGTTCTCCTGTCTTTATGTCAAATTGGTAGAGCCGTTCGTGAACCGCTATCCACAAGCAGGTATCCGTATCTAAAAGGATTTGTGAGGTCATGCCCGTTTTGTAAAACAACCGGGCTTCTCTGCTCTTCAAAGAATAAGTGTAAACGCCTCTGGCTGCAGAGAGGAAAAGCCGGTCTCCGGCTTGGACGATGGAATTGATGATGGAAAGTTCGGAGGTCTCGTCCTGTCCGATTTCCGCTTTGAAAGTATGGGTAGATGAATGATAGGTGTATAACCCTTTGCCATGAGTGCCAATGTATAATAACTTTGACCCCGGATCGTATAAGACCGATTTCAGATTTGTGTGAGGCTGGAAGAATGGAGGTTCGGACGAATTGAAACGGGTGATTGCTCCTGTCTTCGGATTGAGCATGTTGAGTCCGCCGCCTTCCGTGCATATCCAGATATTCTTTTGGTCATCTTCTGTCATGCAGCCGATTACCGGATGGGATAGGGTATTGGGATGATCGGAAGCATTGTAGTAGTTGAATGAACTCTGGTCGATAGAGGTGTAGTTGACGCCGCCGAAATAAGAGCCGACCCATAAAACACCGGTTTTGTCAACAAACACAGCATAAATCGAAGCATCCGTAATGCTTCCCGGTTTGTTTTCTCTGGTATAGAGGGTAAACTTGTCGTTTTGCAGGTCGTATTGGTAGAGTCCGGTGAATGTTCCGAACCAGATGTTGCCATATAGGTCTTCTGTGATTTTTCGGATTCTGTTGTCATGCAAGCCTTTGGATGACGAGTTGGAGGTGTTGTAGGTCAGCACTGTACCATCCGGCTGTATACGGAATAACCCGTCATTGGAGCTTCCGGCCCAAATATCGCCGTTGTTTGAGAGGTATAGGCTTGTCATATTTATCTTACTGATAATATGCTCGAAGTGTTTGTTGTCTTCTGTATAGAAAATTCCGTCATAATAGGAAAACCATTTCCGGCCTTTGTTGTCAATCACAAGGGCCCGGGTATTGCCGGTTGGGAGTTTTTCTATTTGAGGAATCAGCTTTTCTTTATGATCATCCCAGCGATAAAGGGTATAATCAATCACTACCCATACGGTATCTTGCCGGCTGTATAGGGGCAAGCCTCCTCTGTTTTGAATGGATTGAAAAGTCTTTTTTTGTATATCGTGTTTAATAAGCTCTTCGGATGTCTGGAAAAAGATATCCCCTTTTGCATTGCATACGATGTTGTTTACAATGCTTCCCTTGAATGAGTTGTTGCTTGTGTCAGCTCCCGGTTTGTAGGAGGTGATGGCGTTGCCGTCATAAACGCTGATACCTTCCGCTGTCCCAAACCATATTCTCCCTAATGAGTCTTGGGTAATGTCAAGTACGGATGGATGTGCCAGTCCGTCTTTGGTATTTAACTTATCGAAATGTATGGCTTGTATTTGTAACGGAACAAATAAGATCAGGGAAATTACAAGGGTATATATTCTCATCTTTTGGGTGTGTGTTTAAGTATTCTGAGTTTTTATGAAACGTGTTGCAAGTTTATGAAGAAAATATAGAATATGCAAGAAGGTAAATGTATGATTCTCCGTGCGTGGGTCGATAAAGATTCGGTTTATTTGTTGGTGGCCGATTACAATAATGCGGGTAAAGGGAATTTCTTGGTTTCGCATGCGAAGAAAGGATATAAAACATTTTGTAAAGGAGATAAAGTACAAGGAACAGTTCATTTGTCTTTTTCTGAATAATCTTCTATCTGACTTGTTGTGCTGTTCTTTCGGATTTCATTCGCTACATGGTCCTTTCTAAGGAAAGTGCTTGCCGGACATACAAAAGAATGCTGAACAGAATTCAAACAGGCTTTTATAATTGGGAATACTTTATTTCATGATTTCATGGGTACTACAGCACTTGTTTTGTACAAAAGTCCACTTCTTTTGAACAATACGAAGTGTATTGAACTTTATCTGTTTTTACCTTTGTGGCATTAACATATCAAAGATACATGAAATGATAGTATGAGAAAAAGAACTTTGTTTTCCTGTTTATTTTTACTTCCGGCAATTACTTTTGCCCAATTCAATGGATACGACCGATTTCTCTCTTTCGAAGAACCGGATAAATCTGTCGGTGTCACAGGAGGTGATGTGTCCGTATCCGGTGCGCATTACAAAGACGGAAAGGCTTCATTGCGGTGGGTCTTCAATCCCGGAGATACATTATATATACGGCGGGATTTGAAGTTTGAGCCTAAAGATCCGAGCGGACAGGATAAGTTTTTGGCTGCTTTTACCACTTGGATATATAACAGGGAGGCGATGGACGCCTCTCTTGGCTTTCAGTTTTTGAAAGCCGGGAAAGAATGTTGCTCCTTTTCTTTCCGATTGAATTTTACCGGTTGGAGAACCGGTTGGGCGATGTATGAAAAGGACATGCAGGGAACCCCTGAAATAGGGATGGATGAGATCCGTATTGTTGCACCCGACCGGAAAGGGGAGATCTTTATTGATCATCTGGTTACTTCGTTCAAGATGGATGTACGCTCTCAGACGGCCGACTTACAGTTGTCGTTTGTCAACAAGGAAAATCCGTATAATAGATGGATGGAATATGAATCCGTGACTCCGGATCTCGAGTTGGAAGCTACGTTCAGCGAAGAGCAGAGAAAAGAGATCCGGTTGGTGGAACAGCGTATGCAGAACATGATTTGCCCCGAAAGGGAAATTACGGAAGAAGAACTGCAAGATCTGTATCGGGAGTTTGGAGAGTATCATATTTCTGAAAACTCAGAAGGGGGAGTGATCGGAAATCCGCTTTTCTATGAAGTTGCGGTGAATACGGTCTTTTGCCGCATTACCTCCGAAAATCTGGTTGCTAAGCTAAGGGAGAACCACTTCGATTTAAAGACTTATTTCGGTTTGATGGGTCGAGTTGCCGATGCCTGGCAAAATGTTACAGAAGCGGGAACCAAGGAGAAACTTGAGAAAATATTCTTGCAGATGCACCGGCATTTGGTCGATCAGGGAGTATGTTATGGCAGCTGTTTGGGAACATTGTCTCTTTACGGTTACAGTTTCCGTGACTATTTCACCTCTTATTTTTTGATGAGAACCGTGATGGAAAAGTATGGATGCCGTGGAGAAGCGGCCCGGAATCTTCAGTGGTATGCTTCTTGTATAGATATTTACAGGGCGCCGCAACAGCCGGGGGCGGATATGGATGAATTGAATACCATCAGTCTGGGGCGTTTGGCCAGTATATTGATGATGGAGGATGGTACGGATAAAGTACGTCATCTGAAAATGTTTTCCCGTTGGATGAGTAATGCATGTCTTCCTTCCTCCGGCTTGAAGGACGGATTCAAGAAGGACGGTTCGGCTTATCATCATTGTAATAATTATCCGGCTTATGCTGTTGGAGGGTTGAGCGGGGTGACTAAAAATATCTATTTACTGCACGGTACATCGTTTGCCGTTTCTTCTGCGGCTCATCAGACGATAAAAAATGTGCTTTTCACCATGCGCTTTTATTGTAACACACGGAGCTTTCCGCTCTCGATGTCCGGACGTCATCCCAATGGAAAAGGAGAGTTGATCCCCGAACATTACGTTTTAATGGCTTTGGCCGGCTCTCCGGACAGGCAACAGAATATTGATCCGGACATGGCTGAGGCTTATTTGCGTTTGACCGAAGTGCCGTATGAAGGTAATCTGCAAACAGAATCTTTCAGGAAATTGTTATCCGATAAGGGCTTTACCCCGGAACAAGCCCCTGAAGGCAATAAAGCGATGGGATACGCCTGCGTATCCGTACAACGCCGTAAC
>CAVCAX010000189.1:0-4676 GCA_963599995.1 Coprobacillus sp. CAG:698
TTGTATAAGTCGGCGGTGTTTCGTATCAGTCCCAGCCGGTAGAACATGTCTACGGTTTCTGGACCGAGTCCGTCGATATTCATTGCGCGCCGGCTGATAAAATGTTCGATTTTCCCTTTTATCTGCGGAGGGCAGGCTGTTTCATTGGGGCAATAGTGGGCGGCTTCCCCTTCGTATCGTATCAGTTTGCTGCCGCATTCGGGGCAATTGGTAATGAATCTCACTTTTTCTCCAATCATGAACGTACGTGCGGAAGTGTCTACCCCTGTGATTTTAGGAATGATTTCCCCGCCTTTTTCTACATATACCATGTCGCCGATATGGAGGTCGAATTTTTCAATGATATCTGCGTTGTGTAGCGATGCGCGTTTTACGATCGTACCCGAAAGCTGTACCGGATCCAGGTTGGCAACCGGAGTAACGGCTCCTGTTCTTCCTACCTGGTAGGTTACAAGATTCAGCCGGGTAAGAGCACGTTCCGCCTGAAATTTGTATGCGATGGCCCATCGGGGTGATTTGGCAGTGAAACCCAAATTCTTTTGCTGCTTCAGACTGTTTACTTTGAGTACGATGCCATCCGTGGCAACCGGCAGGTTTTTCCGTTCTACGTCCCAATATTTTATGTAAGCGAAAATTTCCTCCAGGGTGTGACACTTACGCATGGCATCCGAAATTTTGAATCCCCATTTGGCTGCTTCCTGTAAATTCTCATAATGTCCGTCGCACGGCAAATTCTCTCCGAGCAGATAATAGAGATAGGCATCCAGTTTGCGGGAAGCTACGACAGAAGAGTTCTGTGATTTCAGTGTGCCCGAAGCGGCATTTCTCGGATTGGCAAACAAGGGTTCTTCGCGTGCTTCTCTTTCCCGGTTCAGCTCTTCGAATACGTCCCACGGCATGAGAATCTCACCCCGTATTTCGAACGATGGAGGATAGTTGTTGCCATGAAGCACAAGCGGAATGGTACGGATCGTTTTCACATTATCGGTCACATCGTCTCCTTTTTCCCCGTCACCACGGGTTACTGCGCGCACCAGCTTACCGTCTTCGTATGTGAGCGAAATGGAGGTTCCGTCGTATTTCATCTCACAGCATATTTCGAAATCCTCGTTCAGGGCCTTTTTTACTCTTTCATAAAAATCGGTCACTTCACTTTCCGAGTATGTATTTCCCAAAGACAACATCGGGTATTTATGCGGTATTTGCGTAAAATTCTTGTTCAGGTCGCTACCTACGCGCATCGTGGGAGAGTTATCGTCTTTATATTCCGGATGGGCTTGTTCCAGATCCTGTAATTCGCGCATCATGTCATCGAATTCCTTGTCTGAGATCTCCGGAGCATTCAATACGTAATAATTATAATTATGCCGGTGAAGTTCGGCACGAAGCTCTTCTATTTTCTCTTTTACAGTCATATTTCTTGGATTGTTTCAGGCAAAAATACGGGTTTCTCTTTGAATATTTGTAATTTTGCAGAAAATTAAAAGACTATGCGTATTGATATAATAACCGTTCTTCCCGAGATGATTGAAGGCTTTTTCAATTGCTCGATTATGAAACGTGCTCAAAACAAGGGCCTTGCTGAGATTTATATTCATAATCTTCGTGATTATACCGAAGATAAATACCGGCGTGTAGATGATTATCCTTTTGGAGGTTTTGCCGGTATGGTAATGAAGATCGAGCCGATCGAGCGTTGCATCAATGCCTTGAAGGCAGAGCGTGATTACGATGAAGTGATATTTACTACTCCTGACGGCGAGCAGTTCAATCAGAAAATGGCAAATACACTTTCGCTTGCCGGAAATCTCATTATTCTTTGCGGGCATTTTAAAGGGATTGATTATCGCATTCGCGAGCATTATATAACGAAAGAAATCAGTATCGGGGATTATGTGCTGACCGGTGGAGAACTGGCGGCGGCGGTAATGGCGGATGCCATCGTGAGGATTATTCCCGGAGTCATTTCAGATGAACAGTCTGCACTTTCCGATTCTTTCCAAGACAATTTGCTGGCTGCTCCGGTATATACCCGTCCGGCGGAATATAACGGGTGGAAGGTACCCGATATTCTTCTGTCCGGTCATGAAGCTAAAATTAAAGAGTGGGAGTTGCAGCAGTCGTTAGAGCGTACCCGAAGATTACGGCCGGATTTATTGGATGAGTAATGGTTGTATAAAAAGAAGAAAGCGTTGTTCGGAAAAGAACAGCGCTTTCTTCTTTTTAGCTTCACTTGAGTCTTGCACGGTTGCTTGTTAGGGGATGTAAAAAAACAGCTTGCTTTCTTATCTCTGTTTTCCGGATTTTCATTTCCTCTTATTTGAAAGCCGTGATGACAGTTTTCTACATGAAATGCTGCGAATGGTTATTGTATGTTTACGATTATACCTCAAGTGCACCGATTATTTCGTTAACTGACTTATATCCGTGTCTGTCTAAGTAATTATTTATACCATCGGCAACTTTCACCGTAATGGTCGGGTCGATGAAATTGGCGGTACCGATTTGTATGGCGGATGCACCCGCAAGCATGAATTCTACCGCATCTTTCCAATTCATGATCCCCCCTAAACCAATGACAGGAATATTTACTGTCTTGGATACTTGCCATACCATGCGTAATGCTATCGGTTTCACTGCTGCGCCGGACATACCTCCTGTTATTGTGGAGAGTATCGGGCGTCTGCGTTCTGCATCGATGGCCATGCCGAGCAATGTATTGATTAATGATACGCTATCGGCTCCGCTTCCTTCTGCTGCGCGAGCTATTTCGGTGATGTCTGTCACGTTCGGAGACAACTTCACGATAAGTGTCTTTTTGTAAGCAGAACGTACGGCTTTCACTACTTCGGCGGCTCCTTTGGCAGTAACCCCAAAAGCCATGCCTCCCTGCTTTACATTGGGGCATGAGATATTCAATTCTATGGCAGGAATTTTGTCAAGTTCATTAATGATTTCCGCTGTTTTTACGTAGTCTTCAATGGCTGATCCGGAAACATTCACAATTATATTGGTTTGAATGTCTTTGATACGCGGATAAATGTGTTCGACGAAGTAATTTACTCCCTTATTTTGCAGTCCCACAGCGTTTAACATGCCGGAAGGAGTCTCTGCCATACGTGGATACGGATTGCCTTCACGTTTGTGAAGAGTAGTTCCCTTTACAATAATACCGCCTATTCGCGCAAGATCGACAAAATCGGAAAACTCTTCACCGTATCCGAATGTTCCGGAAGCAGTCATTACCGGATTCTTCATTTGTAATTCGCCTATTTTTACATTTAAATCTGCCATAATAGTTTGTTTATATTAAATACAGGACCTTCTTTACAAACACACAAATGGCCTTCAACGGTATTTTCGACACAACACAGACAGGCGCCGACTCCGCAAGCCATTCTATTCTCTAAGGAGACTTCACAATTGATATTATTACTTTTGGCATATTTTGCTACGGCCATCATCATAGGTTTGGGGCCACATGTGTAAATCTGCTCAAATTTCACCTTATCCAATATGGAATGTTGAGTGACATACCCCTTTTCTCCATGGCTTCCATCTTCAGTAGTTGTATATACTTCTCCGTAAGCGGCAAACTGATCCAGTTGAAGCAGGTCTTTATCAGTCCGTGCTCCTAAGAGGAAAGTGGGTTTATTCCCTTTTTGAGCCAGTTGCTCTCCCAGATAGAGCATGGGAGCTGTTCCTACACCTCCACCTACCAATAAGAGCTTGTCGGATGGTTTTTCAGGCATTGTAAAGCCGTTTCCCAATGGAAGTACGACATTAATCGTCTCTCCCTTGACAGCTTCTGCCAAACGGCGTGTTCCGTCTCCTACAAGCTGTATCAGAAACCACACTTCGTTTCGTTGTCTGTCTACATAATTAATGGAAATGGGGCGGCGGAGAAAGGTAGTAGGTGAACCGTCTACCCGTATTTCTGCAAATTGTCCCGGTAGCATTTCGGGAAGTGGTGACTGAGATGTCAATTTCAATAATACATAATTGGTATGCAACTTGAGGTTCTCAGTTACCGTCAGGTCTAAAATAAATTTTTTCATGTATTGAAGTTAAATTCATATTCCGACAGCAAAGATACGGGAATTTGCGCAAACAGACGTTTTTACTTCCTATTTTTCCGGCCGGAATGTTTCATAAGTATTATCATCAAAGAAAATTCTTATTTCAGTGATTTTCCGTGGAGGTCTTTCTTTGTATATAATTTCTTGTCTTACAACCTCTTTAGTGGCATTTGAGGGCTTTTCTGATGCCATTTCCTTGCGATTTTCCAAAATATTCGTGTTAGTGGCCGGATTTTTTGGATTCTCAGAGGCAAATAGAGGATAATCCAGTTCCGGTGAATCGGTATTTTCTTCTTCGTCGGTCATGTTTCCTTTTCCCGTCAATAACCAGTCGAGACTGATGTGGCTGTATTTCTCATGCAGCCGCATGATAAAGTCGGTGCTTGGATATTTGTTCCGATCACCTAAGGTGTGAGAGATTGTGGCTTGAGCCACACCGATACTTTCTGCAAATGCTGCGGCTGTCATTTGCTCATGTTCCATGATCATTTTGATTCTGTCTTTGATATCCATCTCTTCCTAAATATTAACAATGATATATTTTATTGGCATATTTACAAATGTATAGCATTATTTGTCGTTTACAAAGGTAAATAT
>CAVCAX010000190.1:0-6541 GCA_963599995.1 Coprobacillus sp. CAG:698
TCGTGAAATATCAAAAATATTTCTGTACTTTTTTTGCATGCATTTGTCCAAAAAAGAGCTATAGACCTAATGGTAAGCCCGTTAAATACCACAGAATAAATAACAAAGTCCAACTTATCAAAATGTAGACGGAATATCGCCACGTATACCTCAAGAGAGATATATATGAGGACTGCTTGTCGTATTGCTGCATATAAGTCAAGACCAAAGGCATATAAAATAAGAAAGGAGTGATAGCATTGGTGGCGCTGTCTCCGATACGGAAAGCACATTGAACCACATCAGGAGCAACACCCATTTCGGCAAATATAGGAACAAAGATGAAAGCCATAAATGTCCATTTGGAGGTAGCAGATACCATAATGAGATTTATCATGGCACTGAACAGGATAAACAGGACAAGCGTGGGCAAATTGCCAAACTGGACGGAGGAGAGCAGATGGGCACCCATAATGGCGAGGCACTTGTCTAAGTGTGAATATTCGAAACATGCAAACATCTGTGCTGCAAAGAAGGCAATGACAAAATAGACACCCAACAGCTTCATCGGCTCAGCCAGCCCTTCTATGACATCGGTATCCGTACGATAACGGCCGGAGCTGAAGCCGTAAATAGTGCCCATTAAACCCGCACCGAGCGATATGAGAAACAAGATACCCATAATGAAAGGAGACCGCATCAGATTACCGCTTACTCCACGTAAAATACCATAAGAAGAAAAGGTGGACCAGAGCACAATAGCCATATAAATCACTCCCACGACTATTGCCATCGTCAAAGCACGGCGCTCTTTGCGGGAAAGTGGTTTGTAGCCGTCGAAGTGCGTGCCACCTTCATAAGTACCCATTGAAGGAAGCAATTTCCATCGGGTCACCCAATAGGCTACGGCCGCTATGAGAAAGGTAGAAGCAAACATAAAATAATAATTGCACAACGGTCCTGTATCACCATGTTCTATTTCACCGGCTACGGCAGCTTCTTCGGTCGTTCGTGCGAGTAGCGGGTCCATGGTGCTCAACACGATATTGGCACTGTATCCACAAGCCACAGATACATAAGCCGTTATGATTCCGGCTACCGGATGCAGACCGACGGAATGAAACAGTGTGGCGGCGATAGGAAGCAAGATGATATAGCCGGCATCACCCACTACATTCGAAAGCAATCCGAGGAGGATCACCCACAGAATAATCTTGTTCTTGTCCTGTTTGCCGCGAATACCATGACGAATACATGCATCGATGAACCCGGAATGTTGTGCCACACCGATACCGAACATGGCTACAATCACCATCCCCAAGGGAGCAAAGCCGGTGAAGTTGGTGACCATGTGGCGTAACAGCCAACGGATTCCCTCCGGACTGAGCAGGCTCTGTACACGGATTTCTTCTCCTGTCTGCGGCAACACCACACTCAATCCATAGATTTCGAATATCCATGAAAGAAGTACGACGACCATAGTAAGCATAAGAAACATGGTGGCCGGATGGGGCATGCGCCATTTGCTATTCTTCATCGGCTTCAAGGTTGTCAAGATCGAGAATCCGGAGTTCGAGTGCACGCACTACCAGGCGGGTGGCGTTCACCCCTACCCGCTCACCGTTCGGGAACAGCCGTCCCACCAAGTCGTTCTGCCGTTTTTCGAGTGATTTTACTCCAAAAGGCATACCTTTGAGATTGGCAATCATCTCTTTGGTGTATCCTAATGCCAGATGACGCAGGAAACGTTCGTCATATTCGTCTATGTCATAATTGATGACTGCTTCCTGGCGCTTTGCATCGTTGGCAACGGACGCTTTGAAGCGGTCTACGATCTTTTCCAATATGGGATAATTGAACACTAACTTTTTGCCATCCATCACGGCCTGTACGTCTGTTTTGGTCAACAGTTCACCCGTTTTTAGGATAATTCCGTCGGCACCGGCATCCAATACATCGACCCAAAGTTTTTCATTCAATATTTCGCCGGTAAAGATGAGCACGCGAACTCCTTTGTAGCGTTTGAATATGTTACGGCAGATGTCAACTCCAATTGTAGTCGAACCACCCAAGCCAAGATCAAGCAGAACCAGATCCGGCAGACGGGCTTCCATCAACGGCCAGAATTCAGCTTCGGTCATGGCAGTTCCGATAACTTCCGCATTGGGTATTTCGTGACGGAATATCTCTTCCGTGCCTTTCAATTCGAGTTTTACATCTTCTACGATAATTACTTTAAATTTCTTTTCTTCCATCGTTTCGTTGCATATATTAGTATGACTCATTATATCTGTTGTTATGTGGCCTTACCTTATTGGTCTTACCGTTTCGGCAGAGTGAAGTAAACGGTAAATCCCCCTTCCTGTGCGGGTTCGGCATTAATACGACATCCGCGATGTCCGGCAAATTCATCATGATCCCGGATGATCTGTTTACATATCAGGTATTCCGTTCCCTTCAGTTCCCCTTTTTCGCCGGAGGTCATCCGTGCCAGATTGGGATAGAACAATTTGTTGAGTTCATCCACACTCTTTTCGCGGCGCATATCGGTGAAGCGGAAGCGGATGTAATTCCCATCTTCTGCGGCCTGCAATTTCAGTGTTCCGTTTTCACGGACAGTGAGTGCTTCATCTATCAGATTCTCAAGAAGAAAGCGAAGCTGGTTGGTGTCTCCGGTGATTTTCTTTTCTATCGGTTCTGTCAGAAGCTCGATCCGGTTTGTTTTTCCCTTACTTGCTTTCCGAAAATACTTCACGGCGTATTCGCACAGGTCGGGCACGGCAATCGTGCTACGGCGAAAGGTTACTTCCTCCAACTGTCGGGCGGCACACGAACTCAGTATGGTGAAAATGCCTTTGTAATATTCTATCAATTCACTGATGGCTTCTACGTTTTCCCGTTCTTCCTTTTCCGAAAGATTTTGTGTGTTCAGCCGTCCTATGATTTGCTTGATTTTGTTGGGGTAGTATACCGTCTCGTGCTTGATTGTCGAAAGACAATTATCGAGTACCATGTTTTGCACATGCAACATGCTGTCTTCCCACGAGGCGCGTTGTGCCTCTTCGTGTGCCGATTCGATGTCACGGTACTTCATTGCCAATTTGACCACAGCATTGAATACCACGATGGCGACATAACGGGCCACCAATTCGAACAGCAGGCGGTCTGTTTCCAGTGTTGTCCCTTCCCGGCGTTCCAGGTAGAGTACCCCTACACACTGATGTTCTCCGCCGGCATCCACTATCAATGGAATGGCTTGCGAAAGTCCGTCAGACAGGTATTCCTGCTTGTTGAAACATTGTTGCATAAGTTCCGGCATCTTTTCAAGTCCGGGATTGGAGGCGAATACGAGTTGGTGTGTCGTTTCATTATATACGGCAAGGCTGAGCCGGTCGATTGTGAGCAGTTCGTTGATAGAGTCGAAGGCCTCATTGACCAGGCGCTGAGGGATCTCTTTCAGGGTATCCTCTTCTCGTTGCAGGGCTTCGGCAGATTCCTGCGAACGAATCAAGGAAGAGGCAAACACCTTTTTATTGATTTCGAGAATCTGTTCCAAGTTGAACCTGTCGAGCAGACGCTTGCGTATATATATAAGATAGTAGCCTGCCAGCGAGATGACGAATAGCAGAATACAGAGGATAATCCCCACTATTTTATTGGTCGTAGAACGCTCCAATTCGCGACAATATCCTTCCAATGACTGGTCTTCGCTCTGCAATTTGTAAAGTGCCGTGAAGGCTGCGTTGTTATAGTTGTATCCTTTCAACTGTTTCAGTGCTAAAAAGGCGACGGCCGCTTCATTCCGAACATCCAGGATGGCATGAAAGTCCGAATCGAACATTTCGTTCCACCAGGTCAGTTCGGCGGGTGTTTCGTCACCGATCAGTTTCATGTATTTATGCGGATGGCGGGCATATTTCTGATAATGTTTGTTCAATGCCATGATGGCCGAATCGGCGTATACCAGCGCATCTTCATAATATCCGTCTACGTTGGCAAAATAGGCTGCATTGGCATAATCGGATGCTTCATTGAGCAGGACTTCATAATCCGAATCCGTTGCCACTGTAATAGAATCACCTACAACCGGAGCGGTATCCTGCTCTGCTCCTCCGGTGCAGGAAGAAAACAGGCAGGCAGGCAGGAGAACGCATAATAGTATGCCCATGGCCTTGCGCATTCCCAATGGCAACCGGAAATAGAACCGACTGCCCTGCTCCGGCTCGCTTTCTACGTTGAACATACACACCCGGAACAGGTCATTCGTTTTGCGGTATTTCTCGATAATTCCTTTACAGTTCATCAATCCGAAACCGCTTCCCTTGCTCAATCGCAGTGCTTCCGCCTCTTCGGCGGTTTTCGTAACGTTCATGCCGATAGCGCGCGAATCGTACACTTTCTCTCCGATGATGCAGGATATGTCTTCGGGCGAAAGGCCGCGTCCGTTATCTTCTACCGATATTTCCACGTATTCCTCTGTCTGACGGGCATAGATGCGTATACGTCCTCCTTCGGGAGTATATTTCCGTGCATTTTCGGCCAGTGTGTTTATCATGAAAAGAGTCAGGGCCTTGTCTGCTTTCACTAAAACCCGGGTCGGCTCTATGTCGAATGTCTGTTTTTTCATTTCAAATGCCCTTCGGCCCTTTGCAAGGAGTTCGAAAAGTTCATTCAGACCGAAAGTCTCGATGTTCAGACTCAATGTACCTTGTTTCATTTTAATCCATAGGGCGAGGATGTCGTTGTATTCGTTGATGGTGGTTACCAGTTCGTCAATGTACTGGTATTTCTCTTTCTTGATAAGCGGGTCGTTGATAAATCCTTTGTCCGTCAGTTTGTGTACTTCGTTGAGTATGCGGTCTATATAAGGATTGATCCCATTGACAATGGCAAGGCATGCCTTTTTTATCAGATTCTGGCGCTTGTTGGCTGCAATGTGCTGTTCGTAGACATACCGCTGCTTTTCCAATTGGTTTCGTTCGTCACTCAATGAGGCGATGGTTTGCTCGTTGTCCATAGCCCAGTCCACATAGGGGGCCAGCACATGCACCAAAGCCTGTTCATCACGGCTCAGCCGGTGTTTGGGGACAAAACCGGCTGAGCCCTCTTCGTTCACTTCAAGGATAATCCGGTTCGGTCCGAACAGGCGATCAATTCCTTCCTGAACAAGGGGGAGGTTCATCGGGATGGAAGCCGTTATATCCCGACATAATGTTAGGGTTTGCTGCAACCGCTCCGTATAGATACGGTTTCTTACTTTAGAACGCTTGTTGAAAATCCAGAACAGAATGACCACCAGCAGCAACCCCACCGTAACAAAGAAAAGTACGATGTTCAGCTGTTTCGATTCCGCTTCCAGATAGGCGTACCGGCTTTCCAGTTCTTTATCCTGTCGGGTATCGTTCAAGATATCCAGATAGATATTCCGGTTGTAATCGGATTCCGGTTTCATCCCCAGGCCGGCGTAAGAGACGCTGAGTTGTTCGCGGATACGGGATATCCATTCGGGTACAGTCTTTACCCGCTCCTGCCCTATCCATGTCATTTCGGTGAAAATCGTATCTGTCTTTAGAAAAGGCTGCAACTTGTCCAGTGTGTCCGTTGTATGGTGGTAATACGAAAGGTGATGATCGTTTACACATTCCAGGGCTTTGCTCAGCGAGTCGAGAGCTTCGGAATAACGTCCGTGAGCATTCAGGTATTTTCCGATGGAGACGTATGCGCCGGCTATCTGATACAGATCGTCATATTCTCTGAATATTTCCAGTGCTTTCTCTGCCAGTCTCAGTGGTAATAAGGAATCGACAGGTATGCCCAATTGTTGCAAGGCGTGCGGGCGTCTGGAGAGAAGCAAATCGAAATTTTCTTTCGGTGTCAGTCGGTCCGCCAATCCCTGCATACCGTTTCCGGCAAAATAGAGATATCCTTTCCGGGAAGCCAACTGCCAGGTAGTGTAGAGCTCGTCGAATTCGCCGAGTATCCGTTCGTCCGGTGTGTCTCCGTCACACAAAGAAGCCGATCCTTTGATGTAATGAAAATACAGATACTGGTTGGTATCTGCCTGCAGGGATTCATCTTGCGGTATTTTGTCAAGCGATGCCATTGCTTCGGGGCGCTGCTGGAGATAATAGTAGTAGACGGCAGAAACGATAAAGAATTCCGTAAAGGCAAAATTCATGCGCAACATTTCATTTTTGTCGGTGAATACGGTGCTGTCTTCACGAATACGTTTCATTCGCCGGATGGCGCTGTTGCGGTAGTCATAATACTCCTTGTTCATGCCTGTACGCTGATAGATTTTCATCAGTCCTATATCGGCAATGAGCAGTTCCAGTTCGTTTTTGGTAAGGTCGTATACCTCTTTATATATTCTTTCGGAACGTTCGAAGTCCATTTGCATAAAAGCACAGAAACCCAGGTTGTTGCATGCTTCTGCTTTTCCCTGCTTGTAAAGGCGCGCCTGCTTGTATGCCTGTTCTGCCGGAAGATAGGCCGAATCAAGGTTTTTGTAACGATAAGCATACGCCCGCCGGTTTAGTGAATCGATAAAACGCACCTCTTT
>CAVCAX010000191.1:0-4961 GCA_963599995.1 Coprobacillus sp. CAG:698
TCTGATAACTGAGGCTGAGGAATAATATGCACTTCAACCTCTTTTCTTTGTTGGCATCCGACCAACCAAAAACCAATAAACAACAAACACGAAACAATACCTTTTCTCATAATATTAAATATGGAAGATTGATTTGACAACACCGGACACTTCTGAAATGAATTCCGCTTATCTATAATACAATCAAGTGGACAAAACTACTAAACAAAAATGAGGCTGTCCTAACAAGCAATGTCCGGACAACCTCCTCTTTTTACCTTTACACAGACTAATGGCAAAAGCCTTTACCTAATAGAAAACTCTAACCGTTTTCCATGCACCAATTCATCATGAGTGATACGAAAACGGTTGATCTTTTTTCCACCAATTTTCACATTATCGATGTACAAGGCGTCAGGGGTCCGACGGGTAGACTCAATCACGAGTTCTTTTTCCCTGTACCATTTAGGATCAAGGCGAATGATTACTTTATCAAAGACGGGAGTTGTCAGTGTATATTCCGGCAATCCCGGACTGTCCGGATAAAATCCCATCATATTAAAAATGGCCCAAGTGGACATTGTTCCAGTATCGTCATTGCCGGGAATGCCGTCCGGCAGTGTAGTGAAATATTCAGCCAACAAGCGTTGCGTCTCTTTCTGGGTACGCCATTCCTCTCCCTTAAAGTATGAAAACAGATAAGGGTAGGCAATATCGGGTTCGTTCGCCGGATCATAAAGTCCCTCATCAAATATCATCTGCAATTTATTGATGAAAGCTTTCTTGCCTCCCATCAGGCGAGCCAATCCATATACATCATGAGGAACGTAGTACGTGTAATTCCACGCATTTCCTTCATGAAAACCGGGACTGGGTTCAAAGTTCTCACCCTGTTTCGGATTGAAAGGAGAATAGAAAGTACCATCGGGAAGTATCGGCCGGAATGTGCCGAAGTCTTTACTATAATAATGCTTATACCCCAACGAGCGATTATAGAACAACCTGGCATCTTCTTTTTTTCCTAAAGCATCGGCCAGACAGGAAAGGGCAAAATCGGCAATGTAATACTCCAACGCATGAGATACCGAGTTGTCGTATTGTTCGCGCAAAGGTACATAACCTTTAGACATATAATCATCATTGTCCGGACGCATCAGATTCACCGCACCGGGAAGCGTTGCCGATTTATACATCGCCTCATAAGCAAGATTAATATCAAAATCCCGTAATCCCTTCATCCAGGTATCCACTATAACAGGAATACTGGGATCGCCTTCCATCGTCAGCGTCTCCCGACCATACAATTCCCACTTGGGCAACCATCCGTGTTCACGATACATATCGAGCATCGTACGTACCATCTCTATCTGGCGCTCCGGATATACCAATGTCAGCAATTGATGTACATTCCGATACGTATCCCACAGAGAAAAAACCGTATAACGATTGCCTTGGGTCGTCAATATCTTGTCACCCTCCATTGCCGGATACTCTCCATTTACATCCTGCAATACATTGGGATGAATCAGCAGGTGGTACATGGCCGTATAGAAAACGGTCTTCTGTTCCTGCGTCCCTCCCTCTACAAGGATACGAGACAGATCATCGTTCCAACGTTCACGCGCTTCGGCATGCACTTGCTCAAAATTCTTGTTTTCCTGCTCTTTATTCAGATTGAGACGGGCATTTTCTATGCTCACAAAAGAGACACCCAATTCTACTTCTATCTGTTCATCCTCTGCGGTATCGAATGAGAAAAACGCTCCGATATCATCACCGGCTATCTCTTTTCCGTATTTGGTATAAAGCTTGTACTTACCGTTATCCGGATCCCACTCCGCCTCCACACCGGTCATAGGCCGTTGCTTCTTCCAATAACCGGTTTGCTGTGGTGCCTTATTGACACGCATCACAAAGTAAATAGGGAATACAGCTTGCGGATTGTAACAGAAAGAGCCCAATAACTTCACTCCCTCTATCTCCTGCGCATTTACCCGGCGGAGCATGGCACCGGATTCGTTGGTCAGCCCTTCGCCCAAATTCAGCAGGATGTGGCTTTTCCCTTTCGGAAATGTAAAACGGGTAACGCCTGTACGGGGGGTAGCAGTCACCTCTGTTTTCACATTATATTTAGTCAGATAGTTGGTATAATATCCCGGTGATGCTTGTTCGTCTTTGTAACGGCTTCCATATTCCTTATAATCTACATTCAATTCTCCCGTAGTAGGCATCAATAAAAGAGAGCCCAGTTCCGGACACCCTACCCCACTCAAGTTTACATGAGAATAACCAGTAAAAAAGCAGTTATGATACTCATAAGGAGTAGACCACCAACGTGCATCTTTATCATATTTATTATCGGCCGATCCCATTACATTGAAAGGGACAACAGACATCATACCATTGGGACAAACTGCTCCGGGATTAGTAGTACCAAAGTTGGTAGTACCTATGAAAGGATTGACATAATCAGTTGGAGAAAGCTTCTCTCCGCTTCCGGCTTTTACCGGAAGCAGAAAGAGAGCTAATGTGTAAGTTAATAAAAGTCGCTTCATAAATTAGATTTACGATTAGACGATTTATAAATCTCCGGTGAAAAACTCTCTTAACCTTCTCTATACCTTCCACCGAAATTTATAAAATCGCCTAATCAAATAAAAACTCTCTCTATCTACTATTAACAATATTTGTTCTCTTGACAAATTCTATAATATCTGCAATATAACCGAAAGCCATTCCGACTACCGTATCCGCTGCACCATAGTATACTGCCACTCTTTCACCATCCTGCAAAGCAGCACATGGGAATACGACATTAGGAACATCTCCCTGCAATTCATAAGGAGCAGCCGGTGCAAGCAGATACTCACGCGTACGATATAATACCTTGTCCGGATGTTCTCTGTCAAGAATGGCAGCGCCCATAGAATACCGGAAACCGTTGCAAGTGGTTATCACTCCATGATAGAACATCAACCAGCCTTCTTCCGTGAGGAAAGGAACCGATCCTGCACCTATTTTCGTACATTGCCATGCACTCTCCGGGAACGGGGTAACTTTCATCACATTGCGATGTTCTCCCCAGTACTTCATATCCGGACTATAACTGATATAGATATCACCGAACGGTGTATGTCCGTTATCACTCGGGCGGCTCAGCATTGCATATTTACCATCTATTTTCTGTGGGAAAAGTACCCCGTTACGGTTGAACGGTAAGAAAGCATTCTCACACTGGAAGAACTCCTTGAAATCAAACGTATAACCGATACCGATGGTCGGTCCGTGATAACCGTTACACCAGGTAATCCAGTAACGGTCTTCAATCCATGTGACACGCGGATCGTATTTATACTCCGATTCAATCATCTCAGTATTCCCGGCCTTGAACCGGATAGGTTCGTGATTGATATCCCAATGAATGCCGTCTTTACTGAAACCGGCAAAGATATTCATCTGTACCGCCTTGTTATCGCAGCGGAATACTCCGGCAAAACCATCTTCAAACGGAACAACCGCACTATTAAAAATACTGTTTGATGAAGGAATATGATAGCGTCCGATAACGGGATTTTGGGAATAACGCCACATTACATCCGTACAGCCGATGGGACGTTCTTCCCATGGCATATTGAATTTCTTGTCCATAATCTTTTTATATTTAATCTATTATAATCTTTTTATATCTAATCTATTAATGTTTATTTTTTAGCATCCGGATAAGTAAACGGTACAAAATAAGTAATCAGGAAAGCCGGAATAGTGGCAAACAGAATAAAGATAAAAAAGTCACGATATCCCAGCCAGTCACTGACAAAACCACTCACCATGCCGGGAAGCATTACTCCTAAATTCATGATACCGGAAGCAAAGGCATAATGTGCCATCTGATGTTTTCCGGGAGCCACTTGCTGCATCATAAACAGCGTAAGCCCTACAAAGCCGAATCCATATCCAAAATACTCGAGAACAATGGCACTACCTATCAGCGCACCGCTTGTCGGTTGGTAAATAGCCAATAATGTATAAGCAATAAAAGGCAGATTGAAAGTACAGCAAAGAGAAAACAAAGTCTTTTTCAATCCCCGATGCGAAATGTAATAACCGGCCAATAAAGACCCCAGTACAAAAGCAGCCGCGCCATAAGTACCATAATAGATACCGATTTCCTGTTCGTTCAACCCTAATCCGCCAATCTCTCTACCTGCTTTCAGAAACAACGGCACAATCTTCATCACAAAACCTTCGGCAAAACGATAAAGAATAATAAAGGCAATATAATACCAAATATGCTTTTTCTTGAAGAAATCGAGAATAACCTCCACCAGTTTATCAAGTGTTTCTTTAAACGAAGTAGCCTCGGAAGTTGCAGCACCACCGGAAGGAAGCATTCGTGTATGATAAAGTCCCAATGATATCATAACAACCGCCATAACGAACATCACAACCATCCAGGCATGAACATTCGCTTCATACATCACTTCACCGGAGACCCCCTCAACACCTCCAAACCGTTTGACCAACCATCCTGCCAGATACACCAATCCGCCGGAAGCCACAATCTTGGCTATATTGTAGAAAGCGCCCTGCCAACCGATATACTTAGCCTGATCGGACTTACTCAGTTCCGTCATATAGACGCCATCCGTTGCCACATCATGAGTGGCCCCGCTAAAAGCAATCACTGCCAGCAAAGCTATGGAACAGGCAAAGAAATGAGGAAGCTGTAATGACAAGGCAACAAGCCCGAAGCCGACTCCCGAAACAATCTGCGTGAGGACAACAAAGAACTTTTTGGTTTTAAACATTTCCAAAAACGGACTCCAAAGGAATTTCAGAGTCCAAGGCAACATAATCAACGAAGTCCAAAGGGCTATTTGTGCATCGGAGATGTCAAGTCCTTTAAACATCAGGACAGAAACCATATTCAAAACAACAAAAGGCAACCCCATCGCGAAGTAAACAGTAGGAACCCATGAAAC
>CAVCAX010000192.1:0-3224 GCA_963599995.1 Coprobacillus sp. CAG:698
CACATTACGAGAAAAGAGAAATCGGTTAACCTTTATCGTAGATGCAAAATACGGGAATGGTAGCATCTTACAATATCACAAATAGGTATTTTTATAAGAGAAATCGACAAAACCTGTCTTTTCTCCCAATTACAAACATGTTTCATTGGCAGAATTAATTCAAGTCGAAATAGCACATTCTATATTTTGACAATAACATAAAATAAACCCCGATAGCCTGACTGCTCTCAGAGACTACCGGGGTTCAACGTCACAATATATAACGCTTTTCCTGTTCCAACCATACCTATATAATTTTGTCCGTACGCAATATGTTTGGGCAAAGAAAAATAGCTTGAAGAATACAGGCTATTTATTCAAACCTTCTATTACTTGTAAAATCTCACTACGGATAACATCGTTCGTACCATTTCTGTAATATTTCACAATACCATCCTTGTCGAGAACAATGGTCAAAGGATAGCCACCGCTACCAACCAGCTTTGTGAAATAAACATCATTGTAAATGTGATTCCAATTGAATTTTTCTTTTTCCGCAATCTGTTTCACCTTATCTGCCTTTTCAAAATTGGCAGAGAGGAACAACACGTCGGGATATTTTTCTTTCCAATCAGAGAGTATCGGCATCTCCTTTCTACATGGTCCACATCCCGAATACCATATATTGATAACCGTCACACAGTTTTGAAAAGAATCCTTTGTCCAGATTTTACCACTGAGATCTTGCTCTGAAAAGTCTCCGGGAAGAGCTTTCCCAACAACGATTCGATGCGTACCACCAGACTGGGTGAGTTCTCTCATCTTTGAAAAGGTCTTGGCGCCCTCTTCCAATTCATCAATGTTTCTGACCTTTTCTAAGGGGATTTCATACTTTTTGAATCGCTCGGGGATAACAAAATCATCATCCACCAAGACATTGAGCACCCCGTTCCCGTCCTTGTCTTTGAGTGCCATGATTGATTTACTAACCTTAAAGACTTGCTGTACAGACAAATCTTTTGTAAAATAATGCCCACTGATTCTATAACCTGGGATAACCGTGTCTTGTGCCATTATCCGAGTCATGGCACAGAACAATAAAACAAATACTAACTGTAATGTTTTCATACTTTACACATTCTTTTTTATCTCTTGCAAATATATGAAGAGGCTTTTAGAAAGTTTAGATACAACGGCATATTTTTTAGAATGGTTACCTGAGAAATTATACTTTTTTGTATGTAAGAGTTTAGAGTCTGTTCAAATTTCGCCCAGCATTCTTTTGAGAGTTATTCCTGAAGATATTTTTCTGTCCTTAAGAGGAAGATAGCGGGCCATCTGACGAGTGAAAACAGGGAAACAAACTGAAAACAAACTCAAAGGAAACTGATAAAACTTTTTCCCTAAAAGTTTAAACAGACTCTTAATCAGCCATTAAAACAAATAAAATGTACTTCCGGTTTGGATATAAAACAAAAATTTATAACTTTACAGCGAAAGAAACATAAGGGACTATATAATTGGAAAAGCAAAGTACATTAAAGCAATATGTATTGCCGTTTATGCGGGTCAATACTATAATGATGTGTGGATGGGTAATACTCGTTTTTCTATTCAAAATGAGCAAATTGGAAATGACAACTTACCTATCAGGACAATACGGTATTCTCATTCTGTTCGGAATCAGCGCATTTATCTGTTTCCTGTGGATTTATTGTCCTCATTTCAACAATTTATACCGGAATTCGGAAAGGAATGACAACATAGGTCTCCCGTTGGCTTCACTGGGAATGGCCCTCTGCATGTTCACATTTGCAAAAGCACAATACCTGCATGCATTCATGCTCTATATAGCTTCAACCATCGTATTCATTCTTTTACTATACTGGGATTTATACAAAGTCAGTCAAAGAAAACGAAAAAGAAATAAGGAAAAATACAGATAAAGTCATTAACTACGACAACGACCGCTATAAAAGTAGAAAGAGCATGAAGAACTTTTCCATATAGGTAAAACACATATACCGAAATTTGTGTACTTTTGTATCTGAAAAATGACATAACATCAATGGGAACATTTACATTTAATGGGATAGAACTGATATTATTATCAGCCGCAGGATTCTTTCTGATTATTCAATACATTTACTATCTGGGAATTTACAATCGGATGCGTATGCGGAATATAGCCGACCGGAAAAACGAACTGCACTTCACCAAAGAACTTCCTCCACTGTCGGTTGTGATCTGTGCACGCAATGAATCGGAAAACCTGCGCCGCTTCCTTCCGGCTATCCTGGAACAAGATTATCCGCAATTTGAAGTTATCGTCATCAATGACGGTTCTACGGACGAAAGCGAAGCTATTCTGTCCGCTTTCGAAGAAAAATACCAGCATCTGTATCATAGCTTCACTCCGGACAGTGCCCGATATATCAGCCGCAAAAAACTGGCGCTGACATTGGGCATCAAAGCCAGTAAATACGACTGGTTGGTGTTCACCGAAGCCGACTGCCGCCCCACAAGCAACCAATGGTTGCGTCTGATGGCCCGTAACTTTACTCCGCATACCCAAATTGTGTTGGGATACAGTGGATATGAACGTGGCAAAGGATGGCTGCACAAACGGGTATCGTTCAGTACCTTATTCAATTCATTACGCTACCTGGGCTTTGCCCTTGCGGGAAAGCCTTACATGGGATTGGGACGGAACCTTGCCTACAGAAAAGAGCTGTTTTTCAAGGAGAAAGGATATTCAACGCATCTGAACCTGCAACGGGGAGAAGATGACCTGTTCATCAACCAGATAACCAACACGGACAATACCCGGGTGGAAACCAATGCTCATGCCGTCATGAGAATGCAACCCGTAGAAAGATACAAGGACTGGAAAGAAGAGAGGGTGAGCTATATGGCCACAGCAAGCTACTACAAAGGAGTGCAACGTTATCTGCTGGGCTTCGAGACATGCTCCCGTCTGCTGTTCTATGCAGTTTGCATAGCCGGTATCGTATTTGGAATCGTTCACTCGCACTGGTTAGCAGCCGGTATCGCATTCCTGATCTGGTTATTGCGTTATACCGTGCAAGCCATTGTCATCAATAAAACAGCAACAGATCTGGAGGAAAACCGCCACTATTATTTCACCTTACCTATATTCGACCTGTTGCAACCTTTGCAGACCCTCCAAATCAAACTTTACCGTCTATATCGCGGCAAAGGAGATTTCATGAGGCGTTAAAGAC
>CAVCAX010000193.1:0-3220 GCA_963599995.1 Coprobacillus sp. CAG:698
AGCAAGTTCGTGAACTGATGAAAGAATGGAATGCAATAGGACATGTGCCATTTAAAGAGAAAGACAAACTGTACAAACAATATCATAGTTTAATCGACCAGTTGTTTGAACGCTTCAACATCAGTGCATCCAACAGAAAGCTAAGTAACTTTAAGTCAACCATCAGCAATATTCAGAATGGAGGTTCGCAAACTTTATACAGAGAGCGCGAGAAACTCGTTCGTGCTTATGAGAACATGAAGAATGAACTCCAGACGTACGAGAACAACCTTGGCTTCTTGACTTCTGCATCCAAGAAAGGAAACAGCTTGCTCACGGAACTCAACCGAAAAGTAGAAAAGCTAAAAGCCGACCTGGAACTGGTCCTGCAGAAAATCAAAGTGATCGACGAATCGATTAAAGAAGAAGAGCAATAATCTAATATCAGATAATGCGTCAATATACCAAATGATCATGCCGTGCATTGCCTGGCACATTGGTATATTGACGCATTACAAATATCCTCTCTCCGATAAACAAAGCTCATACCGAGCAAATCCGACGCCTCCCCACCTTCCTAATTCCCTAAAAGCATGAAAAAGTCTGTTCTTATTTACCTATTATTGAATTCCAGATGAATTCATAAAAAAAGAATAAGAAGACGACGAGGAGTACTCACAATCTTAGCAGAATCTGGCGCAGACGAATTCATAAAAAAGAATGAGAAGAAGCGATAGCTGTGTCACCGAGAATGTCACCGAATTACTGTTATTTTCGGCTACGTTTTGAAACCTATATTTATCGGATGCGTCCTTGAACAGGGCAACATACCGGGAGATACAAACAAAAGAAGCCGTTAAAATGCAATTTTAACGGCTTCTTTTTATAGTAATAAATGTGGTTTTGTTGGGCTATCTGGACTCGAACCAGAAATGACAGGACCAGAATCTGTAGTGTTACCATTACACCATAGCCCAATACTTACTTTCAACGTACAACCGCTTGTTGTTCGTTTGCGGGTGCAAAGATACAAAGAATTTGAGAACCGCAAACATTTTCGATGTTTTTTTTCGAAAATTCTTCGATTTCTCCCCTTAAACAAAAAGATACATCCCTAAAAAACACAAAAAAAGAAGAGTTTTACAACATAACTTTCTTTGATACAAGAATTCAGCGTATATTTGTAAAATATATCATGTCAGCATGATATAAAAACAAAGAATGAAGTGTTCTTGTTATAAAAAGAAAGAGACATTGACTATTAAATTTCAATTGATAAATGAACGAATTCAAGAGAAAAAAGGTAAGAATATAGTGATAGCCGATCTGACTAATATTGACGATACCATTTGCAAATATTTTGTGATCTGTCAAGGTAACTCCCCCAGCCAGGTGGGCGCCATAGTCGATTCAATCAAAGAATCCGCACGCAAAGGAGCAAATGCCAAACCTTATGGAGTAGACGGGTTACGTAATGCCGAATGGGTAGCGATGGACTATTCTGACGTACTGGTACATGTGTTCTTGCCGGAAACCAGAAACTTCTACAACTTGGAACACCTTTGGGCTGATGCCAAATTAACTACAATTCCCGACATTGACTAATTTTTCAATATGGACGATAACAATAAAAAACCTAATAAAGTAAATATGCCAAAGTTCAATTTGAACTGGATGTACATGATTATTGCCTTGATGCTTTTAGGGCTATGGTGGAGTAATCAGGGTGGCACTGTAAGCAAACAGATTCCTTACGACGAATTCCAACAATACGTTCGAGACGGATACGTCAACAGAGTGATCGGATACGATGACAGTTCGGTCGAAGTATATATAAAGCCTCAGTTTATAGGTCAGGTATTCAAACAAGACTCGAATCGTGTCGGCAAGAACCCGATGATCGTAACGGAAGCGCCCACCCGGGAAAGTCTTGGAAATTTCATTGATGCAGAAAAGAAAGAAGGTCACTTTGACGGTTCCATCAGTTATGATAAAAAGAATAATTTATTCTATTCTATCCTGGTAAACGTTCTGCCTTTCATATTTCTGATAGCTTTATGGATATTCTTTATGCGCCGGATGAGCGGTGGAGCCGGTGCTGGCGGTGGTGTTTTCAATGTAGGGAAGTCCAAGGCACAACTGTTTGAGAAAGGAAGTGCCATCAAAATCACATTTAAAGATGTAGCCGGACTTGCCGAAGCCAAGCAGGAGGTAGAAGAGATTGTGGAATTCTTGAAACAACCGCAGAAATATACCGACCTGGGAGGTAAAATACCCAAAGGAGCCTTGCTCGTAGGCCCTCCGGGAACAGGAAAGACATTGTTGGCAAAAGCCGTTGCCGGTGAAGCCAATGTACCTTTCTTCTCTTTGGCCGGTTCGGATTTTGTCGAGATGTTTGTAGGTGTGGGTGCATCACGTGTACGCGACCTTTTCCGCCAAGCAAAAGAGAAAGCTCCTTGCATCATTTTTATCGATGAAATCGATGCAGTAGGACGTGCCCGCGGAAAAAATCCCGCAATGGGCGGTAATGATGAACGCGAAAACACATTGAACCAGTTGCTGACAGAGATGGACGGTTTCGGTTCCAACAGCGGTGTCATCATCCTTGCAGCAACCAACCGGGTAGATGTATTGGACAAAGCCCTTTTGCGTGCCGGACGTTTTGACCGCCAGATCCACGTCGATTTGCCCGACTTAAACGAACGTAAAGAGGTGTTCGGTGTACATTTGCGCCCGATAAAGATAGACGACACTGTGGATGTAGACTTATTGGCACGCCAAACTCCCGGATTTTCGGGAGCAGACATCGCCAATGTTTGCAACGAAGCAGCGCTGATTGCAGCCCGTCACGGAAAGAAGTTTGTAGGTAAACAGGATTTTCTGGATGCCGTAGACCGTATCATCGGTGGTCTGGAAAAGAAAACGAAAATAACGACCGAAGCAGAACGCCGGTCAATCGCCCTGCACGAAGCCGGTCATGCTACGATCTCCTGGTTGCTCGAATATGCCAATCCGCTGATAAAAGTCACAATCGTACCACGTGGCCGCGCATTGGGTGCCGCCTGGTATCTGCCAGAAGAGCGCCAAATCACCACCAAAGAGCAGATGCTTGACGAAATGTGCGCAACTTTGGGAGGACGAGCTGCCGAAGACCTGTTCTTAGGCAGAATATCCACCGGCGCCATGAACGACTTGGAGCGGGTTACCAAACAGGCATACGGCATGATCGCCTATCTGGGAA
>CAVCAX010000194.1:0-22648 GCA_963599995.1 Coprobacillus sp. CAG:698
CTTTTCGGGTGAGGGAACTTTTCAACCGATTCATGATGCTGATGGAGAGGGATTACAAAGTATCGAGGGACGTCAACTATTATGCAGAGCGGATGAACATCACCTCCAAGTATCTCACCAATATCGTCCGACAGGTAACAGGGCACACTCCCAAGACCATCATAGACCAGTATGTCATCCTACAAATCAAGATGCAGTTGCAGAACAGTACTCTAAATATCAAGGAGATAGCCTACAATTATCATTTTACCGACGTCAGCTTCTTTTGCCGTTATTTCAAGAAGCATACAGGAAAGACTCCGCAGCAATTGAGGGAAAAGAAATAAAGCTTTTATGGAGCAGATGTGACTTCCAATCATAATGGCAGAGCCATCAGACTCAGGTCAAATAAAACAGGAAAAACATTGTTTTCTCCGTTTTATAAAATACTTTTGCAGCAAGTATTTATAGAATCCTCATCAAAAAGCAGTAATGAGTCAATCTTTATCAGATATGGAACATCCTCTATCCCAGTTCAAATATTGTCCGAAATGCGGTTCTGAGCATTTTGAGATACATAATGAGAAATCCAAACAATGTGCAGACTGCGGGTTTACCTATTATTTCAATCCCTCATCCGCCACTGTCGCACTGATTCTGAATGAGAAGAATGAGCTACTTGTATGCCGTCGGGCAAAAGCCCCGGCAAAAGGCACGCTCGACCTCCCCGGCGGATTTATCGATATGAATGAGACCGGAGAAGAAGGAGTGGCCCGTGAAGTCGCAGAAGAGACCGGACTTAAAGTAGAAAAAGCGACCTATCTGTTCACGTTGCCGAATATCTATGTCTATTCGGGATTCCCGGTTCACACACTGGACATGTTTTTCCTCTGCAGAGTAAAGGACACCACCCACATCACCGCCATGGACGATGCGGCAGCTGCCTTCTTCATCCCTCTTACGGAAATACATCCGGAGGATTTCGGATTGGGGTCTATCCGGAAAGGGCTGGGCATGTTTATCCACAGCTACTCTCCCACCCATTCATGAATTCCGGCCGGCACCCCTTACTGAACTTATGCATCAAGCGGTAATGTACCTGTCCGGCCGGATGGCAGAAACAAATTACAGACAAATACATTTCGCCGGATAACAGAAACATTTTTTCTCTGTTGACGTTAAAACCTGTAAAACTAAAGGATTGTTTACTGTGAAATCTACAAAAACAAGTACTTTTGTCAAAACACTAAATTATGAAAAGAGGAATTTCACGATTTATATGTGCCCTGATATGTTGTGTACCTATCATTGCTTCGGCACAAACCAGCGAAAAGATCACTTCGCCCGTCAACTTATATAAGGAAGGGAAATACCTGTTCGAACAGAAAAATTACGCAGCGGCAACCGCCTCTCTGAAAGCCTTCATCCAACAGGAGCCCACTACCCGACTACGCGAAGAGACGGAGTATATGCTTGTCTGTTCGGCCTACGAACTGAAAGATAAAAACCGCATTACCCTGTTGCGAGGCTATCTCGAACAGTATCCGGACACCCCCTATGCCAACCGGATCTATGCACTGCTGGGTGCCTGTTATTATTACGAAGAGAAATACGA
The DNA here is from genome assembly GCA_963599995.1 of Coprobacillus sp. CAG:698. GTDB lineage: Bacteria > Bacteroidota > Bacteroidia > Bacteroidales > Bacteroidaceae > Bacteroides. The sequence continues at coordinate 1,595 of CAVCAX010000194.1, forward strand.
TGAGGCATTGGCACTGCTCAACTCTTCCCGACTCGACCTGCTGAGCGACACCGAGCGTGACGATATGACCTATCTCCTGGCTACCTGTTATCTGAAAACAGGAAACTTGAAAGAAGCGGCCATCTGGTTCGAGACACTGAGAGCCAGCAGCGAAAGATACGGGCAGGATTGTGCTTACTACATCGCATACATCCGTTATACACAGAAACGCTATGACGAAGCCCTTGCAGGATTTCTGCCTTTGCAGGACGACCCGAAATACAAAGCACTGGTTCCCTATTACATAGCCGAGATTTACATCGTCAAAAAGAACTACGATAAAGCAGAGATCGTAGCGCAGAATTACCTGTCGGCGTATCCGCAAAACGAACATGCCGCCGAGATGTATCGCATTTTGGGAGACGCGTCTTACCATTTCCGCAAATATCAGGAAGCCATCAAGGCATTCGAAAGCTATCTCGAAAGCAATGCTTCTCCCCGCCGGGACGCTCTCTATATGTTGGGGCTTTCCTACTTTCAGATAGGTGTATACTCTAAGGCGGCAGAGACATTGGGAGAGGTTACCACCGTTAATGATGCCCTGACGCAAAATGCTTATCTGCACATGGGACTGTCCTATCTGCAACTGGCCGAGAAAAACAAGGCCCGCATGGCTTTCGAACAGGCGGCCGCCTCCGATGCCGATATGAAAATCAAAGAACAGGCTGCCTACAATTACGCGCTATGTATCCATGAAACGTCTTACTCCGCCTTTGGAGAATCGGTCACCGTATTCGAAAAATTCTTAAACGAGTTTCCAAATTCTGCCTATGCCGACATGGTAAGCAACTATCTGGTGGAGGTCTATCTGAATACCCGCAGTTATGATGCTGCCTTGAAATCAATTGACCGCATCGCACATCCGGGTACACGCATTCTGGAAGCCAAACAAAGGATACTGTTCCAACTGGGTACACAGACTTTTGCCAATGCTTCTTTCGAACAGGCCATCGGATATTTCGACCGGTCTATCGCCATCGGACAATACAACCGGCAGATAAAGGCGGATGCCCTCTACTGGCGGGGAGAATCTTACTACCGCCTGAACCGGATGCAGGAAGCCGCCCGCGACTTCAACGAATACCTGCAACTGACGCGTCAGACGGACAATGAGATGTATGCACTGGCACACTATAATCTGGGCTACACCGCTTTCCACCAGAAAAACTATGCACAGGCACGAAGCCGCTTCCTGAAATACACACAATTGGAAAAAGGAGAAAACGGAACGGCTCTGGCGGATGCTTACAACCGTATCGGCGACTGCTACCTGAACGAGCGCAGTTTTGACGAGGCAAAGCAATATTATGCTCAGGCAGAAAACATGGGAACGCCTTCGGGTGACTATTCATTCTACCAACTCGCCCTTGTTTCGGGATTGCAGAAAGACTATTCGGGCAAAATCACTTTGCTGAACCGCCTGGTAGGAAAGTACCCGTCGTCACCCTATGCTGTCAGCGCCCTCTACGAAAAAGGCCGTTCGTATGTACTGATGGGCAACAACAACCAAGCTATCTCTTCTTTCAAAGAGCTGTTAAACAAATACCCTGAAAGTCCGGTTGGAAGAAAAGCCGCTGCCGAAATCGGATTGTTATACTATCAGGACGGAAATTACGACCAGGCCATCGAGGCTTACAAACAGGTGATCAACAAATATCCGGGAAGTGAAGAGGCGCGTCTGGCAATGCTCGATCTCAAGTCTATCTATGTCGACATGAACCGTATCGATGAATTCGCCGCTCTGGCGGCTGCCATGCCCGGCAATATCCGTTTCGATGCCAGCGAACAAGATTCATTGACTTACATCGCTGCCGAAAAGATTTACGGACGCGGACGCATCGAAGAAGCCAAAAACAGCTTCAACAAATACCTGCAGACATTCCCGGAAGGGGCTTTCGGACTGAATACCCATTATTATCTCTGCCTCATCGGCAAAGAGCAGAAAAACTACGATATGATTCTGCTTCATTCGGGCAAGTTGTTGGAGTATCCGGACAACCCGTTCTCGGAAGAGGCATTGGTGATGCGTGCAGAGGTACAATTCAACATGCAGCAGTTTGCCGATGCACTGGCTTCGTACAAGATGCTGAAAGAGAAGGCGACAACAGCCGACCGCCGTCTGTTGGCAGAGACCGGGATACTACGCTGTGCCTATCTCATCAAAGACGACACGGAGACCATTCATGCAGCAACCGATTTGCTGGCAGAGACCAAGCTGACTCCGGAACTGTCCAACGAAGCCCTCTACTATCGTGCCAAGGCATATATGAACCAGAAAGCAGACAAAAAGGCACTGGCAGATTTGCAAACACTCGCCAAAGATACCCGAAACCTTTACGGTGCGGAAGCCAAATATCTGGTGGCCCAGCAATATTACATCTCCGGAGAATACGGAACAGCCGAGAAAGAGCTGCTCGACTACATCGAACAGAGCACACCACATGCTTACTGGCTGGCACGGAGCTTCGTCCTGTTGTCGGATGTATACGTAGCCATGGATAAAAGGCTGGATGCACGCCAATACCTGTTGAGCCTGCAACAGAATTACCATGCCGACGACGACATCGAGAGTATGATTGAGAGCAGACTGGAAAAACTTAATAATTAACGAAGTATGAAACGTAATCAATATATTTTTTGGGGAATGGCTTTGATGGCCGTCTCCTCATCGGCACAAGAGCAGGCATTGCCCAAAGACAGCACCCTGAGCCGTACGGTAGTGGTAGAACAGGAATACAATCCCATCATCATGGATGCCGCCAAGGTGAATGTGCTGCCGAAGGTAGAAGAACCCGTAGTCAATAAAAAAGAGGTGGAGTATGCCGTCAGCTCCACACCGGTTTCCGACATTCCGACAGGAACCATGCAGGCCTATATGGGAAAAGAGACGCAGGCCAAGAGCCAGCCGGGATATGCACGTTTGGGATACGGCAACTATAATAATCTGGATGCATACGCCAACTACCTCTTCCACCTTTCCGGCCGGGACAAGCTGAACGTGAATTTCAACATGACGGGAATGAAGGGAACACTGGACATGCCTTCTTACCGTACCTCAAAACCCAATGAATGGAATGCATCTTATTACCGTACACGGGCAAGCATCGATTACCTGCACCAGTTCAACCGGGTGGACCTGAACATAGCCGGACATTTCGGGCTGAGCAACTTCAACTATCGCCCGTACTCCCTCTTCAACAAACAAAAGTTTACTTCCGGTGATATGCACGCCGGATTAAAGTCGACCGACGAAACATTACCGCTTCAATTTCAGGCTGAAACGAATCTGTTGCTGTACAACCGGCAGCAGGGATTCCCGACGATAGACAAGTTAGGAGTCAGCGAAACCCAAATCCGCACCAAAGGATGTGTGACGGGACTGATAGACGAGGAACAAACGATAAGCATTGCCGCAGAAGTGGATAACCTCTTTTACGACCCGCGACAAATGGGAAAAGACAAAGAAACATTATTCTACAACCGCACCACGGTAAACTTAAACCCGTATTATGAGCTGAACAGCGACAGTTGGCGACTCCATATCGGAGCCAATGTGGACCTGTCTTTCAAAAACGGTAAAAGTTTCTATGCCTCTCCCGATATTGACCTTGCCTACATTTTCTCGGACAGCTACGTACTCTATGCCAAAGCAACCGGAGGACGGTTGCTGAATGATTTCCGCCGACTGGAGCAGATAAACCCATACGCCTGTTTTTCAAACCCCATTACAGATACGTATGAGCAGGTCAATGCCCGCATCGGCTTCAAAGCCAGTCCGGTGACCGGACTTTGGTTTGACTTGTTCGGTGGATACCAGAATCTGAAAAACGACCTGTATCCATACATAGGCGAGATAATCGGCGGGAATGGAGGCTTATTTACAAACTATGACCAGACGGACAGTTACAATTTCCATGCCGGAGCACAGATCAGCTACGCCTATAAAGACCTGTTCTCTTTCGCTGCCGATGCTACCTATTATCATTGGGATGCCGATGATCCTAACATCGACTCGGAAACAGGCAACTATAATGCTCTACTCATGAAACCCCAGCTTAAACTCGGATTACAGATAGAAACGCGCCCCATTCGTGCACTGTCATTGAACATCAGTTATCAATACATCTCCCGGGCGGAGCCCTATTCCTTTATCGGAGCCAAACTACCGCCCGTCAGCAATCTCGGACTGAAGGCGACCTACAACCTGTTCAAAGGGGTTTCCATCTATGCCAAAGCAGACAATTTACTGAATAAGGAATATCAGTATTATCTGGATTATCCGACTCAAGGCATCAACTTCGTAGGTGGACTGAGTTTCCAATTCTAAAAACAAAGGAGGGCAAAAGCCATGGCGCAAAAGACCGGCAGATCACGTCTTTCAATCCGTTCGGGAATGTTTTTCCTGCTGATTTCAGGTGCACTGTCTCTCGCTGCTCAGGAAGCCGGCACACACGTTATCAACGACAGCCTGCATAGCCCCTCCGAAGCTTCATTCGAATACCTTCTACCCGACCCGTTTATGGAGCGGACAGCGACAAATCCTTTGTCTCTGTCCGCCCCGTATCCATATAACCCGGTAAATCATCTACCGGAAATCTCACTGAAAAAAGAGATTTATCTGCCCTATTATACCAACCCCTCCCCGCTCTTCCGAGGAGACTACCAGACAAAAGGCATTATCCGGCAATTCCGCCACGGTGCCCTGTCCGCATCCGGAGGGCAGACCAGTCTACCGGGCATCGGACTCATCAGAAACGCTTCTTTCGGCTACCAGCATGCTTTAAATTCCAAACTGGCCTTGCAACTGAATGTCAATGCCATGAAGATAAACATGAGCCACATCACTGGGCAAGCGTTCAGTACCTCGGGAACCTTACTCTATCGCCCTTCGGAGCAGGTCGAGTTCAAAGTCTTCGGCTCGTATGATATTGGAAACAGCTACGGCATGAGCACTCATCAATACGGTGCCACGATGGGCGTCAACATGTCCGACCGATTCAGCATGGAAGTAGGAGTGCAACGCTACTATAATACCATCAGAGGACGTTGGGAAACAGTACCGATCGTGATTCCCTATTACCGTTTTAAGAATGCCAAGCTCGGACTGGATGTAGGCGGACTGATATACGAAGTTCTCCGTGAGACTGTTTTTGACAGATCCAACAGCAGCGGCCCGACCATCGCACCGCCGCGCTTTTCGATGCCGATACGATAAAACCGTATTATTTTCCTGCTTTCCTGACTCCTAAAAAAAGTCTTTTTTTGCAAAAAAGAGACAGATTCTCTCTATATTATAAGGTAAGGAAAATGTTTTTTCCTACTTTTGTCGGCGAATTTCAGAATAAAAGGGAGTTGAAACTTAGAAAAGCACCACTCTCGGCATTCTTATTAAAGTAAAAGTTATGCAGAAAAACCTTGTTATTGTCGAGTCTCCAGCAAAAGCCAAAACCATTGAAAAGTTTCTGGGGAAAGATTTCAAAGTACTTTCCAGCTATGGTCATATCAGAGACTTGAAGAAGAAAGAATTCAGTATCGACATCGATAAAGACTTCAAGCCCAATTATGAAATACCGGCAGACAAGAAAGAGTTGGTAACCAAACTGCAAGCAGAAGCCCAGAAAGCAGACATCGTATGGTTAGCATCCGATGAGGACCGCGAAGGAGAAGCCATCGCCTGGCATCTTTATGAGGTATTGAAGCTGAAGCCGGAACGGACGCGGAGAATTGTCTTTCATGAAATCACCAAGAATGCCATCTTAAAAGCCATCGAAAATCCACGGGAGATCGATATCAATCTGGTCAATGCACAACAGGCACGACGGATTCTCGACCGTATCGTCGGCTTCGAACTCTCTCCGGTGCTGTGGAAGAAAGTGAAACCGGCCCTCTCTGCCGGACGCGTCCAATCGGTAGCCGTACGACTGATCGTTGAACGGGAGCGGGAGATACAGGCATTCAAGAGCGAAGCATCCTATCGCGTTACCGCCATATTCCTCGTGCCCGATGCCGATGGCAAACTGACAGAGATGAAAGCAGAACTGGCTCATCGTCTTAAGACGAAAGAAGAGGCCAAAGCATTTCTGGAAAGTTGCAAAGATGCCACATTCACAATCGAAGACATCACCAAACGCCCGATAAAGAAAGGCCCGGCTGCACCATTTACAACCTCTACCCTGCAACAGGAAGCGGCGCGCAAACTGGGATATACCGTGGCACAAACCATGATGCTGGCACAGAAATTATACGAGGCCGGATTAATCACTTATATGCGTACCGATTCTGTCAACCTGTCGGAATATGCGACAGAAGGAAGCAAACAGGCTATCATCAACATGATGGGAGAACGGTACGTACATCCGCGCCACTTCACCACCAAGACCAAAGGTGCACAAGAAGCGCATGAGGCCATCCGCCCCACCTATATGGAAAACTCCACCGTAGAGGCGCCTTCACAGGAAAAAAGGCTGTACGATCTGATCTGGAAACGTACCATCGCTTCGCAAATGGCAGATGCTGAACTGGAGAAAACAACCGCAACCATCGGCATCAGCACCAGTGATGATGTATTTACGGCAACCGGAGAGGTGATTACATTCGACGGTTTCCTTCGGGTATATAAAGAATCGTATGACGATGAGAACGAGCAGGAAGACGAGAGCCGTCTGCTTCCTCCGCTGAAAAAAGGCCAGGTGCTCGAGCATAACGACATTGTCGCTACCGAACGTTTCACCCAACGTCCGCCGCGCTACACGGAAGCCAGTCTCGTACGCAAACTTGAAGAATTGGGTATCGGCCGTCCTTCCACATACGCTCCGACCATCTCTACCATCCAGCAACGCGAATATGTAGAGAAGGGAGACAAAGCGGGTGAAGAACGCTCTTTCAACATACTGACACTAAAAGACAAAAAGATAAGCGACACCATACATACCGAAATTGTAGGAGCGGAAAAATCGAAGTTAATGCCGACCGATATCGGAACGGTAGTGAACGACTTCCTGAACGAGTATTTCCCCAACATTCTGGACTACAACTTCACGGCCAATATCGAGAAGGAATTTGATGAGGTGGCAGACGGAGAGAAACAGTGGACGGCAATCATGGAGCACTTCTATAAAGGTTTCCATCCCTCTGTCGAATCGACATTAGCTACCAAAACAGAACATAAGGTAGGTGAACGCATCCTAGGCGAAGAGCCGGGAACGGGAAAGATCGTATCGGTCAAAATCGGACGCTTCGGACCTGTTGTACAAGTGGGCAGCACAGACTCGGAGGAAAAACCCCGTTTCGCACGCCTGGAAAAGGGGTTGTCAATGGAGACAATCACCCTGCAGGAGGCATTGGACTTATTCAAACTGCCACGGGTTGTTGGCGAATATGAAGGCAAAGAAGTGAGTATCGGAACGGGACGTTTCGGACCGTACGTACGCCACGACGGGAAATACATCTCTCTGCCCAAGACACTCGATCCGATGACCATTACCTTGGAAGAAGCCATCGAACTTATCACAGAGAAAAGAGCCACAGAGGCCAAACGCCACATCAAGCAATTTGCCGAAGAGCCGGAACTGGAAATACTGAACGGAAGATATGGGCCCTACATCTCTTACAAAGGAAGCAACTATAAAATTCCCAAAGATGTGGTTCCTGCCGATCTGAATCTGAAGACTTGCATGGAGATTATCAAACTGCAGAGTGAAAAGCCGGCAGCAGCTCCCAAAAAGGCACGGGCGGCCAAGAAGAAATAACGCACCGAAATAGAACCACCGGTAAAAACAGAATAACGGAAAACATAAAATAACGGGAATTCTCCAGCAAGTCGGCCTTGCCTGAAGAATTCCCGTTATTATTTTATTTTGCCTGTGCAAGCTCTTACATTCTGTCCGGCACTTCAATGCCTAACAGTCCCATTCCCAAACGTACTACCTTAGCCACATTGGCAGATAATGCGATACGGAATATCTTTACCGCTTCGTTCTCTTCGCGCAAGATACTGAAATCATGATAGAACTGGTTGTACTCTTTCACCAGGTCGTAAGTATAATTGGCAATGACAGACGGGCTGTAATCCGTTCCTGCCTGCTTGACAACCGCTGCAAAATCGGCTACCATCTGAATCAGTCCCTCTTCCTTCTCGCTCAGTTCGGCACCTGCAGGAAGCTGTGCGGGAATAACGATACCGCTCTCTGCCGCCTTGCGAAGCACTGATTGGATACGTGCATAGGTATATTGAATAAACGGACCGGTGTTTCCGTTAAAATCGATGGACTCTTTCGGGTTGAATGTCATGTTCTTACGCGCATCCACTTTAAGGATAAAGTATTTCAGTGCGCCCAAACCGACAATACGGGCAATATCGTCCGCTTCCTCCTGTGTCAGTCCGTCCAGTTTGCCAAGTTCCAGAGACGTCTCCTTCGCAGTCGCAATCATCTCTTCCATCAGGTCATCGGCATCCACTACGGTTCCTTCCCGTGACTTCATCTTACCTTCCGGAAGTTCGACCATACCATAAGAGAAGTGTACCAGACTTTTGCCCCATTCGAATCCCAACTTATCGAGCAGGATGGAAAGCACCTGGAAGTGATAATTCTGCTCATTGCCCACCACATAAATCATCTTGTCGATGGGATAGTCGGCAAAGCGCAGTTTGGCAGTACCGATATCCTGAGTCATATACACAGAAGTACCGTCGGCACGCAGCAACAGCTTATGATCGAGTCCTTCTCCCGTCAGGTCGGCCCATACCGAGCCGTCTTCTTTCTTGTAGAAAAGTCCTTTTTCCAACCCTTCCAGCACTTTCTCCTTTCCCTCAAGGTAAGTATTCGACTCATAATAAATCTTATCGAAGCTGACTCCCAACTTACGGTAAGTCTCGTCAAATCCGGCATATACCCAGTTATTCATCATCGTCCACAGGGCACGCACTTCAGGGTCTCCCGCTTCCCACTTCACCAGCATTTCCCGGGCCTCATTCATCAGCGGAGAAGCTGCTTCCGCCTCTTCTTTCGTCATCCCTTTCTCCATCAGCGAAGCTACCTCCGCTTTGTAATGCTTATCGAAAGACACATAATAATCCCCTACCAGGTGGTCTCCCTTTTTACCGGATGATTCGGGCGTCTCGCCGTTACCGTAAAGTTTCCAAGCCAGCATGGACTTGCAGATGTGGATTCCACGATCATTTACAATATTGGTTTTGACAACCTTGTTTCCATTCGCCATAATGATATTGGCCAGTGCATTTCCAAGCAGGTTATTACGTACATGGCCCAGATGCAGAGGTTTGTTCGTATTGGGAGAAGAATACTCAATCATCACCAACGGAGAATCGGCATCGGCAGCCGTTATACCGTACTGTTCGTCGGCATGAATCACATTCAGCAGTTCGATCCACGCGGAAGAAGCGATTGTCAAATTCAAAAAACCTTTTATCACGTTGAAGGCAGCTACTGCCGGCTCATTAGCCTGCAAGTACTCACCGATTTCCTGTGCAGTTTGTTCCGGTCCTTTCTTCGACATACGCAAGAAAGGGAACACAACCAAGGTAAGATGTCCTTCAAATTCCTTTTTCGTTTTCTGCAACTGCACCTGTGCGGCAGGAACATCCTGACCGTAAAGAGCTTTCAGTCCGACTATTACGGACTCCACAAGTTTATTCTCTATATTCATATCTTACAATTATTTTCTGCGCGCAAAGATACAAAAAAGGAGACGTTAGCGCGTCTCCTTTTTTGTAAATCTTTCAACTATATAGCTTATTCCACAGCTTCGGAAAGTTCTGCACCAGCTTTAAACTTAGCAACTTTCTTTGCAGGAATAGTGATAGCCTGTTTCGTAGAAGGGTTAATGCCGGTTCTTTCTGCTCTCTCAGAAACGGAGAAAGTGCCGAAGCCAACCAAAGAAACTTTGTCGCCACCTTTTAAGGCGCCAGTTACTGAAGACACAAAAGCATCAAGTGCCTTTTTTGAGTCAGCTTTGCTCAAACCAGACTCTGCTGCGATAGCATTAATAAGTTCAGCCTTATTCATAATTCGTAAATGATTAATTAATATATGTATTAGACAAAAAGATAGACGACATAAAATCCTCACAAATATAGAGTAACCAAACAATATATCAAATAAAAACATCAAAAAAACGCATCAATTTGCTGAAAAAGAGCTAATAGGAATTCGTTTTTCTGCTTTAAAACAGAATTTATTCGTATTTTTGCAACCATTACTTGCATTTAGTATAAACAGAGACTCGAATATATGATGCCTACAGTTACTAAAAACCTGATAATTATCAATGTACTGTTTTATTTAGGAACAATCGTTGCACAAAGTTACGGTATAGATCTTGCCAACTATTTAGGCCTGCATTTTTTCATGGCCAAAGACTTTAACCCCGCCCAGCTGATAACCTACATGTTCATGCACGGAGGGTTCACGCACCTTTTCTTCAACATGTTCGCCGTGTGGATGTTCGGGCGTATTCTCGAACAGGTATGGGGTCCGAAACGTTTCCTGTTCTACTACATCCTCTGCGGTATCGGCGCCGGACTTATTCAGGAGATCGTGCAATTCATCGAGTATCAGACCACCCTTTCAGGATATTCCATGGTTCAGACTTTCAGCGGAACCATCCCCATGAGCGACTACCTGAACCTGATGAATACCGTGGGTGCCTCAGGAGCCGTATATGCCATCCTGTTAGGTTTCGGGATGCTGTTTCCCAATCAGCAACTGTTCATCTTCCCGCTTCCATTCCCGATCAAGGCCAAATATTTTGTTATCGGCTATGCCCTGATCGAACTATATTCCGGATTTGCCAATAATCCGAACGACAACGTAGCCCATTTTGCCCATTTGGGAGGAATGATATTCGGATTTATCCTGATTATGTATTGGAAGAAAAAAAACAACAATCATGGGACATATTATAACTGATCTTAAAGAAGCCTTTCGCAGGGGAAATATCTTTATACAGCTTATATACATCAATGTAGGCGTTTTTGTAGCGACGGCTTTGGTAAACATCCTGTTGCAACTGTTCAACAGAAGCGCAGCCGGGATATTCGAGTTGCTGGCACTGCCGGCCTCTTTCACCCGCTTCATCCTGCAACCGTGGTCGCTGTTCACCTATATGTTCATGCATGCCGGTCTGATGCATATCCTGTTCAATATGCTTTGGCTCTACTGGTTCGGCCAGCTATTCCTTTACTTCTTTTCCGGCAAGCACTTGCGCGGTCTATATATCCTGGGAGGGATATGTGGAGGATTACTGTACATGATCTCCTACAACCTGTTTCCTTATTTCCGCCCCATGGTGGAATGGTCGACAATGGTAGGTGCCTCCGCATCCGTACTTGCCATCGTGGTGGCAACCGCCTATCGCGAACCCAACTACCCCATACGCCTTTTCCTGTTCGGCACCATCCGCTTAAAATACCTGGCTGCCATCGTGGTCCTGACCGACCTGCTGTTCATCACTTCCGGCAATGCCGGAGGACACATAGCCCACTTGGGCGGCGCACTGGCAGGCCTTTGGTTTGCCGCCAGCCTGAGCAAAGGCACAGATGTCACTGCCTGGATAAACAAGGTACTGGATGGAGCGGGTTCTCTTTTCCGCAAAGATACGTGGAAGCGCAAGCCTAAGATGAAAGTACATTACAGCAATTACAGCCGCGAACAGGACTATGATTACAATGCCCGTAAGAAGGCACAGTCGGATGAAGTGGACCGCATTCTCGATAAGTTGAAGAAATCGGGATACGAGAGCCTCACTACCGAAGAGAAGAAAAGTCTCTTCGATGCAAGTAAAAAATAAAGTATGAAACACGTCGGAAAAGTCTTCGCTTATCTGATTTTAGCTGTCAATGCATTCTTTGTCGGGATGCTCCTGCTGACAGCCTACAGTCCCTACTTTTCTCCCATGATACATCCGGTCGAATCATGCATGGGGCTTACCTTTCCTATTTTCCTATCCATCAATTTCTGTTTCTTCGTATTCTGGCTGATCGTACACTACAGGTTCGCCCTGCTGCCTATACTCGGCTTTGCTTTCTGCTATCCGCAAATCCGGGCCTATCTTCCCGTCAATCTCCGCACAACAGACATTCCGGAGGGAAGCATTAAGATACTGTCCTACAACATCATGTCCTTTGGCAACATGGAGAAAGAGAACGGGAAAAATCCGGTACTCGAATACCTCCGCAAGAGTGATGCCGACATTATCTGCCTGCAGGAGCACAACGTCTCTCCGACGGCCAAAATACACCTGAACGCCAAAGAAGTGGAAGAGGGTATGAAAGCCTACCCTTACCGGCATATTCTACGTGTAGGCCAGGAGAAGGGCAACAACCGGATCGCTCTCTATTCCCGATACCCGATCCTCTCGGCACGAAAGCTGCAATATGACAGCAGCTACAACGGTTCTGCCGTCTATGAGTTGAAGATCAAGGAAGACACCGTCACCCTTATCAACAACCATCTGGAGTCCAACAAACTGACCAAAGCGGACAAAGCGGTATACGAGGAGATGCTGAAAGAGCCCAATGCCCATAAAGTGAAAAGCGGCGCCCAACATCTGGTCGGCAAGCTGGCAGAGGCTTCCGCCATCCGCGCCCGACAAGCCGATGTCATTGCAGCCGAAATTGCAGCTTCCCGCCATCCGTATGTGATTGTATGCGGTGATTTTAACGACACGGCAATCTCCTACACCCACCGGGTAATAGCCGAGAATCTGAATGATGCCTTCACCGAATCGGGACAAGGATTAGGTATTTCCTATAATCAGAATAAATTCTATTTCCGGATAGACAATATCCTGATCAGCAGAAACCTGAGGGCGTATAACTGCACGGTGGACCGCTCTATAAAAGCCTCCGACCACTACCCGATATGGTGCTATGTATCAAAAAGATAATTCACTAAATAAAACGACAATAACTTAATTATAATACTTATGGAACTAAAAAAAACAGTAATCATTTTAGCCGCAAGTTGTATGATGTACTCCTGCACTACGAAAACGGAGAGCAATCCGTTTCTAAACGAATTTCAAACCGAGTATGGTGTTCCGCCTTTTGATAAAATCAAGCTGGAACATTACGAACCGGCTTTTCTGAAAGGTATAGAAGAGCAAAACCGGAACATTAAAGCAATCATTGAAAAGAACGAGGCGCCCACGTTTGAAAACACAATCGTAGCGCTGGACAACAGTTCGCCCATATTAGACCGCGCAAGTGCCGTCTTTTACAACATGACAGATGCAGAAACGACAGACGCACTGACCGAACTTTCCATAAAAATAGCACCGGTGCTTTCCGAGCACAGCGACAACATCTCCCTCAACCAGGAACTGTTCAAGAAGGTAGATGCCGTATATCAGCAGAAAAGCAGTCTGCACCTCACCACCGAACAGGAGCGTCTACTGGACAAGACCTACAAGGACTTTGTCCGTTCGGGAGCCAACCTGCCTGCCGACAAACAGGCACGCCTACGCGAAATCAACAAAGAGCTGTCGACTCTCGGCATCACCTTCAGCAACAATATATTGAATGAAAACAATGCCTTCCAGCTCTTTGTAGAGAAAGAAGAAGACCTTGCGGGACTGCCCGAATGGTTCCGCCAAAGTGCGGCGGAAGAAGCCAAAGCTGCCGGTCAAGAGGGGAAATGGCTGTTTACCTTACACAATGCCAGCCGCCTGCCCTTCCTGCAGTATTCAGAGAACCGCCCGCTCCGCGAAAAGATGTACAAAGCATACACCCACCGCGGCAATAACAATGACAAGAACGACAACAAGGAAGTAATCACCAAAATTGTCAGCCTGCGCCTTGAGAAAGCCAATCTATTGGGTTTTGACTGTTACTCGAACTTCGTCCTGGACAATACAATGGCCAAAAACTCAACCACTGTAATGGACTTTCTCAACAACCTGTGGAACCACTCCCTGCCCAAAGCCAAAGCAGAAGCCATCGAACTGCAAAAGTTGATGGATAAAGAGGGCAAAGGTGAAAAACTGGAAGCCTGGGACTGGTGGTACTACACCGAAAAGTTGCGTAAAGAGAAGTACAATCTGGACGAGGAAGAGACCAAACCCTACTTCCAACTGGAGAATGTACGTGAAGGCGCTTTTGCGGTAGCCAATAAACTGTATGGAATCACATTGACAAAGCTGCAGAATATTCCGGTCTACCATCCCGATGTGGAAGTTTTCGAAGTAAAAGATGCCGACGGCTCCCACTTGGGAATCTTCTATGTGGACTACTTCCCGCGCCCAGGAAAAAGCGGGGGTGCCTGGATGAGCAATTACCGGGAACAGCAGGGAGATATCCGTCCGTTGGTCTGCAATGTAGCCAGCTTTACCAAACCGGTAGGCGATACGCCCTCCTTGCTGACGATGGACGAAGTGGAAACGCTCTTCCACGAATTCGGGCACGGACTCCACGGACTGTTGACCAAATGTAATTACAAAGGAATTTCGGGCACCAATGTCGTCCGTGATTTTGTAGAACTTCCTTCACAAATAAACGAACATTGGGCCACTGAACCCGAAGTGCTGAAAATGTATGCGAAACACTACCGGACGGGAGAAGTGATCCCCGACTCACTTATCAATAAGATATTAAAACAGAAGACTTTCAACCAGGGATTCATGACCACGGAGTTACTGGCAGCCGCCATCCTCGACATGAACCTGCACAACCTGACAGATGTAAAGAATCTGGATGTAATCTCCTACGAAAAAGAGGCCATGGACCAATTAGGGCTTATCCCCGAAATAGCTCCACGCTACCGCACCACCTACTTCAACCACATCATCGGCGGATATGCTGCGGGATACTACAGCTATCTTTGGGCAAATGTGCTGGACAATGACGCATTTGAAGCCTTCAAGGAGCACGGCATCTTCGACAAGACAACAGCCGATCTGTTCCGCTCCAATGTGCTCGAAAAAGGAGACAGCGAAGATCCGATGACACTTTACAAAAATTTCCGGGGAGCAGAGCCGCAACTGGAACCGATGTTAAGAAACAGAGGGATGGAGTAAGAGCCTGTTCAAAGAGGGTGTATCAAACAGGCTCTTAAAGCCGATGAATTTATCCCCGGAGGAGAGTAACAATCCTCCGGAGATAAATTTTATTTCTTTGAGAGAAATATCAGCTTAACGGCAAAATACGGCTTTAAACTCAAATATTTGACTGCTAAATGCCACTTGATGTGAAAAAAAAACTATATTTGCAGCCTTATAACGACAGAATTAATTAAAAAAGTAATCATAATAAATTAAAAGTAAAATGCAAAACAAAGGATTTGTAAAAGTTTTTGCGGTATTACTCATGCTGGTATGCGTGTTCTACCTCTCTTTCTCCTTCGTTACCCGCCATTATACCAATAAGGCAAAAGAGATAGCGAACGGTGATACAAAAGTAGAACAGGACTACCTCGACTCTCTTTCAAACGAGAAAGTATGGTTGGGTAATTATACGCTGAAACAGTGTCGTGAAATGGAGATCAGTTTAGGTTTGGACCTTAAGGGCGGTATGAACGTTATCCTTGAAGTATCCATACCCGATGTTATTAAAGCACTGGCAGATAACAAGCCCGATGAGAATTTCAATCAGGCACTGGCAACCGCAGCTAAACAAGCTACCAACAGCCAGGACGACGTTATCACTCTTTTCATCAGAGAATACCACAGAATAGCACCGGACGCTAAACTTTCCGAACTCTTTGCGACACAACAGTTAAAAGACAAAGTTAACCAGAAATCATCTGATGCTGACGTAGAAAAAGTATTGCGTTCAGAAGTAAAAGCTGCCGTAGAAAACTCTTATAACGTACTCCGTACACGTATCGACCGCTTCGGTGTGGTTCAGCCGAACATCCAGAGTCTTGAAGACAGAATGGGACGTATCATGGTAGAACTTCCGGGTATCAAAGAGCCGGAGCGTGTAAGAAAACTTCTCCAAGGTTCTGCCAATCTGGAATTCTGGGAAACTTATACTGCCAAAGAATTACTGCCGGCCATGCAGTCTGTAGACAGCAAGTTGCGTGACGTTCTGGCTGTAAACACAACTGCAACGGAGGCCGATTCTACTGAAGAGGTAACCGCTGAGGAAGTAGTAGCCGAAGCAACACCGGCAAAAGCCGTCAGTGCTGCCGACAGTATCGCAGCCGTACTGAAAGGTGACCAGCAGGAAACTTCCATAAACATGGAGCAGATCAAGAAAGAACATCCTTTGCTGGCCATTCTCCAATTGAATACAAGCGGTCAAGGCCCGATCATCGGCTATGCCAATTACAAAGACACTGCTGAAGTCAACAGATATCTGGCCATGAGAGAGGTGATAGCAGAACTTCCCAAAGATCTCCGCTTGAAATGGGGAGTCGCTCCTGCCGATTTCGACAAGAAAGGACAGACTTTCGAGTTGTATGCCATCAAGTCTACCGAGCGCAACGGTAAAGCTCCGTTGGAAGGCGATGTAGTAACAGATGCCAAAGACGACTTCGACCAACACGGCAAGCCCTCTGTAAGCATGTCTATGAACACAGACGGTGCACGCCGCTGGGCACAGTTGACCAAACAGAACATTGGACGTTCCATTGCAATCGTACTTGATAACTATGTATATTCTGCTCCGAACGTAAGCACGGAAATCACCGGCGGTAACTCAATCATCACCGGTAACTTCAGTCCGGAACAGTCCAAAGACTTGGCAAACGTATTGAAATCAGGTAAAATGCCGGCACCGGCACACATCGTACAGGAAGACATTGTCGGTCCGTCATTGGGTCAGGAATCCATCAATGCAGGTATCTTCTCATTCGTAGTGGCACTCATCCTTCTGATGATTTACATGTGCGCTATGTACGGTTTCATCCCGGGTATGATTGCCAACGGTGCTTTGGTCCTCAACTTCTTCTTCACACTGGGTATTCTTTCATCCTTCCAGGCCGCACTGACAATGTCCGGTATCGCCGGTATGGTATTGGCACTCGGTATGGCAGTGGATGCGAACGTACTTATCTACGAACGTACCAAAGAAGAGCTGCACAGCGGCAAGGGTGTGAAAAAGGCACTGTCTGACGGTTATTCCAACGCATTCTCTGCAATCTTCGACTCCAACTTAACGTCTATCATTACCGGTATCATCCTGTTCAACTTCGGTACAGGTCCTATCCGTGGTTTTGCCACTACATTGATTATCGGTATCCTCTGCTCATTCTTTACAGCAGTATTCATGACCCGTTTGGTTTACGAACATTACATGAATAAAGACAAACTGTTGAACCTGACATTTACTTCCAGTATCTCCAAGAACCTGTTGGTAAATACTCATTTCGACTTCATGAAGCACAACAAGCGTTCTTTCATCATTGCAGGTGTCATTATTCTGGTATGTGTAGCATCATTCGCAATCCGTGGTCTAAGCCAGAGTATCGACTTCACGGGTGGACGTAACTATAAGGTACAATTCGAAGAACAAATCGAACCGGAACAAGTACGTGACCTGATCGTAAGCAAATTCGGCGGTGCCAACGTAAATGTTATCGCAATCGGTACCGACAAGAAGACTGTCCGTATCAGTACCAACTACCGCATCGATGAGGAAGGCAGTAATGTGGACTCTGAAATCGAAGAGTACTTATATGAAACATTGAAACCGCTGTTGACTCAAAACATTTCATTAGAAACGTTCATTGACCGTGACAACCACACAGGCGGTAGTATCATCAGTTCTCAGAAAGTAGGTCCAAGTATCGCTGACGACATCAAGACATCGGCTATCTGGTCGGTAGCTTTAGCATTGATCGCTATCGGTTTGTACATTCTGCTCCGTTTCCGCAACATTGCTTACAGTGTTGGTTCTGTAGTAGCACTTACCTGTGATACGATCATGATTATCGGTGCATACTCATTATTGTGGAACATTGTTCCGTTCTCACTGGAAATAGACCAGACATTCATCGGTGCTATCCTTACAGCTATCGGTTACTCTATCAATGATAAGGTGGTAATCTTCGACCGTGTACGCGAGTTCTTCGGTTTATATCCGAAACGCAACAAACGCCAGTTGTTCAATGATTCACTGAATACGACTCTGGCCCGTACCATCAATACTTCAGTAAGTACATTGATCGTATTGTTGTGTATCTTCATCCTCGGTGGTGATTCTATCCGTAGCTTTGCATTTGCAATGATTTTAGGTGTTATCATCGGTACATTGTCTTCACTGTTTATTGCTTCTCCGATTGCTTACACAATGCTGAGCAAGAAGAAAGACACAGAAGCAGTTGCTACGGAAGCTGAATAATCTATAATTCATATATAAAAGAGAAAGAGGGTACATCCGTTACGGGTATATCCTCTTTTCTTTTTGTATTCTCTTTTCTTTTTCCTGTCTTCCTTTTATGACCGGCAAATTCATCTTTACCGTCACACAACCAGCGATCAACTGAGGCGATCCCTTCTCAGAAGATGTAATGTCCTCCCCAAAAACATATAGCGTCTTTCAAAAAAACATATAACATCTTTCAGAAAAAGACTTAGCATCCTTCAAAAAAACATATAGCATCTTTAAAAAAAAGACTTAGTATCTTTCAGAAAAACATATAACATCTTTCTTTACCAGGACCTTTATCGGGCACAAATACAAGCCGGATCCCTCTTGGAAGCACGGTCTTTATGAGTCGGGAACACGGTCCTCACGAACCATAAGCATGCTGGTTAGCGGTCGTAAGCACCATGCAAAACAAGGCGCAAGCGCTCCCGAATGTAAAAATATCTCTGAGTTTTATCAATAAAGCAAATCCTCCTCTGCCCTCTGTATCCAATCCGTTTCATGTCCATCCACGTTCGTCCAGCTCACATAATCCGGGTAAACTTTTGAGACATCCGTACTTTCCTGCGGGTATCTCCACGTACCATTCTTTGTCGTACACGGTATATCCAAAGCCCATGGATAACGTCCCTGCTTCAAGCGGTAATAACCAATGCCATCCGAGCCATCGTCTTCCGTGCCAAACAGATTTAAGTCCATCTTTCCGGTAGGAAGCATATCGACCAAATGAATCTCCTTATTTCGGGTCTGTACAAAAAGAAAAGGATTAAATCGGGAAGTCAGAGTTGGAGACACATCATCCTGCACATTACCTTTTTTCAAAACAACCGTCACTGTTATAGGATCGGCAACAAGTGCTGTCTGCCCCTTTACTGTATTTACAATACCATCTCTCACTCCAAATATAGAATGGGTATTTGCACAGACAATCAAGCTGGCCAAATCTTCGTTCAGTTCCAATTCCGCACCTTCAACCCTCGCTATCGCGTCAGGACTTATCGGCAACTGAATACCAAAACCACTCATAAAGGCAGCCCCCGCTGCTCTTGGAACAAAAAGCAGCCGTATCTTTTCCAATATATTTGATTTCTCAGATTCTTTCACCAAAGTATATGTATAATCCGTCACAAAATCATTGAAATCATAATCGCCTTTCTTTGGCCAACTGTCTTCAAAAGCCAGTGTACCGGAGACTCCATATTCATATTTCTTCTCGGGTACCGGTATCACGTCTTTGGGTTTAATGACCGGATTTGACTCCACTTTGAAAAGAATATCATTGTAATCCATGTCATTAAACAGGCTCTCATCCAGATGCAAACGGTTTTCCATACCGACAATGTTGCATTTTCCTGTCTCGCTCCACCGCCCGATGCCATTGGCATACACACCATGATACGGATGGTCCAAGTAATCATTCAACACCGGAGTAGAAAAACGGAAAGCTGACAGATCACCGATATTCCCGCCATCGCTGTTTACATCCTTATTGTTGCCGGAGACCAAAGCCCACCCGATGCTGACCCCTTCGGGGAATTGAGTCGTATACTCCTGTTTCTCTGTATCCCAGTACATCAATTGAATTTTAGACCCTACCAGGTATTGAGCAAATCGTCTCTCATTCGTATTCGGATAAATCAAAGTCTTATGAAGCATCCGGATATCATCTTGTCCCGTAGGAGGATTCGCTGTCGGATATGTATAATAGCACAATGAATTGACCACAGAGATATTGTTGATAGAGAAGCCTCCGTCACCTAAAAACGTTACCCACACTTGAGTTCCTCCATAAGTCTCGCCATCGCCCAAGACCGGTTCAACCACAGCCAGATCCGTGTTGTAATCAAAATATTTCTCGTCATCCACCGCTTTCATTTCCGGAAATATCTGATTGGCAATAGCCGAGATATGAGTGATATCTTCTGAAGTGATCAATTCGGGATCCACACTTTTACCGTCATAAAACAGTTTTGTACCCGTATCAAAGAACTCATTCTGATAGAACACATACACATTCGTATTACGGTTGTACAGCCTGCCCGGACGCGTAATTTCACCTGTCGCAGAAACTGCACGCGTGGTTCTTGACACATCAAGCGTTCTCGTGCCTTGAAAAACAAGGTTCATATAGTCGCCGACTTCACAAGTCTGCATCCCCCCGTATCCCACATAAGGAGTGGTGACATACACTATCTTCACCTGAATGGGAATATCCACCGGAGATGTCCAGACACCATCTTTCCCGGTAACCGATCCGGCAATCGGTTGTACTTCTTCCTGCAACTTCCCCTCATCACCATAAGGATTCTCCAGATAAACATTGAAAGGTACCTCCGATGCCGCTCTGCCGTCTGCATGCCTGGCGGTTATTGTCAACAGACGCTGTGTCCGCATCCGAAAACCAAAAGAAGCATCAAAATTCTCCAAAGAGGGTTCACCACCGGACTCCGACAGATCTTTCTCTTTAATACAGGAAGTGGGCAACAATGATAAAAAGATACCGACTCCATAAATCCACTTTTTCATACTCATGTTGTTGTTTTGTTTATATGTTAATGATTTTATCTGCCTAATGATGAACACTTTGTAAAGGAACGAAATCCGCAGTTCACTCACAAGCTTTCTTGCTGAAATATACATGTAAGAGGCTTTTTATTACCATTATTGTGCGAAAGCACAACACTCCA
>CAVCAX010000195.1:0-4323 GCA_963599995.1 Coprobacillus sp. CAG:698
ATGCACGGAATACAGAACCGATGTTATGCAGGCTTCTGATATCGTCCAATATCACTACCAAAGGCAGTTTTTCAGCCTTTTTAAACTCTTCTACGCTGATTCTATTCAGTTCGGTAATCTTTAATTTCCTCATATTCGCCTCTTTATTAGCTTTATCAATCACAAAGACAGAGCCGGCTATAGAATAAGATGGAATACAACCCGCCTCATTCAAAACAATCCGAATGCATCTCCTCTTTGCTTCTTTATGCAAAGGTAATTCTTTTCTGTTAACATACCTGTTTATAACCGTTCAAAACCTGTCAAAACTTTCGGCAAAGATTTTGAAAACTATCTCTTGCATTATTCAGAAGAAGGTATAAGAAAGTTGTGGAATGAACAATCCAAAAAAGTTAATATAAACTTTCGACAGATTCTTAAACATATTTTTCAGTATGAAATACCCTGTTTATATCCATAAAGTTTTTAACTTTGCACTTTATCAACAAGATGTTAATAGATGACGAAAGATAGCTTATTATCAATCAATAGACTCTTTTCAGTCCGTTCATAAACTACTGATAATCGTTTATTGAAGACTAATAACTTATCAGGCAAGAAAAATCGCTTTTATTTGCTAACACTATTAACAGGCTATTATCACTAACAAAGGATTTCTTTCTAAAAAGAAGAGAAAATAAAATTATTATGAATGAACTCATAAAAGCTATTAGCGAACTGAAGAAAGAGAAGAATGCAATCATTCTGGGCCATTACTACCAGAAAGGTGAAATACAGGACATCGCCGACTACGTGGGCGACAGCCTGGCTTTGGCTCAATGGGCTGCCAAAACGGAAGCGGACATCATTGTGATGTGCGGTGTTCACTTTATGGGTGAAACGGCCAAGGTGCTCTGTCCGGACAAGAAAGTGCTGGTGCCCGATATGAATGCCGGCTGTTCACTGGCCGACAGTTGCCCGGCCGATCAGTTTGCACAGTTTGTCAAAGAGCACCCCGGATATACGGTGATATCCTATGTAAACACTACGGCGGCTGTAAAAGCGGTGACCGATGTGGTAGTAACCTCCACCAATGCCAAGCAGATTGTGGAAAGCTTTCCAAAAGATGAGAAAATTATTTTCGGTCCCGATCGCAATTTAGGGAATTATATCAACTCGGTTACCAATCGGCAGATGTTGTTATGGAACGGTGCCTGCCATGTACACGAACAGTTCTCGGTAGAGAAGATTCTGGAACTGAAAGCACAATATCCCGATGCTGTCGTACTTGCACATCCCGAATGCAAAGGTGCGGTGTTAAAGTTGGCCGATGTGGTCGGTTCTACAGCGGCATTGTTGAAGTATGCTGTCAACAGCAGTGAACAACGGTTTATTGTAGCCACCGAGTCGGGTATTCTGCATGAGATGCAGAAGAAATGCCCGGAAAAGACGTTTATTCCCGCTCCTCCGAACGATAGTACTTGTGCATGTAATGAGTGTAGCTTCATGAGACTAAATACGCTGGAGAAGCTCTATGACTGTCTGAAGAACGAATCACCGGAGATATTGGTCGATCCGGAAATAGCGGAGAAAGCAGTGAAGCCGATAAAGCGGATGTTGGAGATATCGGCGAAATTGGGATTATAAATTAAAATAAGAGAAAGGGGTCTTCCTCTTACTAACCGAATCCCCCTGCTACAGATGTCTGGTGTCTGTGACAGGGGGGGATTTCTGTGTTTCAGGTGTGTCGAAACAGTTCTTGTCTTTATCTGATGAATAGTATTTTAGTTGCTATTCCTTCTTTTCCTTCCGCATTAGCAGCCAATACGAAATAAACTCCAGAAGGAACTCGTTTGCCTTGTTGATTTCTTCCATCCCATGTGAATTGTCCTCCAACAGAGGTTCCTGCATGAATGAGTTTACCACTGACGTTGGTTATTTTTATATCCGTATCCTGCATAAGCCCTGTGATGGTGATTACTCCTGTATAATCCGATTTTACCGGGTTGGGGTATACATATACATTATCTTCTGCAAAATTATCTTCCGGTTCTGTTGCATCGCTTTGGTAGGATACCAGTCCCTTGCTTGTCCCTATAAATACTTCACCGGTGCGTGGGTGAATAATAATAGATTGTATGCTATTAGATAAAAGAGGACTGTTTTCAGATGTAAAATGATGAATTGTTTCCAAACCGTCAGGACTCAATAGGTATACTCCGTTCATTTCCGTTCCTATCCATTTACGGTTACCGGCATCTACGGTAATTGCATTTATTTTGTCATTGGCCAATAAATAGTCTGCAAGGTTGGTTCCATCATTACGTGGAACTTTTATCTGCGTACAGTAAAAATCATCTTCAAAGAATCTGTTGGGGTTGTTGAAAATAATCGGCCCTTTATCCGTTCCAACCCAAATAGCTCCATTTCGATCTATTGCCATACAGGTAGTATTATAGCTTAATACATTTCCATCCTGGTTGGTGAATGTTGTGCGATACCGATGCTGGTGATTACTGATATCTTCTAATGTATTATTGATGTTTAAGCAGAATATTCCACAGGTAATTTTGGTTGAAACAGCCCATAACCATCCGCGGTCATCGAAAATTATATATTTGAAATTGGTATTGTCTACTACTTCCGGATAACTCAGGCTTACCCATTCTTTATTAGGTTTTAATACATGTATCGGATGTGGTACTTCACAATTCGCCATCCACAGATTGTTATCATCCGTGTATGTAAGTCCATTGACGCGTACGAAATTCTTGAAATATTCAGGCTTGATTATAGAAGAAGCTATTTCAAGCGGACTTTTATAATATCCGTCCATATAATCTTTATATGAATAGAAATTAACAAATTTCTTATCATAAAATTCGTATAATCCTTCTGTAAAAGACGAGGCAAAATGATGTCTTTCATCTGTGGGATCTTGGACTATTGAGCTTATATTTCTGTATTCAACGCCTGTTTTTTCGCTTATTCCGCTTTCTTCAAAACAGCTCCATGTATTATTTTCAAGTACCATTATCGTACCTGTATGGTTGTCTTCTGTGGTACCTCCTCCGGTTATGAATAATTTCTCTCCTTCAAATTTCATGTAATTAGGAAAATTTCTTTTAGGACTGTCCGGAATGATAGACGATATAATTGTTTCCATGGTATTATCGGTCTCATTGTATTTTACTCCAATAAGTCCTTTTTCTTGTTCAGCTGCCAAATAAATTACGTTTTCATAAGATAGGTGTGCCACACCAAGATAATGCTCCAAGTAGTTGTAGTGGTAGTCGGCTTTATCGTTTATTTTGTCAAATATAGTTGATGAATTTTCATTACTTGCTATTAATTTGTCTCCATACATATACATAAAACTATAGTATCCTGGTACGAGTTGTGAATGGCTATAGTCCGATTTATCAATAAGAAATATTCCTTGAAAAAGAACATCTCCTATAACATTGCCATTATAGTTTGCCAAGTAGATATATACATTATCGGACACTTTATTCCAGTTATTGATATCCAACAAATTTGCGGTTAACAAACCGGTGAACAATCCTTCAGAGGATGCTGCATAAATTTGAGTATCATCTACGGCGCAGGCGTTAATGGATTTGTTAAGGATATAAGTATTGGTAATTTCCCTTTTCTTCAAATTCAGGGTTATTACTCCGAAAGGGGTAGATAAATAGGCATATTCCTTAGCAAAGCAGATATGATTGACACCTTTACTTTGCGTCATGTTTTTATTCATATAGTCCGGAAGATTGTACACGGCACTATTATCGACAAGTAAATCTATATTGGAATTGGAGTATATGATTATTAAAGTTTTATACTCTTTGCTATAGGCTATATACGAAATATCCGTATCACTTAAAAGATCGCCTTTCCAAAAACATTGAACACTTGTATCTTCTTTATCGTAGCAGAATAGACTTCCGTTACCTATTGCATAGATAAGATTACCGGCAGGTTCGGTACGGGTGACATTATGATAAGACAGATAATTCTGCCAACTGCCGATGGCATGTTGTGCATATAATAATGGAGTGATAATTAAGAATAAGACGCAGAGATAAATTATTTTCTTTTTCATAAATAGTTGATTAAAAAAAGGCATATAGATTATCTATATGCTTTTTATATTAACTTGTTTATAACCTGTTTATTGTATGGAAAACAGGAATTTACATAGTTTATCGACAGCTTGTGCGCGATGGCTTATTTTATTTTTTATGTCATCACCGAGTTCGGCAAATGTTTTGTCATATCCTTCCGGAATAAAGACCGGATCATATCCGAATCCTGATAATCCTCTTTTTTCTTCTATTATCC
>CAVCAX010000195.1:4351-17277 GCA_963599995.1 Coprobacillus sp. CAG:698
CGGCCTTTTATTATTCCTTCAAACTGATAAGTCTCTTCATTGAGTATAAGCGAAATAACGGTTCGAAATTGCGCTTTTCGGTTTTCTTTTCCTTCCATATCTTGAAGTAGTTTGAGCATATTGGCTTCCGAGTTGTGTGCATCACCTGCATAGCGGGCAGAATATACTCCCGGTTTGCCATTCAAAACTTCTACTTCCAATCCGGTATCATCGGCAAAGCAGTTGATTCCGTAATGGGTATGGACAAATTGTGCTTTAAGAAAAGCATTTCCTTCCAATGTATCCGCTGTTTCAGGAATGTCTGTGTGGCAATGAATGTCGTTGAGACTAAGGAGCTCTATTTTATCATTTAAAATAGCAGATACTTCCTTGAGTTTATGAAGGTTATTTGTAGCAAAAACAAGTTTTTCTTTCATTTTCTTCGGTATTAATAGTAAGCAAATATAGTTATAAAAAAGATAGATTTTTTAGTATGGTAGTGATTTTCTTGTGAAAGAGACCATAAAAAGAGGAGCAGGCAAGATCTCAATGAGTTCCTGCCTGCTCCTCTTTTTATGGTTATATACCTTTTTATTTTACTTTCAGCCTGTCGAATCCTTCTCCGTATACTCCGATTACCGAACTTTGAGAGATAAACGCATTCGGGTCGATATCTTTCACCAACCGGAATATCTCTACCGACTGGCGCTTATAGGCAAGCACTACGAGTACTTTTACATTGTGCTTGCTATACCACCCTATACCATCGAGTACGGTTACTCCGCGATGCGTCTCTTTGGTAATGCGATCGGCAATCTTTTCATACTCTTTGGAAAAGATGAAGAACTGTACGGACTGGCGGGCACTGTTTACGATATAATCCAGCACGAAGCCGATGATAAACAGGGTTACAAAACCGAATATCACTCTTCGCCAGTCGTTGAAGATGAAATAACAAGAACTGATGATGATGACATCGCATATCATAATCATACGGCCTAACGTGACATCCTTGTATTTGTTGACAATGGCGGCAATGATATCCGTTCCACCGGTACTTCCGTTACAGTTGAACACTACGCCTAAACCTATACCACACATGGCAGCCCCTATCAGACAGGCCATGAAGTCTTGTCCTTCGCCCAATATTTTGGGAGGAACACCGTCTGCTCCGTTCACCAGTAATTGCAGAAACCACAAAAAGAAGGTGAGCATAAAAATGGCATACGTGGTCTTGATGCTGAATTTCGGACCAAGTATTTTGATGGCAAATGTCATCAGTACGGCATTGATGATGAAATACGACCACTGGATAGGAAATCCGGTGGAGTAGTAGATAATGGCACCAATACCGGTCGTTCCTCCGGTAGTAATCTGATACGGAATCAGAAAAGCAGCCCAACCGAGAGCATAACTGAATAATCCGAGTGTGATGAAGATGTAATCCCGGGCTTCCCGCATCACTTCAGCTTTTGTAGGTTTATGCATACAGATTCTATTTTAAATCACAACGTTTACAATCTTTTTCGGCACTACAATCACCTTTTTCGGTGTCTTGCCTTCCGTCCATTTTTGGGAACGCTCATCGGCCAATACGGCAGCCTGAATGGCATCGCTGGCGGCATCTGCCGGGAACTCCATGTTGAAACGGGCTTTACCGTTGAAGGAGATGGTATAATTGACCACATCTTCTTTCAGGTATTCTTCATTGAAAGCAGGCCATTGCGCATCGCAAACGGAAGTGGTATGTCCTAATGTATTCCACAGCTCTTCGCATACGTGCGGTGCAAAAGGGGCAAGAGTGACAATCAGCTGTTCCAATATCTCTTTTTTGCTGCATTTCAATGTGGAGAGTTCGTTGACGCAAATCATGAATGCGCTGACCGAAGTATTGTAAGAGAACTGCTCGATGTCTCCGGTTACTTTCTTTATCAGTTTGTGCAGGGATTTCAATTCGTCTTTTGTAGCCGGTTCGTCTGTTACGGTATATTCTCCGTTACGGTTGTAGAACAGTGACCAGAACTTACGGATAAAGCGGTGTACACCGTCGATACCGTTTGTATCCCAAGGTTTGGACTGCTCTACCGGGCCGAGGAACATTTCATACATACGAAGGGTATCGGCACCGTATTTTTCAACGATCATATCTGGATTGACAACGTTGAACATCGATTTGCTCATCTTCTCTACTGCCCAACCGCAGATGTATTTGCCGTCTTCGAGGACGAATTCGGCAGTCTTGTATTCGGGACGCCATACCTTGAATGCCTCTAAGTCCAAAATATCATTGGATACGATGTTCACATCTACGTGAATAGGGGTAACATCATACTTGTCTTTCAAATTCAATGAAACGAATGTGTTCGTGTCCTTGATACGGTATACAAAGTTACTGCGGCCCTGAATCATACCTTGGTTTACTAACTTTTGGAACGGTTCTTCCACAACAGATACATTGATATCGTGCAGGAATTTATTCCAAAAACGAGAGTAGATCAAGTGCCCGGTAGCATGTTCCGTACCACCTACATAGAGATCTACATTTCTCCAGTATTGATCTTTTTTCGGATCAACCAGCGCCTGGTGGTTGCGCGGATCCATATAGCGCAGGTAATAAGCGGAAGATCCGGCAAATCCCGGCATCGTATTCAACTCCAACGGGAATATGGTCACGTTGTCGATTTTCTCATTCTCTACGATACAATTGTTTGCCGTATCCCAAGCCCATTTGGTGGCGTGTCCCAATGGCGGCTCTCCGGTCTCGGTAGGCAGGAATTTGCTGACTTCTGGAAGTTCCAGTGGCAGGCAGCTTTCGTCAATCATATAGGGCATTCCGTCTTTGTAGTAAACGGGGAATGGTTCACCCCAATAACGTTGGCGTGAGAAGATGGCGTCACGCAGGCGATAGTTCACCTTTACGCGTCCCAAATTGTGTTCTTTTACATATTTTTTGGTTGCTGCAATAGCTTCCTTGATAGTCAGTCCGTTCAGAGAAAGATCACAGTAGGGAGTTGCGCCCGGACGTGGAGAGTTACATACGATACCTTCTTTGGCATCGAAGCTCTCTTCACTGACATCACAGCCTTCTACCAACGGACGGATTTCCAGACCGAAATGTTTGGCGAATGCATAGTCGCGACTGTCATGAGCAGGTACTGCCATGATAGCTCCCGTTCCGTAGCCGGCCAATACATAATCACTGATCCAGATGGGCACAGCCTCACCCGTGAACGGGTTGATAGCATACGAGCCGCTGAATACACCCGTGACACTGCGGTCGGAGATGCGTTCGCGTTCCGTACGTTTCTTGGTGCGTTCGAGGTAAGCGTCTACTTCCGCCTTCTGTTCGGCAGTGGTCAGTTGTGACACCAGTTCGCTTTCGGGAGCCAATACCATGAAGGTAACTCCGAACATCGTGTCGGCACGTGTGGTAAAGATGGTGAATTCGATATTACTGTCTTTTACCTTGAATTGCACTTCGGCACCTTCCGAACGTCCTATCCAGTTTCTTTGAGTCTCTTTCAGGGAATCTGTCCAATCTATGGTATCCAATCCGTCAAGCAGACGTTGCGCATAGGCCGATACGCGCAGACACCACTGGCGCATCTTCTTCTGGACAACGGGGAATCCGCCGCGTTCGCTGACTCCGTCCACTACTTCGTCATTGGCCAGTACCGTTCCCAATTCGGCACACCAGTTAACCATTGTTTCGCCCAGATAAGCGATGCGGTAGTTCATCAGGGTTTCCTGCTTTTCCTTTTCACTTTTGGTGTTCCACTCATCAGCCGTAAAGCTGAGTTCTTCACTGCAAGCCACATTCATGCCTTCCGTACCGGTGGTTTCGAAAGCGCTGATCAGTTCTTCGATCGGACGGGCCTGCTGTTCATCGTTACAGTAATAGCTGTTGAACATCTTGATGAACGCCCACTGTGTCCAATGGTAATATTCCGGGTCACACGTACGTATTTCGCGGTTCCAGTCGAAAGAGAACCCTATTTTGTCGAGCTGTTCGCGATAGCGTTCGATATTCTTGACAGTGGTAATTGCAGGGTGCTGTCCGGTTTGGATGGCATATTGTTCGGCAGGAAGTCCGTATGCGTCATATCCCATCGGATTCAGAACATTGAAACCTTGCAGTCGTTTGTAGCGGGCATAAATGTCCGAAGCAATGTATCCTAACGGATGTCCTACATGCAGACCGGCTCCCGACGGGTAGGGGAACATGTTGAGTACATAGAATTTTTGTTTCGATTCATCTTCTTTTACCTGGTAGGTCTGATGGTCTACCCACTGCTTTTGCCACTTTTTTTCAATATCCCTGAAATTATATTCCATAACGATAATCCTTTTGTTTAGAGTGATTTATTATGTATATGTTATTAATTAGGGAACAAATTTACGTGATTTGTCTCAAACTACCTAATATTTGTTTGGGTATTCCTAAGAGGCCTGTCAGTTTGTTTGCAGAGCATATAGGAGGGTCAGTCAAAACCGGGATGAACCTTCTGAAATGACAGCGACAGGATGCATCACTTCGTCTGACTATATGTTCGGTTTTATTGAAATTCAATCTGAAATATCTTGTTATGAACCGGTATATATTGCGCAATTCCCTATATCTTTGCGGCATTATTAAAAACAAATATGAAACTGAAGCACGGTTACTATCATCTGATTGCCATACTGACAGTCGCTATCTGGGGGCTGACTTTTATTGCGACGAAAGTATTGATTAATCATGGTCTTACTCCTCAGGAAATATTTTTCTACCGTTTTCTGATTGCCTATATGGGCATTTGGATTATATCTCCCAAACGCCTGCGGGCTGCAAACCTGAAAGATGAACTTTGGATGGTTGCAGGCGGTATCTTCGGCGGTTCGCTCTATTTCTTTACGGAAAATACCGCTTTGGGAATTACACAGGCATCGAATGTCTCTTTTATTATTTGTACGGCTCCCCTGCTGACTACCATTCTATCTTTGCTCTTCTATAATAAAAGTGAGAAAGCTACCAAAGGACTGGTTTACGGGTCGTTGTTGGCGCTGATAGGGGTCGGCTTGATCGTTTTTAATGGAAGTGTGGTGCTGAAACTTTCTCCTGTGGGCGATTTGCTGACTTTGCTCGCCGCTTTGTCATGGGCCTTTTATAGTCTGGTTATAAAGAAGATGACGGGGCGTTATCCTACCGTATTTATCACCCGAAAGATATTCTTTTATGGAGTGTTGACTATTTTGCCGGCCTTTCTTCTTCATCCGCTGCAACCGGATTTCGGTATACTTCTGCAGCCTGTGGTATTATCCAATCTTCTGTTTCTGGCAGTATTGGCTTCTTTGGTCTGCTATATCCTCTGGAATGTGGTGTTGAAGCAATTGGGGACGGTGAAGGCTTCCAATTATATCTATCTGAATCCGTTGGTGACGATGCTGGCTTCGGTAGCCATTCTCCATGAGCAGATTACCTGGATTACCTTGATGGGAGCGGCCTGTATCATCTTTGGAGTTTACCTGGCAGAGAGGAAATAGGATAAACCGGGTATATTGAGGGGCACGGCTCTTTCATTTAAAAATGCTTTGAAATTTCAATGTTTGTGGCTGATAGGCATTTAGGAGCAGCCAAACGTCGCTATTGACACAACATAGACTAAATGCCATCTGTCTCTGTTGATGTAAAATCAATATAATCAGTAGTTATCAGTTTGTGCCGAGTTTAAATAAAGAACCGTGTTTTTATACCGTTTCACTATCATGAGACGACCGTCTCTCAATTGTGTAACGACCGTCTCTCAATCGTGAAATGTACGTCTCATAACTGTGAAACGTAAATTTCGCTTAGGTGTTTTCATTCCACCGGAACTATGGTTGCAATTTCTGAGAGAAAACACCGGACATGCACTATAAAGATATATACCCCACCCATGTAAGTCGTACATGGGTAGGGGTTTTGTACTTTTGAGGAACGGTCTAACGCAATACGAACGACTGACTGGCAAATGAATAAGTAATTTCATAAACTACTCCGGCTGTTATACCCGTATAGCTGCCTTCTTTACTTAAAGACTCATCATCCGCATTGGTTGCAGAGAGCGAATAAGAAAGTCCAACAGCTTCTTGCCCTTCATCGGGTAGCACATAATAAGCGGTCTCGCCATTGCGCAAGCTTACGTTACGTTCGCCAATCCGGGCGGAAAAGCTATAATCATTAAACCATTCGCTGAAACCTTCGGGCAACACCAAGCGTACACCGATATTTACCATCGGACAGATTACGGTGAGGTAATTCACCTTTTCCGCTGCAATCGTGAATTCTTGTTTCTTATAGAACACCGGTTCACCCTGGGCACTGTCATCCCACACCTGGCCGTAATTGGAAGTATATGCTTTTAGCACGTATTCTCCCGCTTCCAGTTCTATCTTCGCAGATGCTTCTGGCGCTCCTGCTTCATAACTTACAACGGGGGTGCCATCCGCCTTCTCTATTTCAATGGCTAACTCTGTATTGACAGCACGCGTTTTTACGGGTACCACATCTACGTTGCTTACTTCCAACGAAGAAAGGGACAAATAACCGGTTCCGGCCGGCTGTGATTCTTCCTCCCGTTGGCAGGCAGTGAACAGGAAAAATATCAATAAGTATAATAAAGAAGTATGTTTCATATCCGTTATTTTGTATAATTCAATAAAAGATCATCAATATAAAGCATGCTTCCGATATGTGCATTCCAGTTACCCATTACAGGGAATGTAATGGATTTGTTTTTATCAAAGTCACTACTTGAAAAAGATGTCTTAGTAGTGGATAGGAATTGCACATAGATAGACGTTGCCTTTTTCTCCAGAGTGGTATATTCCAGCTGAACGGTAGCTTGTTTGAATTCACTGTCTGCTGTCGAATAAGCTGTTGGAATAAATGTTCCTGTGGCAATGATGTCATCTCCGTTCCTCAGTTCAATGTATGCTTTGAATTGATCGCTGTTTTTGGGTATGTATTTATACCAGAAAGCAAACTCTTGCGGGCGGGCTGCAAAGGAGTGACCGGTCGTAATCGTTTCCTGATCGTTGTTCCAACGATAGGTTCCCACAAACAAACTCCCGGCAAATGCACCGTCCGGATAAATAATTTGACCTGTTGACGAATAACCGCCTCCATGACCGGAAGTATAAAGCAGGGCGGAACGTTTTCCACCATGTTTATTGCTTTCATTGTAGCTGACACACGGACTCGTTGTAACTACCACTGGCGACACGGAATAATCCCTTGAACGTTCGTTGTTGGTGGTCCACCAAATATCCGTTTCGCCACTATTGTAAGGCAGGAAGTCATAATAGTTTTTGTTACCGCCAAAGATTCCTGTTTTTCCTACTTTATTAGCCTGCCAACTCTCCATATCCGAATTGGGTAGCTGGGCAGGGGTTTCAAGAGTGGCATCTGCTGTATTGGAATGAATACAGCTTCGGTAACAAGCTCTCACTTTATAGCTTTTATTGGTCGGTATGGAACTGAAAGTCTGTTGACGGCCATTGTTACACTCTTGCCAGGTACTGCCTCCATCCGCACTATATTGATAAACCAAATTCCCTTTAATCTTCTCCGCGTTGCCGGACGTTACATTGATCTCATCAGCCGTAAACTCTTTACTCCAGCAATTGATATCCTGCACGCTTATTGTGAACTCCGGTTTCACCGTACGGATGGTGTAATCTTCCCCATCTTCGCTGCTCCACCGGTTGTTCGCCTTCACACGGAAAGAGATGTGATTCATCACTTCCGCACCGTCATTCGTCTGCAAATTGGCAGTCAAAGCTGTCAAATCGAGTGCTCCGCTTGTGGAAGTACCGTCTAATGCAGGCAAAACAATTCCGGCATCCGTCAAAGCCGTACGGTCCTCATCACTTAATGCAGACAACGTATAGGTCTTGTTCAAAGCGGTATATTGCTCATCTTGAAAACCAAGGGTAAACTCCACGTCCTGTACAGGCATTGAAGCCGTATAATGAATGGCGGCAGACAAGGCATCCGTTGTCTCTGTATAGGTCAGCGATGCAGCTCCTCCTTCAAATCCGGAGACTTTCGGCTTCGGCAACCACTCTGCCGGAATCGTTTCCGAAACAGTCTCCTTCTTCACTTCCACCTTTTCTACCGTCAGGATAGTTCCCGAAGTAACCGGCTGGGCGGAAAGTGAAAGAATGATGTGGTCGGCCGCCTTGATTGTAGCGGGAAAATCGGAGGATTCCAGGGTTAGAGAGACATCTCTGCCCCCTTCTTTCAAGGTAGCGTAGAAAGCTACTTTCACCTCGGAGCCGGCACGGAAATACGCGCTTTTTGATTCGGCTCCGGATAACCGTACATATAAATTGTCAACCGCTACCTTCACACCATACGAACTGTACAACTCTTCAAACTTAGCCTGATTGACATATTGGACGGAAAGCAAGGCATTAGCCACGCTGCAAGGTATCGTAACCGATGTCTCTACATCTTCTGCCAACTCCGTATCTGTCACTCCTTCATAATAGGGACTGTCTATAGCCAATAGCGCATTGTCTCCGAAAGAGGCTTGCAGGCGATAAGTCCCGACGGGAGCCTCTATCAGACTGCTTGTATAGGCGCCGTCATAAACAGTAGCCACTTTATCCAGTCTGGTAATCAACAGATGGAAGTTTTCGGCTACGGGCTTTCCTATTTCTGCCGGTGTGCTTCGCGATGTGACTGATACCTCGTCCGCTAATGAGACCCGGAATCCTCTACCACCACCGGTAGTCAATTCATCGCTACTACAGGCAGAACAAAGTAAAAGACATGCAAACAAGCCTTTCTCCATCACCTTCAAATTCCTTATAAGACTAAACATAAGATTGTTTCCTCATTTTGTTTCTAATCATAAATCAATTCAAAATCATCCACCCAGAGTTTGCTACCTTCTCCGCCGGTAAAGAAATCTCCGTATTTACTTGCTGTGGCTACTACAAGAATGTACTTAGGCGTACGATTCGTATAGCGGTATTGCAGTGTCAGGTCCAGCTGGCGGTAAGCCACATCAGAAGTGCCCTGTACCAATTCGGCGTATGCGATGATATGCGTGTCGTTTTTGTCGAACAATTGCCTTTCGGACGGGCGGGTACGGATCTCCCGCGGTTTGTCCCAGTCGGTCAACGCGATATAGATGTGGCAGGAGTCCGGTCTTCCTTTCAGATATTGGTAATCGTTGTCTCCCACTCTGTTGATCGTTACTGAATTGTACTTATAATGGATGCGGAGTTTGGAAGGAAACGAAGCAAACGGGCGTCCAAAGCTCAAGACACCGTTCGTTCCATCCGTTCTTACATAGTCTCCGGTAAAAATATTCCCTGCCGCAAATTTCAGCACCAGATATTTAGATTCCAGATAAGCCGCTTTCCCTGTACCGTTACTGGTAGCATCGGTCGGAACCGAATTGCTGTCGCTGATGGTGGTAGCTCCCCGGTTTCCCGTATCCCAAAAGGAAACGCCTCCCGACGGCCACGGGTTCCACAGTTTTCCATCCTGATTCCAGTCATCAAAGCTGGCATTGGTCAGAGGAGTGGCTTCGGCCGTTGTAAAATCCTGTACATCCCCGGCCGTACCATCCACGCTGATCCGATATTGATAGGAGGTGGCGGGAGATAGTCCGGTCAGCGATGCCGTATAGTTCGTTCCGTTGACTTTAACGGCAGAAGCCGCCAACGTAGACCAGGCGCTCTCCGATTGTTTCTTGTATTCCACTACCGGTGTTTTTCCTGAACGTATGTCTCCGCTCAACGTGGCACTGGTCGTTCTGGCAAATACATTGGTGGAACCGGTCGCTTCTTCCGACTGGTAAACAAAAACTTTCCACTCATGGCTGGCCTTTTCCCAGGCATAGGTGACAAAAAAGGTGGCTGGTTGGGAGAAGTCGTACGCATCATAAGTTGTCGGATCGGGTATAACCTTTCCATGTTCCCCTCCCAATTGGAAAGCAGATACTTTAATGGCATTCAGCGGTTGGTCTTTAGATACGTAAATCACCACATTCCGGTTGACTGCATCGATCACCGCCTTACCAATCTGATTCTCCAGCACGATGCTGCGGGTGATAATCTGTGTCACAGATACGGTCCATAAGTAATCCTGATACGTTTGCAGTGTGAACGTGACCGGTTTGGAAAAGTCAACCCTCGTATCCGAAGAAGCGGGAATTTCCGTCAACGATTCAAATCCGGCTGCCGGGAAATTAGAAGCATCATGGCATTTTCCGGCATCCGGAATCACGGTCGCCTCGTTGCTGACTGTCAATTTCGTAATGCGAAGTTGAGACAAATCCACCGAATCGTCTACGTATAACTGTACGGTACGTTTCGATTTGTCTATCACCGCCTGCGTACCACCGCTTTCTTCAGAGGCCCGTTGCCCCTCCACTTCCATCGAAAGGATGTTTCCTTCCACTATCGGATAAGGAATATCATTCTCTATTTTACATGCTGCTACCGCCAGCAAACAAAAAAGTGCATATATTAGTTTCTTTATCATACGTTTAAGGCTGTCGTTACAAATAGAATGTCATACCGATGTTTATAGAAAACAAATCAAACTTGAAGTTTCCGGAGGAGACTCTTCTCGAACCACTCTCCACTTGATTCGTCTTCTGGTCCTGCCATTTAAAATTAAAACCCATTACTCCTACCGATACTTCCACGCTCGCCCAGTCTGTGACGAAAGCCGTCAGTCCCGGTGCAATACCGATTTGCAGATGATGCGACTTTTCGAAAGTCCCGTCGTATTCCGTTCCTGTTCCGGTGGAATTTTTTCCCGTGCTGTACCCGTAGGTCAGCCGCGCTTCATTGAAAAGCCCGAATATCTTACTCCTTCCCACAGGCATATAAGTCCGGAGAAAGCCGGATGCCTCATATTTATGTTGCAGATAATACAGATTGTTCAAGTTGATATTAAAATCTTCTCCTAAATTAAGGTCGAAGTTTTCCATATTCAAGTAGGTACGGTTGTATGTGAAGCGCCCTCCGACTGCTATATTATCTTTGATGAAATAGCCTACGTATGGACTTACTTTGAAGGTGTATCCTGCGCCTTCCACGTCTTTCAGTACCAGAAAATTCAAATTACTCTCGTCATGCTCCGAATAAGAGACCGTACCGCCAAACATCCATTGTCCCTTAGGGATGAACATGGAATTCTGTATTTCCCTGTCTATACGCTTGGGCCTTTCCGCTCTTATTGGAAAAACAACCGCTACCAATAGCAGCAAAACTAACGCTGTTTTTACTTTCATATATAAAATGAGTATAACCGGAGAGGAATTTTTTTTGTATTCCTCCCCGGTTAAAGGTTATTATTGGAATAAGATCTTATTTAAGAATAGGGGTATCTCCATAAACCAAATCTAAATCATCAAGATACATCAAGCTACCGGTACTACCCGTAAAATAGTCTCCATATTTACTGGAAGAGCATACGATAATGATGTGAGTCGGCTTCGTGGTCAGAGTATGATATTTCAAATCGATATTAAATTCTTTCCACGCTCCATCGGTAGAGACACATTCTGATACCGGAAGCTCACCGTAGGCTACAATACCGGGATCGTTGTCGAAGTCGATGAATGTATTGGTATTTGTATTGTCTACCTGATAGGTCTTGGTTGTCAGGGCAATATAGATAGAGCAGACATCCGGTGTGGTACCTTTTACTATACCTAAGTTTGAAGGTGTATTGCTACCCACATAGTCGATTGTTCCGGCAGTATACTGGAAGAATCCGTGTAATTGGGTGGGACGTGAGGTAAATGGCTGGCCGAAGTCGATCTTAGCACCGCTTGTATTTACCAGGCTGTTGAACCGGCCTGCATACAGACTTGCCGCAGCAAACTTACCAAAACCATAGGCCGCAGCATATTGAGATTTCAATTCAGCGGATTGTCCACCGGCTGTGTGTACGGTAGCAGAGTTACCTTGTGTAGGATTCACATTTACCAGTGCACCGGCTCCCGTTGTTGTTCCCGGGTTACTTGAATCCCAGAAAGAACCTCCATTTGCCTTGAAATAGCTTTCGGATGTAGCATACCATGTCTTACCGGATTGATACCAATCGTCCATATTTCCATTGACCAATGCTGTGGCCGCTTCCGTGGTGAATGATACGGCGTCACTGATGTATTCTTCTGTACCGTCACTGTATTTCAGACGATAAGAATAGGTAGTGTTCGGTGTCAGCTCTTTTAAGGTAGCCTTGAACAAGTCACCCTCTTTGGTAGAAGCCAGCGTAGTCCATGAAGAAGCTCCGTTTGCCTGATATTCAAATGTCATATTCGCATCGTCCAGCGTAGATGCGGATGAGACTATTTCTCCCTCCAGATAAGCGAAATTACTCCAGGCATTGGCTGCTTTCACTTGCAATTTGGTAGTAGATTTGGTCGGAACTTCAAACGTGTATGTATACGTTTTTTCCGAATCATCGACTACCACATTCACGCTTCCATTACCGGAAGATGCCACTTTGTAGTTCAAGATATAATGGTCGCGAGCCTTTACATCGGTAATCTCATTGTTCTGTGAGAATTGAGCACCTGCCTTGTTGGTCACTGCAATCGTGGCTGTCAGGTCGCCTACCGGGAAATAAGCGGATTTGTTGGCAGCTCCCATCACGAAGTTTAACGAATTTACACCTGAAATTTTAGATGCAATGGTGGCTGCCGCTGATTGGAAGGCCTGAACGAATGTAGCATCGAAATTAACCGTTACCTTTACATTCGCCAACGTACAAGTGATATCCGCCGTTACCTCCTTGCCTTTTTGAACAGCTACCTGTGCGGAACCTGCATAATAAGGAATGTCGAAACCGGATTCTGAACCGTCAAAACCATTGGAAGAAGCATTGATGGTATAAGTACCGGCTTCCAGTTCCAGTTGTACACCACTCAGTTCCGTCCAGTCCGCTACAC
>CAVCAX010000196.1:0-7598 GCA_963599995.1 Coprobacillus sp. CAG:698
AGATTGCGCGGAATGGTGTAATGGCGCACGGTGCCGATACCGTAGGTCCGCCCTATCTCATGTCCGTTGAAGTAGGTTATGTCATCGTCATCGATTTGATTTAATTCTACTTTCAGGTCGCGCTTTAGCCATTCGTCCGTTAACTCTATTTCACGCCGTAGCCAGATGAATCCTTCAAAGCCGGGGTCGACCTGTTCTTCTATGTATCCGGGAAACTGTATGGTGCCCCATGAGGAAGCATCGAAATCGGTTGCTGCCCATAACGGCTGTCCGTTGCTGTACCCCGGATCTTTCTGTCTGACTTGCGTCTCCCATTCGTCCATCATCCGGTTGTATATGGCCATCGCTTCCGACATATTCTCTTCTGCTTTTTGGGTGAGCGCTAACGGTTCGTGAAAGTCCCGCATGATTTCCAGTGTTTTACCGCTCGTCCAGCTCTCTGCCGGCGTTCCTCCCCACGTCACATCGATCACTCCTACGGGCACATTCAGCTTCTGGTTTAATTCGCGGGCAAAGAAGTACGCTACGGCCGAAAAATCTTCCACGGTTTGCGGAGAACAGTTCTGCCATCCTCCCATCGTGCTCTCTCCCCCCGTAAGAGGAATGGGACTGACGGTCTTCTTCACCTGATATAAACGGATATCGGGGTGATTGGCCTGGTCTATCTCTTGTTGGAAATTCATGACTTTTCCCCATCCTTTAATGGGCATCTCCATATTGGACTGTCCGGAGCATATCCATACTTCTCCAATCATGACATTGGACAGCTTGATTTCTTTGCCGTCTGAAATGCTGATGTTGTAGGGCCCGCCGGCGGCAGGTGTCTGAATCTCGATTTTCCAATTCCCTTCGGAGTCGGTAGGGGCGAGATAGGTTTTTCCATCCCATGAAGCGGTGAGTTTTACCTTTTTCCCTTTGCTTGCCTGTCCCCATATCGGAACTTGGGTTTGCTGCTGCAATACCATATTGTCAGAAAATACGGCCGGTAATACCGGCTTGGCAGTTATGTTCCAACAAAGAGCGGCTGCCAGAATGGCGGATACGGTTACTTTTTTTGTTGTTTTCATGTGCTTATATTTAATGTGTTACTTTAAGAGCCTGTTTAAATTTTGAAATATCAGCTTATCGGGTCAGAATAAGGCTGAACAAAATTTAAACAGGCTCTTATTTATAAGGTGTGTTACTCTTTGATCAGTTTCAATGAATATGAATCTCCGGCTTTTGTATAGGCTTGTATCAGGTAAACGCCATTGTTCATATCGCTTATGTCGAATATGTTTCCGGTGAATGCTTTTTCTATTTTACCGGATAAACCGAAGACTTTTACGGCACTTATCAGTTCCGAGCCGACCCCTTCTATCGAGCAGTAGCCTTTGGTCGGGTTGGGCGAGAGATAAAGCCCGTTTGCCTCTGCAAACGGTACGATAAACCCCGTACCGTCATCTCCATTGACTGCATATTCCAGAATCAGTCCGGCATCGATGTACTGGCCGCCGGAGTATTGGGTACACTTGATGGCAATCAGGTTCTCTCCGGCTTTTAAAGCCGCTTTGGCCTCTTCGCTGACATCTACCGTTGTATAATTGCTGGTGTATCCGGTAGCGCTGAATGCCAGCACACCATTGATATACACTTCGCAATCGTCATCGTGATAAAGCGTCAGACGCAGGTTGTCGCGGAGTTTTTCATTTCCTTCTGCAACGTTGAATTTCTTTCTTAAGTAAATATAGTTGCTTTTCCATGCTGTATTTACCGTGGATTTGTTGTCGTAAGTCGTGTTGGGTGCACTGCCGTCTCCGAAACCGCTGATTCCGGTGCTCCATGAAGCGTCATTGAAGGCAGCAGTATTCCAACCTGCAGCCGGAGTGTTGTTGGTGTATTTCCATTCCGTTTTCTTGGCTCTCAGTGCGGTGGGAACCAGTTCGATGGCAGAAGAATTGATCGTGTTTGAAATCACTTTCTTGATCTCTTCTTTCTGCTGGTCGTTTACTTTGACTACTTTCCGGTCGTAGGTGATCAGACCATTGACTTCGCCCTCCAAATCGGTGAGCTGTGTGTATACGGCAGCTCCCAGTCCGTCGGCTTGCAACGGTCTCAGCAGGTCTGTATAGCTGTTGAACAGTTTTTTCAGCTCTTCACCACTATTTACCGATACATATACCATGTCACTGTTTTTCCATACGTGGTCTTTTACGACATAAGTAATTCCACCATACTCACCACATACGGATACCCGGTTGGCAGTAGGATTGGGGAACATACCGGGACGGGGATAGCTGTGCATATCGGCTACCTGTCCTATGTTGTCGAAAATGACCCAACCGCTGGCAGAACTGATGATACGGGTGTCGTCCAGTGATTTAATCCGGTTGTAGGCGTTGCGGGTATGCGTATTGTTCTCTGCATACTGTCCGAATCCTTCATTAAAGGCGATCCAAGTGACGATACTCGGATGGTTTTTCAGGCTGCTGACAATGTGGTTACATTCGGTCAGGAAATTCTTTTTCACCCATTCGTCGTCGCCCAGTAAGTTCTGATCCGAACCGGCGTTTACCATGTCTTGCCATACCAGCAATCCCAGCCGGTCGCAGTGGTAATACCAACGTGCCGGTTCTACCTTGATGTGCTTACGGGACATGTTAAAGCCTAATGCCTTGGTCTGCTCAACGTCGAAGATCAATGCTTCATCGCTTGGAGCGGTATATAACCCGTCGGGCCAGAAACCCTGATCCAGAGGACCGAACTGGAAAATCGGTTTGTTGTTGAGCATGAAGCAGGCTTTTCCGTTTTCACTGCCTATTGATATTTTCCGCATACCGAAGTAGCTTTTTACTTTATCGACGGTTTGTTCGTTGGAACGCAGTTCGATTTCCATGTCGTAGAGGAATGGAGAATCGGGACTCCATAACTTGGGTTGTGCAATCGGCAATTCAATGGTCTGGAATACCTTACCGGTCTTTTCCGCAACTAAAGAGCCTTTGTCGTAAATGCGTATGACGGCTTGGCAGGAGAGTGCATTGGTGCCGCTTACTTTTATCTTGACCAGGCTGTTGTCCACATCGGGAACAATGCTCAATTCCTTGATATAGCTATTGTTTACTCCTTCCATCCATACCGTCTGCCAGATACCCGATGAAGGGGTATAGAAGATACCGCCGTTCTTGATTTTCTGTTTTCCGACGGGTTGTCCTCCGGCATCGGTGGGATCCATGAACTGTACTTGCAATTCTTGTTCACCTTCTTCTTTCAGAGCCGAGGTAATGTCGAAGCTGAACGGATCATATCCTCCCGTGTGGGTACCTACTTGCTTGCCGTTTACGTAAACTTCACATTTCCAGTCTACTGCACCGAAGTGAAGAATGATGTTTTTACCTTTCATCTCCGAAGGAACGGTGAACGTCCGGTTGTACAGATAAGCTTTGTAAGGGCGTTCCTGATGGTCGGTCATCATCAAGCCGGACAAGGCTGATTCGATAGGGAACGGAACCAGTATCTTCTTGTCGAAGAGCTGTCCCGAACGGTATCTTCCCATACCGACACTCTCTTTGAAGTCCCAAATGCCGTTCAGATTAAGCCAGTTGTCACGTACCATCTGCGGACGCGGATATTCTCCCAATACATTCTCCGGATCAATCGTGTCATACCAGGGGGTTGTTATGGCCGATCTCTTTTTTCTCCATTGTGCTTGAGTCTTTGTGCTGATAGCGGTGTTTTCACCGAACAGTTGCCATTGCAGCAGTTGGAAGTTGGAACTGCCGCTTGTCTCTTGCATTCTCAGGCGGAAAGCCTGGTATCCCTTTGTACCGTTTACCTGGAACTTCATCGTAGCCAACCGGCAGGGGAACAGAAAATCGTTTCTTTCATCGACCGTTTCCCATGTATAGCCGTTGTAACCCTCTATCTTCCATGATTTCAGGTCTCTGTCGATGGCATCCTCGCAAGAGGTTAATGTATAGTACTGCAAAACCTTGGCTTGCGTAGGCTCGGCAATGACAAAGAACGTTTCCGCTGATTTTCCATAATACTTGGTCGATAATTTACGGTCGAACAGGTTGAGGAAGCTGTATCCGCTTTCACCTTCCGGCATTGCGCTGGTGTGGTCTTCGGCGGGAGCATCAGCCATCATATCTGCCATGAATGCTTCTCCGGAATCCGTAAAGGGGATTCCGAAAAGT
Organism: Coprobacillus sp. CAG:698; assembly: GCA_963599995.1. GTDB lineage: Bacteria > Bacteroidota > Bacteroidia > Bacteroidales > Bacteroidaceae > Bacteroides. The sequence goes on from CAVCAX010000196.1 coordinate 4,176, forward strand.
TGCAGTTCTGCAATGCTGACGTTGGTCTGTCCGGTTGCAGTCAGACGATAGTAGCGTGCGATTTCTGCAGAAGCATTGGCGGTGTTGCGCTCTATTTGGAAAGTAGTGGAATATTCGTGTTTCTTAGAAGAAGAAGGTACGACAGTCTGCCACTTTTTGTTGTCCGTCGAATATTCTATTTTCCATTTGCTTACATCCTCAGAGCTTGTCTTTCCTGCAGACAACAGATATCCGGTCAATAAGACGGGTTGCTTGCAATCGACGGTGACTGTTACCGATGTTTTCTGCGCTACCTTATAAATGGTGTTGTAATTGTTATCCGTCAGATTCTGGAGTGTTTCGTTCTCATCCGACGAACTGACTACGGCATCATCCGTGAAATCGTACGAATACACATTCTCATCGATGTATTTGTCAGATTTACTGATAATGAACTTCACCACATTCGGACCGTAGTTTTTCAACGGAGTGATTTTGATGCTGTTTTTACCGGCATCGAAGTGCAGGTAAGCGGTTGCGGTATTGGCGTCAGCCGGATTTCCCCACGAAGCAGTCGTGTGTGGAAATTGAACGGTGACGGGGTCGTAATTATTTACAGTTATTGCCATCGGACGGTTGGTGTCTCCGGTCAGGTATTTGATGTCGAACTTGTAGGTTCCTGACTCTTCAATCTCGACATCCGTATACTCGAGAGAGGAACCGAATGTAATGTTTTCTACTATTTTTCCGTTCGCATGTTCCGTTACTCTCGGGCCACTTCCTTTGAGTTGTGCGTCGGCCGCTTCCAAGGTCATCGGAAGCTGGGTGTTTGCTGTTCCCGCATGTGGAATAAGCAAGGATACCAATGTTAAAACAAGGGAATAAAATTGTATTTTCATGTGAATATAAATATGATTAATAATACTACAAAAATAACTAAAATAAGTGGTTACGGGTAATGATACCTATTCTAATGAGGAACATAAAAAACCAAAGGAGTATTCGATTCGCTCATTTAGTTGTATATTATTGTCGTATGTGTTATTTTTACGACAAAGTATCACGGAAACAAAATTACGAAGATATCATGATTAGAAAAAATCTATCAGTGGCGTTGTTGGCCTTCTGCATGAGTACAGCCGCCATGGGGCAGGCCGATGAGAAGAAATGTATTTTTATTTCGACGTCTCATCTTGACACTCAATGGAACTGGACCGCTCGGACCACTATTGAAGAATACATTCTGAATACAATGACTCAGAATGTTGCTTTGTTTGAGAAATATCCGGACTTTCGCTTTAACTTCGAAGCAGCCATCCACTATATGTGGATGAAGGAGTATTATCCGGATGAATATGAAAAAGTGAAAAAGTACATTGCCGACGGGCGTTGGCATGTCAGCGGAGGAAGCATCAATGCAAGTGATGTGATGGTACCTTCTGCAGAGTCTATCATCCGGAATTTCCTGTATGGACAGTCTTACTATAAAAAAGAGTTCGGCCACAAAGGAGGAACGGATATCATGCTTCCCGACTGTTTCGGTTTCCCGTATTCTCTGCCTACTTTAGGAAAGCATTGCGGTGTGACGGGATTCCATACACAGAAACTTTCTTGGGGATCGGCTTATGATTATAATTCATTGCCGCCGTTTGGTATTTGGAGAGGCGTAGACGGTTCGGAAGTGTATGCCATCTTCAAAGGCGAGGCTTATGATGCGCATAAGCAATATAATAAGGATATGTCTAAGGACGAAGAGATGAACCGGCTTACTGAAGAGAACTATCAGAAGTATGGCCTGGCATCGGTATTCAGATATGTCGGCCCGATGGGAGATAGAGGAGGTGGATTGAAAGACACGGAAAACGAAGAAGGCGAGCGTACTCCTTATTGGTTGCAGCAGAGCATCAACTCAGACGGACCGGTAAAAGTCGGTTTATGGACTCCGGATGCCATCTTTCAATATCTGGATGAGAACAAAAATGAGAAGTATGCGGTTTGGGACAATGAATTGCCCATGCGGACACATGGTGTCGGATGCTACACCTCACAAGCCATCATGAAGTATTGGAACCGTAGAAACGAACTGTTGGCTGATGCGGCGGAGAAAGCTGCGGTAGCTGCTACCTGGATGGGAGGCGCCGAATATCCGTCGGAAACGCTGACCGAATCCTGGATACGTCTGTTGTGGCATCATTTCCACGATGACCTGACCGGTACTTCAATTCCGGGTGCTTATACCATTTCTTATAATGATGAGGTGCTGGTGAATCAGACTTTGGCCAACACGCTTACCGGTTCAGTCGGAGCAATGGTCCGTCAGATGGATACGCAGGTAGAGGGTATTCCTTTGGTGGTTTACAATCCTCTTTCTTTGCAACGGACCGATATCGTTGAGGCATCTGTCTCCGCTGCTTCCGAGCCTTCCGGAATACGTGTGCTCAACGGAGAAGGCAAAGAAGTCTTGTCGCAAATAACAGGGTACGATGCTTCTACGGGCAAGCTCTCGTTTATTTTTAAAGCTACGGTAGCTTCATTGGGATACGCCACTTACGAGGTACGCTTGAACGAAACCTCTGAGTTGTCTTCTTCATTGGCGGTTACTGAGAGTACTCTTGAAAACGACCGTTACCTTGTCACGCTTAATACGAGAACAGGAGACGTACGGCAAATTAAAGATAAAAAGTTAGATAAGCTTCTGTTGAGAACACCGATACAGATGCTTTTGCTGGATGACCGTTCGGAAACTTTCCCTTCCTGGGAAATAAGTTATTCGACTCTGAAAAATGCGCCTTCCTATGTAAATGAAAATGTGAAGGTTACGATAGAGGAGAACGGTCCGTTAAGAGTCAGCCTGAAAGTCTTCCGGACGAAAGGCGAATCTGAATTTGTACAGTATATACGTCTGACGGATAGCGAAGTGAATGATCGGGTTGATTTTGTCAATGAAGTGAACTGGCAGAGTAGAGGAAAACTGCTGAAGGTGGCTTTCCCTGTGCAATGCACGAATTCCAAAGCAACCTACGACTTGTCCATCGGAGCTATCGAGCGTGGAAACAGCAACTCGGACCTGTATGAGGTGGCCGGACATCAATGGGCTGATTTGACCACTGAGAGCGGAGAATACGGTGTATCTATCTTGAATGATTGTAAATACGGATGGGACAAACCTAATAACAGTACTTTGCGTCTGACCTTGATTCATACCCCTGCTGTAGGAGGAAATTATTCATATCAGAAGGATCAGGATCTGGGATTGAATAAGTTTACCTATTCTTTCTATAGCCATGAAGGCAAATGGGATGAACGTACACAATGGGAGGCTTCCCGTTTGAATCAGCCTCTGTGGGCTTTCCAAGCGCCTAAATCTGCCGGTTCTTTGGGAAAGAGTTTCGGATTTGTTTCATTGAATACCGAGAAAGTTGCCGTAAAGGCACTGAAGAAAGC
>CAVCAX010000196.1:7608-13379 GCA_963599995.1 Coprobacillus sp. CAG:698
ATCGTGCGTGTATACGAATTGACAGGAAATGCTCAGGACAATGTGGAACTGACATTCCCGGGCACGATTTTGTCGGCGCGTGAGGTCAACGGTATTGAAGAGGAGGTAGGAGCTGCTTCTTTCTCCAATAACAAGCTGACTTTCAGTATCGGAAAATTCCAGCCGAAGACTTTCGCTTTAAAATTGGCAGCGCAAGAATCCGGAGTGACTCCTCCTTCCTCCTGTGTTGTGGATATGAACTACAATCAGGATGTGATGAGCTATGACAGTGGTAGAAGTGATATGTCGACCGGAGTCGATTATGCTTATCCGGCAGAGCTGCTCTCAGACAAATTGGTTGCAGGTGGTATTGAGTTTAAGATAGGTGACCGTGCAGCTAAGCAGAGAAATGCTTATTTGTGCCGGAGTACTAAAAACTCCATCGCCTTGCCGGCAATGCAGAATGTGAAGAAGGTGTATGTGTTGGCCGCAAGTAATGATAAAGAAGGAACAACCGCGAATTTCACCGTCGGAGGAAAGAGCTATTCCTATTTTGTACCGTATTGGGGGGCAACAATCGGGTCATGGGAGACCGAGTACAACCTCGGCGGAAGTTTCTGTAAGGAAAATGTAGCTTTCACTGCGACTCATCGCCACACCAGAGCCGGTAAAAACGACCTTTACGGATTCATGCACATGTATATGTATGCCATTCCGGTAGACGGTGATGCGACAGAACTGTCGATAGCCACTAATCGGAATCTGTACATTTTTGCAGTGACTCTTTCTGATAATGAGAATGATGACGTTATCCCGGCATCCGAGGTGACTTCTTTGCCTACATATACTGATCTGTCTCCGGATGGAGGATGTGGTGAAAAGCTGGTTCCGCAAACGGTTCAGGCTTCTCATCAGAACGGCAGCAACGAGGGACCTGCCAAAGCGGTGGATGATGATTTGAGCACGAAATGGTGTGTTACCAACAACTCCACTCCCTGGCTGGAGCTTTCTTTCGCCAAGACGGTGAAGATCTGTCATTGGTTTGTGATGAATGCAGGATCCGAAAGTACGAACTACATCACTTCGGCATTCCGTTTGCAAAGATACGAAGACGGCAACTGGATCGATGTAGATAAAGTGGAAGGAAATACGATAAACAAAGTTCACCGCTCGGTTACTCCTTTTGAGACCGATCGTGTTCGTTTGCAGATAGATAAGGGTGAGCAGAATGGTACGACTACCCGTATCCTTGAGTTTGCCGTGTACGGAAGTGAAGCCGGCGGGGTAGGCATTGAGAATACGGCCTCTTTGGGTACTGATTTCCATATCGAAGGCAATTATCCGAATCCTTTCTCCAGCCAGACTACCATTCAATGTGTGGTGCCGGAAGGCGTATCCGAACTGGTGCTGAATGTATATGATTGTGTTGGAAAAGCGATCGATAAACGTGTTTATCCGGTTTCCAAAGCGGGATTGCAAGAATTCATCTGGGATAGCCATGAGGTTAGCGAAGGAATTTATCTCTATACAATTTCGGCTATGAAAGATGGAAAAGCAATCTCTACTGATACAAAGAAAATGATTATCAGTAAATTTGCAGCAGAATAAAATTAGATGAAATATTGCCATACGGATCATGATGAATAAAAACATTGAATTATCGTGTAAGGTTATGAAAAAGGTATTGATCACTATTCTATTATTGAATCTTTTTGTTGTAAAACAAGCATTTGCATCTTTTTCATTGCTCGATTTGGTGAGCCTTAACAGTCAGCTTTCCAACAATGCTATTTTGTGTATTCATCAGGATCTGTATGGCTTCATGTGGTTCGGCACCTATGACGGATTAAACTTGTATGATGGCAAGAAAGTAACTACATTCCGTTATGAAATCAACAATCCGAACTCTCTTTCCGGAAATACCATCCACAACATACAAGCTGCCGAGGATGGGTATTTGTGGATATCCACTCAGCGGGGGCTTAATAAGTTCTCTTTGAAGGAACGGCAGTCTGTTGAAACCTATATGCAATATAAGCGGGTCGATCTGATTGCGGTTGATAAAAATGGGAACAGTTGGATGATCAATAAAGATAATTACCTCTTATTTTATGATTCAGCGATAAAGAAGATGTGGGAGATACCCGCCGAGGGGATTCAATTGAGCGAGATTCGGTCTATGTTTGCCGATAAATCGGGCAGAATCTGCCTGATTCTGAAAGATGCCCGTCTGCAGTACCTTACCTTGTCCGACATGCCTGCGAGAAAAGAGGCCCCTTATGCCTTGTCTGTATCGGAGGTGAGCTTTCACAACGAAGAGATAATACAGGTCTTTTATGAAGACGAACAGGTCTATTTCATTGATAAATACCACAATCTGTTTGTTTATGACAGTTTTAAACAGATGAAAATCCTCATGCGCAACATATCCGATATGGTTGCGCAGTATGGACTGGTCTCCTCCCTGCGTCTGTTTCGGAATGAGGTCTATCTTGCTTTTATGCATAGCGGGCTGCTGAAGTTTGATGCATCTACTCACGACAAGAAGCCGGAATTACTAAACATGACGGTAGGTGTTTTCGGACTGCTGAGAGACCGCTTCCAGGAGGCGGTGTGGGTAGGTACCGATGGTTCGGGTGTAGAACTGTATTGTAGTGAGAAGAATAATTTCGGCAATATATTGTTGAGCAATTTGCCGTTTGTTGCCAAACGTCCGGTTCGTGCTTTCTATACGGATGAAGAGAATACGCTTTGGGTGGGTACCAAAGGAGACGGCATTATCCGGATTAAAGACTATGCTTCGTTTAAGAACAGAAAAATTCCGGCAGAGAATATACAGCACTTCATCGGCATGCACGAAAATCCGGTGTACTCTTTTGTGAGGAGCCGTTTCAATAAAGATGATTTGTGGATCGGTACTGATGGAAATCTCTCTTATTATTCTTATAAAGAGAATAAGGTGTATCCGGTGAAGGAGCGTGCCGACCAGCTTCCGACTATTGCCAATGTCCATAGCTTCTGCGAGGTAAACGACTCTACGCTATGGCTCTCTTCCAGAGGACTTTATAAGGTTATCATTGATAAGAGCAAACACCCTTATGAGATTAAGAGAAAGGAGTGCTATCCTTTCCTGAGAGACAATGTCTGGATCAATGATGAGTTTTATTCGATGATTTACAATGGAGGATCTGTCTTGTTCCTGGGAAGCCGGGGCGGATATGGAGTGAGCCGTTTTAATATCAACGATTCCACGAGCACCTCCATTTTGACGAATGTGGCTATCGGAGACGTCATCAGCCTGTACATCGATGAAGATTCTACGCTATACGTGGGCACCAGCTCCGGATTGATACAGGTTTCGGGAGATGATGAGAAGGCGAAAGATAAAATAAAGCAATTCACCCGTGAGGACGGTATCCTGAACGATATGATTCACGGTATCCTGGAAGATAATTTTGGAATTATCTGGCTCAGTACCAGCAAAGGGCTGGTGAAATACAATCCTCAGAACGGAGCGTTCTTTAATGTGAAGTCGATGCACATCGGTGTTTCTGAGTTTTCGGATGATGCTTACTGGAAATGTCCGATCACCGGCCGGTTGTTTTTCGGCGGTGTAAACGGACTTGTATGGATCGAGCCGGAGATGGAACAGACCATCAGCACCTACGAACCGGATTTGCTGTTTACAGAGTTGGACTGTTCCGGCTGCAAACAGACATTGTATGAGTATAATGAAAACACGAACAAGGTATTGAAGCTGAAATCCAATCAGAACACATTCCAACTGACATTTGCCGTTTTGGATTATATAAACGGTGATAACTACGACTATTTCTATTTGCTTGATAATTATAATGATCAGTGGGTCTCTTTAAAAAAGGAAAATAAAATCCGTTTCACCAATCTTCTTCCGGGCGATTACACATTGAAAGTTAAATATAGGAACGATGTCGTTTCTGCCGATGACAAGGTGTATACGCTTCGGATTACCGTATTGCCGCCTTGGTATCTCTCTACGGTGGCTTTCTTGATTTACAGTCTTTTGTTTGCAGCTTCTCTTGTTTTGGCTGCTCTCTATGTACGGCGAAAATTTGCACAAAAGCAGCAGGCGTTGGCACTGAGGCTCAAAGAGGAGCAAAAGGAAAAGATGTATGAATCGAAGTTGAACTTCTTTGCCAATGTGACTCATGAACTGTATACTCCTTTGACGCTGATAAACGGTGCGGTAGATCAGATACAAAAAGGAGAAGTGAATCAGAATACACAGAAATATCTCAGTGTTCTGCATAACAACGTGCTCAGTCTGAATGAGTTGATGCAGGAGATATTGGATGTAAGGAAGATCGAAGAGTCCGATGTCCGTCTTAGTGTATTGAAGAATGTCTGTTTATCTGAGATTTTCGATGAGCTGCTGGCGTCTTTCTCTGTCTTGGCGGGCCAGAACAAAGTTGATTTGATAACTTCCGTACCCGACAATCTATATTGGAATACTGATAGTAAGGGATTTAGGAAAATTATTTCCAATCTGTTGTCTAATGCGCTGAAATACACACCGGTTGGCGGATTCGTTAAATTGACGGTCGCTGTTGAGGACAATGCGTTGAAAGTCGTGGTGCGCAACTCCGGAAAAGGGATAGAGCCCGGTAAGTTGTCTTCTGTCTTCAACCGGGATTGCATCTTGGAGGAGACCGATGTAAATGCCAATAATCAGATGACTGCCAGAAACGGACTGGGGCTGTATATCTGCTACAGCATTGTGAAGATGCTGAAAGGGGAGATCACGGCAAACAGTGTGGTCAACGAGTATACGGAGTTTGTCGTCACTTTGCCTAAGCTCTCTTTGGACGAGGTGCTGGATACTGATGAGCAGCCGGTTGCGGAACCCGCCGTAGAGCCGGATGGAAAGCCGGTCGTGAAGTCGGCTGTGGAGTCGGAAGAGAAGCCTGCTGCGGATGTGGCTGGGGAGAATAATGCAGAAAAAGTGTCCAAGATAGATGTTAACAGTGTGGTGGAAGTTTCTGTTCCACACGTTTTAATAGTGGATGATAATAAGGACATTGTAGAATTGGTGGCCGATTTAGTGTCTCCCTATTGTCAACCCTTGAAAGCCTTCAGTGTAAAAGAGGCCTTGGAACTTCTGAAGAAGCAGACTCCGTCTCTGGTCATTACGGATATAATGATGCCGGAAATTGACGGATTCTCTTTTATCCGGATGTTGCGCGAAGATAAATACTGTAAACGTCTTCCGATTATTGCGCTTTCTGCCAAAACAGATAATCTGGATCAGGTAAAAGGCTATGAGTTGGGAGTTGACGCTTATATAACCAAACCTTTCTCATCCGATGTATTGGTTTCCGTTGTATGCCGCTTCCTGACCAATAAGGTGGAAATGAAAAATTACTATGATTCGGTAGACAGCTCTTTTGAATACATACATGGAAAACTGTTGCATCAGAAGGACAAGAAGTTTATTGAAGATGTATTAGAGATTATCAAGAAGAATATTTCCAATTCGGAACTCGGGCCGGAATTGATTGCGAATGAGATGAAGACTTCTACTCGGAATTTGTATCGGCAGATGAAAAAAATCATAGAGATTTCTCCGACAGAGTTGGTTAAAGATTATAAACTCTCTTATGCGGCGAAGCTGCTTATGACCACAAATTTGTCCGTAAAAGAGATTATCTATAAAGTAGGTATTACGAACAAATCCTACTTCTATAACGAATTCTTTAAGAAATACCAGCTCTCCCCAAAACAATATAAAGGGGCGAAAACTGAAAATGAAGAAT
>CAVCAX010000197.1:0-1954 GCA_963599995.1 Coprobacillus sp. CAG:698
TCTTTTGCAGTGTATTGTAGATGGGATAGATCATAAAAGGAATGAAGTTGTATACCATGCCGAATATCAACGCCCCCTCTCCCAACGGCATACGGAAGAAATCGAAAAGGGCAACGGTAGCCAACGTACGCACCAGAATATTGACCCACATGGGCAGGATAAACAGCACTACCAATGCTTTAGAGCGGTTCAGCTTTGCATTGCTCAATATCCATGCAGCGGGATATCCTAACAGGATACATACAAGCGTCGTAATAATCGCTATTCCGATGGAATATACAAAGGTATTGATTGCTTCATGATGAGTAAAGAACTTTTCAAAGTTCTCCAGAGTAAGATGTCCGTTGTCATCTGTAAACGCGTAAACCACAATAAGGAGCAACGGAATGACGACAAATATCGCCGAAAAGATAATGTAAGGAAGTGTCCAACTCTTACGTGATGAAAAAAAGACTGATAACTTATTCACCTCTGAAATTCGTTTTTTTATTTTCTAATTACCCGGATCGCATCGGGAGGAATAGTAATACCTACGCGGTCGCCATCGTCCCAGACATCATTCGTATCCACAAACACATTCTCATCCCAATCCGACCATACAGTCAGGTGGTAGTGATCGCCTTTATAAAGGATGAATTTCACTTCACCGGTCAGTGTACCGTCTTCTTCGTTGTCCTGCAGGATGATCTTATCGAAATCTACCTCTACACAGACTTCGGTGCCGGGCGTTATATCCGTCACAGGTGTACACTCGAAGCTGCACCCCAAAAACTCTACATGAGTCTCGTCCGTCAGCTTGCCTTCGAAGGTATTGCACACGCGTTCTTTCTTCATAATATGGATGTCAAAGGGTTTCACAAGCAACCCTACCTCGGCTCCCACCTCAAAGCAATGATAATCCTGCACCAGAAACTCATAACCGTTGCAAAGCACCGTCATCTCATAGTGCACTCCCTTGAATATGGAAGATTGCACCACACCTGTCAGCTGTGCCATATCGGATACAGGAAAAATATACAGGTCTTCGGGACGAATCACCACGTCTACCGGCATATTTTCACCGAAACCTTCGTCCACACATTCGAACTCCGTACCGCAAAAACGTACCAGCTTGTCTTTGATCATGATGCCGTTCAATATGTTACTCTCACCGATAAAATCGGCAACGAACGAATTGATAGGCTCATTGTATATATCGATCGGCGTACCTATCTGCTGAATCCGTCCCTCGCTCATCACCACAATGGTATCACTCAGGGTCAGAGCCTCCTCTTGATCATGCGTCACATATACAAATGTAATACCCAGGCTCTTGTGCATCTCTTTCAGCTCCATCTGCATATCCTTACGCATTTTTAGGTCGAGTGCAGCCAACGGTTCGTCGAGCAGCAACACTTCGGGCTCATTGACAATGGCACGGGCAATGGCTACCCGTTGCTGTTGTCCGCCGGAAAGAGAATCGACATCACGATATTCATAATCCGTCATGCCCACCATCTTCAAGGCAGCTTTTACTTTCTTTTCAATGACCGGCTTCGGTGTCTTTTTCAACTTCAAGCCGAAAGCAATATTATCATATACATTCAGATGCGGAAAAAGGGCGTATTTCTGAAAAACCGTGTTCACCGGACGCTTATGAGGCGGCGTTTGCGTTATTTCCTTTCCCGATATTCTGATTTCACCTTCTGAAGCCGTCTGAAAACCGGCAATAAGGCGCAACAACGTGGTCTTGCCACAACCCGAAGGGCCGAGAATCGTCACGAATTCTCCCTTCTTTACATTTAAGGTCACATTATCCAAAGCAGTCTTATCGCCGAAAAACTTCGATACACTGTTTACTTCGATAATGTAATTGTTTTCTTGCATATTCATACTAATTTGGGGTGCAAAGGTACACATTTCTGTGATTCCCTCCTACGTGTTAATCTAATATAACAGAGTTTTCCTCCGAAAG
>CAVCAX010000197.1:1964-3620 GCA_963599995.1 Coprobacillus sp. CAG:698
AAAATAGTCTATCTTTGCATAAATATTTATTCATTAATTTTACAAAAGCATGAAAAAGTTAACTTATTGGTTCGTTGCCGCCGCTTTAAGCATGATGGCATGCAGCGGAAACAAACCGGGTTATGTCATTACCGGTACAGTAGAGGGAGCTGCCGACGGTGACACTGTATTTTTACAGGAAGTAGTAGGCAGACAACTCAGCAAACTGGATACTGCCATTATAAAGAACGGTACATTTACATTCGAAGGCGTGCAGGATTCTGCCGTGAACCGCTATGTAACATCCGGCACAGGAAATGATGCGCTGCTTATGGACTTCTTCCTTGAGAACGGCAAAATCAATATCGCCCTGACTAAAAACAATGATTCGGCAACCGGTACTGCCAACAACGATGCTTATCAGGAAATACGTAACAAGATCAATGCCATCAACCAAAAGGCAAAACCCATTTACGAATCCATGGGAAACACCGACATGACCGAAGAGCAGAGAGCTGAAAACATGAAAACGCTCGAAAGCCTACAGAAAGAACTGGGAGAGGTCTACAAAGAAGGTATCGAAAAAAATATCACTAATCCGGTAGGTATCCACCTGTTCAAGATGAACTATTACAACATGGAGACAGCAGAAAACGATGCTTTATTGCAACAGATTCCGGCTCAATTCCAAAATGACGCTGCCATCGTAAAAATCAAAGGGATGGTGGAAAAACAAAAGAAAACAGCTGTCGGAAAGAAGTTCATTGATTTCGAAATGCAGACTCCCGACGGAAAATCAGTCAAATTGTCGGATTATGTAGGAAAAGGGAAAGTCGTTCTCGTAGATTTCTGGGCAAGCTGGTGTGGTCCTTGCCGTCGCGAAATGCCGAACTTAGTAGAAGCTTACGCAAAATACAAAGGTAATAACTTCGAAATCGTAGGTGTATCACTCGACCAGAATGCCGATTCCTGGAAAGAGGCTATCAAAGCCCTGAACATGACATGGCCGCAGATGTCCGATTTGAAATACTGGAACTGTGAAGGCGCACAGCTGTATGCCGTAAACAGTATTCCTCACACGATGCTGATCGACGGTGAAGGTACAATCATTGCCCGTGGTTTACATGGAGAAGAACTGCAGACAAAGATTGCTGAAGCACTGAAGAAATAATAAAAGCCTATTATTTAGGATCTGTTTAAATAGACCTCAAAATAAACGGATAATACTTTTAAGAAGGAAATTCAAACAGCCTCTTAAAAGAATATCATAAAAGAAATCAGCCCTTGCAATTTCATTATTGCAAGGGCTGTTTTCTTTATGATGTTTTATCGGCAGTACCGATTATACAAACCAACGTACATAGCAGAAATCCTGACGGTGAGGCAGATCCGGGTTCTTCGGGAACATACGGTAAGAAACCTTGAAACTTCCGGCATTAGACATGCTGTGTTTTGCCTGGAATGTATACAGGTTACCCTCTTTCTTGATGACATTGAACGGTTCTACGGAATAAACGTGTTGTTTACCGTCAGCCGTTGTATAAGTAGTCACCAATTCAAGTCCTATTGCATCGTTCAAACCTTTCTCATCGATAACGTAAGTAATCGTGTATTCTTTTCAGCTTTCGATGCTGCCTTTCACGAGTTCTTGTGTCTTCTCAGAAGATACTACCTCGA
>CAVCAX010000197.1:3630-12609 GCA_963599995.1 Coprobacillus sp. CAG:698
TTGTCATTGGCAGACAACATGTGGAAGCGTTTGGCCTCTTTGGTGTAGAACTTGCTGTAGTAATCATCGAGCTGACGCTTCATCGTGTAATGAGGAGCAATCTGCGCAATAGAATTCTTGATTGTCTTCACCCAACCTTCAGAGAATCCTTTCTTGTTGCGTGCATAGAACAACGGCAGAATTTCCGTCTCAAGAATGCTGTAGATAGTAGCAGCATCCAACTGATCCTGATGCTCTTGATTCTGGTAAGTGCGCTTTTCGGTCAATGCCCATCCGGCACCTTCACGATAGCCTTCCAACCACCATCCGTCGAGTACGGAGAAGTTAAGTACACCATTCATCAACGCCTTCTCACCCGATGTACCGGATGCCTCGAGCGGACGGGTCGGTGTATTCAGCCAGATATCAACACCGGATACCAGACGGCGTGCCAACTGCATATCATAGTTTTCAAGGAAAATAATCTTACCCAAGAATTCCGGACGACGGGAGATTTCGATAATTTTCTTTATCAAGCCTTGTCCTGCACCATCATGCGGGTGAGCCTTTCCGGTGAACAGGAACTGTACCGGATAATCGGGATTGTTCACAATCTTTGCCAGACGATCCAGATCGGTGAACAGCAAGTGAGCACGTTTGTATGTAGCAAAACGACGGCCGAAACCGATCAGCAATGCATTCGGATTGATCTTATCCATCAGAGACACAATGCGTGAAGGATCTCCCTGATTCTTCAACCAGGTTTCACGGAACTGTTTGCGGATGTAATCCACCAACTTGTTCTTCATGGTCATACGGGTCTTCCAGATCTCCTCATCAGCTACATTATAGATAGCCTCCCATATTTTCGGATTAGACTGGTCGTACAAGAAATTCTCATTGAAATACTTCGCATACAGCTGTTTCCATTCTGTGGCACTCCATGTAGGGAAGTGAACACCATTGGTTACATAACCCACATGGCTCTCTTCCGGGAAATAGCCTTTCCAGATAGAAGAGAACATTTCCTGAGAAACCTTTCCGTGCAACCAGCTCACACCATTCACTTCCTGAGAAGTATTGCAAGCAAAAACAGACATACAGAAACGTTCACCCTTATCACCCGGATTATTACGTCCGAGATCCATCAGATCGTCCCAAGTGATACCCATCATAGCAGGATATCCGCCCATATATTTGCCGAAAAGACCTTCGTCGAAATAGTCGTGTCCGGCAGGAACCGGAGTATGAACCGTATAAAGAGATGAAGCGCGAACCAACTCGATGGCCTGGTCGAAAGTAAGACCGGTAGCCACATAGTCGCAGATACGCTGAACATTGATCAATGCAGCATGTCCTTCATTACAATGATAAACATCTTTCTTGATGCCCAACGCCTTCAGAGTCAGGATACCACCGATACCCAACAGAATTTCCTGTTTCAGACGGTTTTCCCAATCACCACCGTATAGCTGATAAGTAATAGGACGGTCGAATTCGCTGTTCATTTCATTATCCGTATCCAACAGATACAAAGAGATACGACCTACATTCACACGCCATACATTAGCATGTACGAAGTAGTTCATGTAAGGAACATCCACCACCAGCTGCTTACCGTCGGCATCGAGCACACGGTCGATAGGCAACTGACCGAAGTTCTGCGCTTCGTAGTTGGCAATCTGTTGTCCGTCCATAGACAAAGACTGGGTAAAGTAACCATAACGATAGAGGAATCCTATCGCACAAAGATCCACGTTACTGTCAGAAGCCTCTTTCAGATAGTCGCCGGCAAGTACACCCAGACCACCGGAATATATTTTAAGTACGCTTGTCAAACCATACTCCATGCTGAAATAAGCCACAGAGGGACGAGTCGAGTCCGGTGTCACGTCCATATAGTCTCTGAACTTAGTATAAACATCATTCATACGCTTCAGGATAACTTTATCTTTTGACAAAGCTTCCAGCGTCTCATAACTCATACGTTCCAGAAGAAGCACAGGGTTCTGCCCCACTTCTTTCCACAAAGCCGGATCCAAATCTCTGAATAATTCAGTTGCTTCATAGTTCCAGGACCACCAAATGTTGCGTGCTATCTCTGACAACTTTTCCAATTCCGCCGGAACACGTGACTTTACAGTCACCTCTTTCCAGTTCGGAGTGTTCACATTACTAACTTTAACTTTCATAATGTTATCATTTATTTATTTGATAAATAATTTAATTCAGCTGACGTTTCATTGCATTGCGTAAAGCAATATCATAAGCCTCATAATAATATTTAATAAAGTGTTTCCACAACGCCTTTTCTGCAATTTCGCCGGCATGTTTGCGGATTTCCTTTACTTCACTTTCTGTTTTCGTGGAAAACAACGATACGGTATCCTTGATACCGTCGGCCACCTCGGAATAGTTATAATCCGAACGGTGCAATACTTCCACTCCGTCCTCAATGCCATTATTCTGCTTTTTCAAACTCTTCACCCAAAGACCGAAGCCGGCAAGATCAGTAGTAATGGTAGGTACGCGGAAAGCCACACTCTCCAAGGGGGTATATCCCCAAGGTTCATAATAAGACGGGTAAACGCTAAGATCCTGTCCCAACAACAGGTCATAATACTCCTTATTCAAGATTCCATCCTTGCCGTTCAGATAGCAAGGAACGAAAATCACTTTCACCTTATCCTCCCGGCGATTGCCCATTCCAAGATATTTCAACATATCGAGCACTTGGTCATGCGTCATATTATGCAACCAATGCGTGATAAAAGGCACTTCCAACGGAGTATCGAACTTGTCCTTGCTCTTCAGACGTGCCTGCAGATCTTCACGGGGTTCGCCCACCCAACCGGGCACATTGACAAAGGCCAATACTTCTCTCTTCAGATTCTTATCCCGGCACAAACGGTTCAATGATTCCAGAAATACATCAATTCCTTTATTCTTAAACTCATAACGGCCGCTGGTCCCGATGATTAACGTATCGTCACCCAGGTTTGTACCCAATAATTTATTGGCAACATTCAGCATAGTCGAACGGGCACGTTTACGTTTGCCGGTAAATGTACTTCCCTTAGGAACGAAATCATCCTCGAAACCATTCATCAGCACCACATCGGCTGCTTTATCGAGCAACTCTTTGCATTCGTTATTGGTTATTTCACTTACCGTCGTAAAACAGTCCACATAATGGGCCGTCTGCTTCTCTATGGAGTGTTTAGACTGCATATTCAGTTCTTCGGCCATCTGATCGCCGTTGTAAGCAAACAGATAATCATAAAGTGGTTTGTTGTTTCCGGCAATGGAACGTCCGATGGACGTCGCATGGGTGGTAAAGATGGTCGCTATTTCCGGGACGGCCATCTGCAGATAAAGCGCTCCCAATCCGGTCATCCATTCATGTGCCTGATAAATGACTTTATCGTTCTCTGTCAGATTGTAGCGGTAGAAACTTTCCACTACCTTACCGGCAGCGTACGAGAACATCGACGCTTCGTCATAGTCGCCGTACGCATGCAGCGAATCTACTTGAAAACGATTCCACATCTCTGTATATATTTCATTCTTTTTTGCAAAGAACGGCTGAAAGTCTACTAATATCACGATGGGATTGCCCGGAACATTCCAACGTCCTACACGGACAGAAAGATTATCTTTTTCACATGCGTGCAACTTCCATGCCGCACAAAGATTATCAGACTCTATAAACAAAGGATTATCCTTACCTTGCCACACATCCGGACCAATAAAGAACAATTTATCACGAAAAGCAGTCTGTAATGTGTTCGCCCTTGTGGACAGAACTGTGTAGATTCCTCCTACCTTATTACACACCTCCCAACTGGATTCGAAGATATAATCGGGGGTTAATAAATCTTTTACCATATAATTGTTTAGAACTCTTTTTTATTTAGCGACTGCAAAAATACGCATTATTTATTGAAAAATAATGGTTTATATGGAAAATGTGAATCGGCAGGGGGGCACAAACGTTTGCAAATCCTCTTTTAACGGTCGTTTCATTCCATTCCATGAATTAATTCCAACCGGTCATTAGAAAAAAGAGGCTATCTTTTTGCTTGTCAATGGTTATCATGCCGACAATAATAAAGCGGGGAGCGCAAATATAGCACAATAGAAGCGGGAAATGCTTACACTTTGAAGATTGCTTCTAATAACCGATCGAAGATTAAACATCCCCTCAAATATCAGAGTAAGCTCATGCCGGATATACCTACACAAAAAACACCCCTGCTACAGATCTGCGGCAGGGGTGATTCTTATGTTTCAGGTGTTCTGACACACCTCATTTTCATATCTTATATACATCCGGATTATGCCAAAGCACTACCAATCAAGAAGGTAGCAGCCAAAGCTACGATTGCATAAAGTTCCGGGAATACGGCAAGAATCAACGTATTGCTGAACACGTTGTGACCTTGACCGATGGCAGCAATACCATTGGCGCAAACTTGTCCCTGACGGATAGCCGAGAACAAAGCAACCAATCCCAAAGCAATACCTGCACCCAATACGGCAGAAGCCTGAATAGCTGTGATCTGAGGAGTCAGAATACCGAAAATCGTCTGGAACATAAAGTAACCGGCAAAACCATACAGACCCTGTGTACCCGGAAGAGCCGTCAATACAAGGAAGTTACCGAATGCGCCATCATTCTTTTTCAATGCGCCGATGGCAGCGTTACCTGCAATAGTTACCCCGTATGCGCTACCGATACCCGACAAACCAACCATTACCGCGATGCCAATGTAGGCAATAAACAAATTCATTTCCATAATTTTATTCTGTTTTTATTGTTTAATTTTATTTTCTTGTTTCTCTATTATTTCTTAAAAGGTTTGTACTCCTTACCGCCACCTTCGTATCCGGAGTTCTTGAAGAATTCCACAAATGTCAGACGCATGGGGTGAACCATCGCACCGAGTACATTCATAAACATATTGATAGCATGGCCGATCACAAAGATCAGTACCATCACAATCGGGCCAAGAACGGCATTATCAGGACTCATTCCGGTGGCAAGACTATTGAATACTCCTGCCAGAATCCCTCCCGAAAGTCCGAGAGCAAACAGACGGACATACGAAAGCACATCTCCCAGCAAACCGGTAACCATGTTGTAGGAATCCCACAAACCGAGTCCGATATTCAGGAATATATTCTTTCCGGGAGTATTGAAAAGGAATATCATCACACCGGCAATAGCGAGTATTACCAGGTGCACCGTACCGCCCATCGGCAACACCTCCGGAAGCAAAGCCGAAACACCCATAGACAACAGCAGGATAATCCATCCGATCGTTGCAACAGCGTATTTAAAGCCGAACTGTATCGTCTGATTCACCGCTTTCAGTACCATACCGAACATGATCTGTATCACTCCCAGTATCAACGAAAGCTGGAACATATCGTTATTATCCATGAACACCGCATGCTTCAACTTCTGCACAACCGGCCAATCCAGATCGTAGATATTGGCTCCGAAGAAAGTACCTGTCAGCAATCCGCAGAAGAAAGTGGAAGCTGCCAATACCTGAATCAGTGAGAGGATCGACTTGGTAGAAGTTGTCAGCTTCTTAGCTATCAGACGATATGCCGTAGCCCCCACAAACAGGAATAATCCATATCCCGAATCGCCGAGACAAAGTCCGAAGAAAACCATAAAGAACGGAGCAAAGAACGGAGTCAAGTCCAATTCGTTATACTTCGGCAGCATATAGAGCTTGCAAATCGGCTCGAACCAAGAGAAAAATCCCTTATTATTCAGTTCGATCGGTACGTTGTCTCCCGGCATAGGATCGGAAAGTTCGTAATAGACATGAGACGAATCGAGGAAAGCCTCAATCTCTATCTTGTTACGGGCAGGTACCCAGCCTTCAAGCAACATCAGTTTCTCGCCGGCAACCTGTTCCGTACTCAGCACGACTTTAGAGAACTCGATATTATTCTGCAGATTCCTCTCCATCTCTTTCAAGGAAGGAATATCCTTTTCGGCCAGCAGAGCGAGCTTTCTTTCATTTTCGGCAATGGCCTGTTCCGTTTCGGCATAAAGTTGATTCACACGAGTGAGCGAGTAAGCCGGTAACTTGGCCTGCTCTACATCCAGATCGACTTCCGCTCCGTTTTTCGTTACGGTTATAAAGAATACTTTCGAAGAGATACGGCTGATAACCATTGCGTTGTATTCCGTTTCCCACTCTTCTTTATAATTCCCCTCCGGACAGGTATAAAAGCCTACCGTATAGCCGGCCTCATTCAACCGACAGATACTCTCCGGCTCGAAATCGCCCCATGCAGCCAAGGCATCCCGCTCTTTCGCATAGCCCTGCAACTGCTGGGTCAGTTTACTCTTTTCAGCTTGCAACGCATCGATCTCATCCAGCACTTGTGCACCCCGCTGAGGAGTTCCCCCCTCTTTGGCAACTACCGCATTCTTATCGAGCTTTACATTCTGGAGCAACTTTATGGCAGCCGCCAGACGTGATGAAAGACGAATGCTGTCCTGCAACTCGGCATTCTCGGCAGCACCCTGCTGTTTCTCAACAATGTGCACCACCCCAAGTTCGCGAAGACTGTTCAGAAAATCCTCGTACTCCTTATGATAAACCAGGAACGTGAGTTTCTTCATTTTTGTAATCATGCCTCTACCTCCTTCCTTTTTTCCTGCTGGGATTTCAGAATCTTCTGCGATGATTTGGATAAGTTTTCCTCATCCTCCATGAATCGTTTGATCTTTCGCAGTGCATCCTGATATCCGGGTATCTGTACCTTCTCAAAAAGGTTCACTTTCTGAGTGGTCTTTTTCCTTGCATGTTCCAACAAGTTCAGTTTGGCGAGTATAAACTCCCTTTCAATAGCCGTTTGTGCAAGCTGCTTCAACAGATACAGCCCGTCGGCATACCACTTGGGAGCGTTAAACATGCTGTACGGCCGTATCTCAAAATCTACATTTTCGAGCAAGGGCACCCGTACACCGGCAATCTTCTTCACGCCAAGATGAACATCATTTACCTTTATCAATGAGGCATCAAACTCATTCCAAAGTGCGAACATGGCTTCATAAGCCTGGATTTGTTTCTCCAGCCTTTCTTCCAAATCGGTCGCTTCCGTCTTGCAGCGCTTCACCTCCATGCGCAGGGCACTCTCCTTGTTTTTTATAATAGGCAGAGTACGTACCCGCACTTTCAGTTGCTTCTCCAATAACTGAAGGGACGTCTTATTATATTGAAATTTTATAGCCATCTCATTTATTTTAATTTATCGATTTACAAACAGGCGATTGAAATCATTTTCCTTGACCATTTACAATTGACAACTTTCAACCGTAAATGATAAATCGCCTAATCGCAAATATCCTTATTTCGGCCAATACTGCTCTACCAGTTCTTTCTTTATATTCACCTCTTCCGGACGGAAATACTTACCGAACAAGCCCCAGGCTACATCCAGCATTTCGGTGGTATCGAGGTTTACGTCGATAGCAAGCAACTGGTTGGAATAATCTTTTGCAAAAGCCAATGTACGTTCGTCATAATTAGTCAGGTCGAAACCGTTTTCCAGCTTCGTCTTGGCATTGGCTGCATCGGCATACAGACGTACGGCGGCATTCATCACCTGCGGATGGTCCTTACGCGTCTTCTTACCGGTTACCAACTGTTTCAAGCGGGACAGAGAACGGAACGGGTCGACAATAACCTTACCGATGTCACTGTCACGACGCAGGAACAACTGACCTTCAGTGATATATCCCGTATTATCGGGCACAGCATGCGTGATATCACCGCCGGACAAAGTAGTCACGGCAATAATCGTGATAGAACCGCCGGATGGGAACTGCACCGCCTTTTCGTAGATCTTCGCCAAATCCGAATAAAGCGAACCGGGCATAGAATCCTTCGACGGAATCTGATCCATACGGTTGGATACGATTGCCAAAGCATCGGCATAAGAGGTCATATCGGTAAGCAGTACCAATACTTTCTCATTGTGCTCCACGGCAAAATATTCAGCGGCAGTCAATGCCATATCGGGAATCAACAGACGTTCTACCGGTGGGTTCTCCGTCGTATTCATGAAGCTGACGATACGGTCGAGCGCACCGGCATTGGAGAATACATTCTTGAAATACAGGTAGTCATCGTTCGTCATACCCATACCGCCGAGGATAATCTTATCCGTTTCGGCACGTAAGGCAACGTTTGCCATTACCTGGTTAAAAGGCTGGTCAGGGTCGGCAAAGAACGGGATCTTCTGTCCGGATACCAATGTATTGTTCAGGTCGATACCAGCGATACCCGTTGCGATGAGTTCCGACGGCTGCTTACGGCGAACCGGATTCACAGACGGACCACCGATTTCCACCTCCTGGCCTTCAATTTCCGGTCCCCCGTCAATAGGGTCGCCAAACGCATTGAAGAAACGTCCGGCAAGCTGCTCGCTAACTTTGATCGTAGGCGATTTGCCCAGGAATACGACTTCCGCATTGGTCGGGATACCTTCGGTACCTTCGAACACCTGCAACGTCACTTCATCACCGGCAATTTTTACCACCTGGGCCAGTTTGCCATTCACGGTGGCCAACTCATCATACCCCACTCCCGTCGCTTTCAGCGAACAGGTAGCTTTCGTAATCTGAGTAATCTTGGTATATATCTTTTGAAATGCTTTTGTTGCCATCTATTTACTATTTAGCTATTTACGATTTACTATTTAACGCTTCTTTCATCAATCAGTTCTTTCAACTGCTTCCGGAAGTCTTCGTACTGTTCCGACTTGAATTTAGAGTAGTTCATCTGTTTGCAGATGTTAATCATCTTCTTGAAATAGTCCATTACTTCATTGAAGTTTTCAAATTCGAATTCGGTGTGACAGATGTCGATTACCAGATTCAAGATAGCTTCCTGACGCTCCATCGGAGTCACGGCATCTATCTCATCGAAAGCATCCTGCTGAAGAATCACGAAGTCTATCAACTCC
>CAVCAX010000197.1:12619-14046 GCA_963599995.1 Coprobacillus sp. CAG:698
ATATTCTACAGGTACACCGTCATCACCAAGAATATTGATCTGCTCGGCTATTTCCTTACCACGCTGCAAACGGGTCTTGATCTCATTCACCTTTCCGATCCATTCACCGTTGATATGCTCGGAGATATATGATTCAAACTCGGGATATTCGATGTATTTGGAATAAGAATCAATCGGATTCACTGCCGGATAACGCTTCTTATCGGCACGATCCTGCTCGAGTGCATAAAAACAACGGGCCACTTTCTTGGTATTCTCGGTAACGGGCTCTTTCAAGTTACCTCCGGCCGGAGACACCGTACCGATGAAAGTAATAGAACCCGAAGCTCCATTATACAGCTTCACATAACCGGCACGACCGTAGAAGTTGGAGATGATAGACGACAAGTCCATCGGGAACGCATCCGGTCCGGGCAACTCCTCCATACGGTTGGACATTTCACGCAAGGCCTGCGCCCATCGGGAAGTAGAGTCGGCCATCAACAGAATCTTCAATCCCATCGAACGGTAGTATTCGGCAATAGTCATCGCTGTGTATACGGATGCCTCACGGGCAGCTACCGGCATGTTCGAAGTATTTGCAATAATAATAGTACGCTCCATCAGCTTGCGGCCTGTATGCGGGTCAACCAGTTCGGGGAATTCGGTAAAGATTTCCACAACCTCATTGGCACGCTCGCCACAGGCAGCGATAATTACGATATCCGCTTCCGCCTGCTTAGAGATGGCATGCTGCAACACCGTCTTACCCGTACCGAAAGGACCGGGGATAAAGCCCGTTCCACCCTCTACAATCGGATTCACCGTATCGATGACACGAACTCCGGTCTCCAACAACTTAAAAGGACGGGGCTTCTCTTTATAATTGGTCATCGCACGCTTCACCGGCCATTTCTGAATCATATTGACTGCTATATCCTTGCCCTCTTCATCGGTAAGTACGGCAATGGTATCTTCAATCTTATAATCTCCCTCGGCAGCAACAGACTTCACCGTACAGGTTCCTTTCAAGGTAAAAGGCACCATAATCTTCAGCGGCTGGAAGTTTTCGTCTACCTGTCCCAGCCATGCCGAAGCTCCCACTTTGTCGCCTGCCTTTGCCAATGGCACAAAATGCCACTTCTTTTCTTTATCCAACGGATATGTATATTGTCCTCTCTTAAGGAAAACACCATCCATTTTGTCGAGGTCGTTCTGCAGACCGTCGTAGTTTTTTGATAACATGCCCGGACCCAGAGTCACCTCAAGCATGTGTCCCGTGAATTCGGCTTCTGCTCCCACTTTCAGTCCACGGGTACTTTCGAATACCTGGACATATACATGCGAACCTACCACCTTAATCACCTCCGCCATCAACTTATCGCCACCGGTAGAGATATAACAAATCTCATTCTGAGATACCGGTCCGTCAACGACGAGGGTCACCA
>CAVCAX010000198.1:0-4905 GCA_963599995.1 Coprobacillus sp. CAG:698
GTAAACAAGAGATTAGGATGGTTCGACCACCTGCTCGCTTACCGGCCTGGATTCAGAAGGTATATATACGGTTTGGCAAGATACATCAGACGCTGATAACAAGAGTAAGAACATATCAAATATAATTCAAATGGAGAAGAGAAGAGTATTTTACATGTTATTGGTTATACTGTTCATGGCATGTAGCAAAGAAGGGGAAGAGCTGCCGGAAAACATTCCACTCCCGTCTGAAGAAGAATATGAGACAGAACTGATAAACCCCGATTACATGGGTATCAATCAGAAAACCACCCGAATTATAAACTGCGACCCCGATAAAGGAAGATATACATTCTCTTCAAATGCAGATACTCAAAAGCTGCGTCCGGGAAATGTTCTGACCATTGACGCAGATACTATCGGATACATAGTTATCGTGCAAAGTGTGGAAAAAAACGGAGATAACATCTCCATCACAGCAACCCCCGGAAGCTTGTGTGACATATTTGCCAATACTGATTTTACATTGACAACATCAGACAATGCCAAGAGCAGGGCATATTCTCAAAGTAATGTGTATACTCCGGTCAAGGTAGTGTATCTCGATGAAAATGGAAAGGCACAAACACGTGCAGTCTCGCGTGAGGGTACTCATATAACCGATGATTTATGGAATTGGGGGAAAGATTTTAATGGAATGACATTCTATGAAGACAAGAATTCAAAAGTATATATGCAGGAAGCCAATTATGGTGCTTATATAGATCTGACAATGCATTTGAGCTTTGGCGGACGCACCACCGGTGAATTAATAAACAATGCTTATAAACAATACAAAAGTAAGGCCCTTGCCGTAAGTGCCACGGTGGAAGGGGGTATATATTCCAATTTTATACTTCGCGCAGATATTGCCGGTGAGGTCCGTTATCAGGAAAAGGAGGATGAATTATGCAAACACAATGTGTTCCGACCGATTCGTGTATGGTTCAATGCCAGTGGCGTCCCTATTTGCGTTACTCTTAGTGCTGATTTGTACAGAGGCGCTTCCATTGAGGCCAAAGGAGAGATCTCCGCTTATACGGGAGTCAACAGTTCATCCACTGTGAATGTAGGCTTTCAATGGTCACAAAGCGAGGGTATTTCGCCTGTCAAAGAGGTGACATCAGAAGATCAGATCATCTATCCGACAGTAGAAGGAAAGGGAAGCATCACGGCAAAAGCATGGATCTATCCGAGAATCCATGTCACTTTATATGACATAATCGGTCCTTCATTCGACATAAAGCCTTATATCGGAAGTCAATTGAGCGGAGGATTCAGAAAGACGTTACTTGATTCTTCTAATGATTATTGCGCATGGACGTTAAGGAACTTTGCCGGTATGGATATTGAATCAGGACTTAGTTTAATGTTCATGAACTACGAAGTGGAACATTTAACAACCCGTTCTCTCAATGTCATGGAAAAAGACCTGTTTTATTCTCCTACCGATATTCAAGTATATGAAACCAGTTCTAATGAAATTGTAAAAGACCAACCCGTAAAAGTTTCATTTGAAGTGTACGACACTAATTATCTGTTAGGTAAGTCCTCCCCGACTATATTGCCACAGATCGTGAAATTTGAATCCGACGGCGGACTGTCATCCAGATATGGAATAGCCAATAACGGTATTGTAACCGTAACATGGACTCCATCTGCTGATAATGATATGCTGAAAGCAGTCTTGTACAATGAAGAAGGCAAGGTTATCAAAAAAGCTATTTGGGGTGGTAATGACGCTGTCGATTTGGGATTAAGCGTGAAGTGGGCGCCCTATAATTTAGGTGCGTCGGAACCGGAAGAAATTGGCGATCTTTTTGCATGGGCAGAAACCACTCCCCGCAATCCGAATCATTATGTCACGTCTGACTACACATACAGTGATAAACTTCCATGCCAATACATAAGCGGAACGTCTTATGACGCCGCCACAGTGAGAAAAGGAAAACATTGGCGCATGCCGACAGACGAAGAAGCCCGTGAATTGGAGTTTAAGTGTACCCGAAAGGAAGTTATAAAAAACGGCATCTATGGAATGCAATTTACCGGTCCCAATGGTAACAGCATCTTTTTACCTTATACAAAATCCAACCACTTCTGCGTGATAGATAATAAAAATGTATATCTTGAAAAACCGATAGGATACTATTGGACAGGGGATTCTCCAGCTTCCGGCAGTGGTGTGAGCGCTATATGGTTCCAGTTCGACAATGATTATTGTTCTTTCGCCCATGGCCATGCCGGAGCATACGCGCTGAACCCGATCCGCCCTGTATGGAGTGATTCCCCTTCCCTATCTGCCGGAAGAGAGTAACTTCCCAAACAGATTCAAAACCGTTGCCACACTCTGTTTATCGGGAACCGGTATCCGCAATGAAGTCTGCCCGGTCTCTTTGTCCTCCTCAATAATAGAGTCCAGCAATTTTTGAGTAGCCTCCTGAGAACTGAGCGTACGAGCCAGATTATTAAAGAAAGAAAGCCCCTGACGGACCAGATGTTCCGGATTTTCCGCCTCTACCTCTACCGCAGGGGGCATTTCATTCTCCACCGGAGTTTCATCCATCACCGAAAGTTCTTCTTCCATCATCGGCACAGTTTCTCCCACGGTCGATTCTGTCTCTATTTTTTCTTCCCCGTCATCTACCGTGCCTCCATTTTCTGACGGTACATCCTCTGCCGTATCAACCATTACTTTGATAGAATCCACAATCTTGTCAAATTTACTATCTTCCAAGAATACAGAATCTTCTCCATTGTCTAAAATGCCTTCAAACAAAGAAGATTTGAAATTCAATGTCGACAACATTCTTTCTTCTATGGTTTGGCTGGCAACAAGATTGATTACCTGAATGTTCTTCTTCTGCCCGATACGGTAAATACGGGCAATACGCTGTTCCAGCACAGCAGGATTCCAAGGCAAGTCCAAATTAATCAAAACTGATGCGACTTGTAAATTCAGTCCTGTGCTACCGGCATCCGTCGACAAGAACACACGACTCTCCGGCAGTTCCGTAAAGTTTTCCATCAGGTCTTTCCGCTTTTCCGAAGGCACTCCACCATGCAGATATTCATAACGGACTCCCAACGCATCCAGTTCTGCTGCAATCAAACGGGTCATCCTTTCCCACTGACTGAATATTACGACTTTATCATCACCGTTTTCAAAAATATTTTTCAGAATATTCATCGTCTCCTCCACCTTCGTGTCGCAACGCGTTTTCTGATCAAGGATATAAGTACTGTCACAGATCATACGCATCTGGCTGAGCATCAGCAACAGGCGTCTACGATCTTTTTCGCTTAAAAAATGCGTTCTGGTCCATTTACTAACCAATTTGGCAACATGACTCTGATACTCATCATGCATACTACGCTGTTCCTCGGTCATAGGAACAAACAAGACTTTATCCATACGCCCCGGTAACTGCAATGCCACCTCCTTCTTCCGGCGCCGGATCAGTACATCCTTCATCTGTTCACCGATAACATTCAGATTCTTATAGCCGATCACCTTACCCGTATCCGACTTGACTACCGTACGATCGATGAACTGATAATAAGGTCCCAAGCAATACTGATCGACAAATTGCATAATAGAATAAAGCTCTTCCAACTTGTTTTCGAGCGGAGTGCCCGAGAGGATTACAGCATATTCCGAATCAATGTGGCGGGCCGCTCTCGAAATTTGTGTATTCCAATTTTTCAAGCGTTGCACTTCATCCATAATCAAGAAATCCGTATGCAATGACTTCAATATCTTTATATCATTACAAACGCTGTTGTAGGAAACAATCTTATAGAACTCTTCTGACGCATACAGTTTTTTCCGAATCAAATGATTGCCTTCCACAACGACAGCCGTTGCATCAGTGAAACGTTCTATCTCTTTTTTCCATTGATATTTCAATGAAGTGGGGCAAACAATCAGTGCTGTGGAAACAAGTCCGTGTTTTCTCATCAATTCTGCCGTTGCAATGGCTTGAAGTGTCTTTCCCAGTCCCATTTCGTCAGCTATAATTGCTTTTCCGGCACAGAAGGCAAACCGTACCCCTTCTCTTTGATAAGGATAAAGTTTCACCTTAAGTAACGCATCCAATGCAGTGTCCGAAGCAAAATCAGCCACGACCCGCTTACGCCATTTCATGTCACGCTTTTCCAAGATAAAGGCTAAAGCATCCGAATACCAACGAAATGTATCATCCAAACGAACGGCATCATGCAGAAATTCATTTATCGTACCAATCGCTTCGGGGCGCATGACTCCGTCCGGTGTAAAATAGGGAGCAGCCAACCGGGCAAACTCTTCACTATGGTCTTTTCCAATACGTAAGCGTACTTCCCGTTCGCCCTTATAAGACAGATAAACAGACGTATAAGACGGAATAGTCCGGCATACTTTCCGGTGATTTTCTTTAATCCAATGTTCTACACCTCCCAAATGCTTGCACATCCCCAGCCGACTGGTCTTGAAGTCCATACACGAACAATAATTCCACGGGCTTCCTTCACCGCGATACACCACTCTGTATTCATTACCGGACAATGAATTCACTACTTTATAATATCCGGGGTAGTTTTTCCTGTTTAATTCGGATATGACAAACTGTTCCTTCAATGCCGCCTGTCTGCGCAAAGAAATCTGCCACTCTTCCAATGTCATGTTGTCCGGTTTATAATGATAGGAAACCTTACTTACGGATTCCTTCTTTGTATTCTTATCTTTTTTCGCTTCTTTTTTCATGAAATATTATGTACTTTATTTGTGTGTCAAATTTAAATATAAATCTCGATTTATATACTAGTATGACAGAAAAATATCAACTCCGTCCTTCTCTATTATGGTACGTCCTTGGCAAACTCTAATAAATAATGAGTAAGTATGAT
>CAVCAX010000199.1:0-12110 GCA_963599995.1 Coprobacillus sp. CAG:698
CTGTTAGTGATTTTATGTCGTTTATTCTATGATTCGATAATCTAAAAAAGCAGAAAAATACAAATACTATCTTTCCCCTGTTTTTCTTACAATCAGAAGAAATTCCATATTACTGTATCCATTTATCTAATTCGTTGATATTGATTCATGATGCCTTTTTTTTATTTGAAAAAAGCATAGAAGCAGGGAAAATTATGTTTTTTCCATAATAAATTGTGGTAACTGTTCAGTGAATGTCCCTTAATTTAAAGCAGTTATGTCACTTCATTGCGGACAAAGAGAAACGGAACGGATCTGGCTGTGATATAATAGATGAACCTTGTTACGGAAAGAAATATCAATGGTCAGATATTGGAAGTCACAACCCCTTACTCCGCCTTTGCTACATCCCTGCTCCGCCCTTATTGAAAACGTCTAAGCGAAATTTGCGTCTCACGATTATGAGACGTACATTTCACGATTGAGAGACGATCGTTACACAATTGAGAGACGGTCGTCTCATGATTGTGAAACGACATCAAAACAGGCTTGTTTTCCATATAATGATACTGGGCAAGATTTAAACCGGACCGGCTCTCTGCTTTTGCAGAAATATTCTTTTCCGAATCTTTTGTATTTATCGAAATAAGTCGTTACTTTGCATAAATTTTAAAAACAGCAATGAATCAGCAAGAAATCAGAAGCAAGTATTATCTTCATTCGGATGTCTTCCATCCGGAATCTACGTACTTCTTCTCTTTTCTCCAAAAACGATATTTAGTTCTTTGGTAATGCGTTATTCCTTTCATCAGGGTAACGCATTTTTTTTGTGCGGTATTCATAAGAAATAACAACATAACAACAAAAGAGATGGAAAAGGAAATGAAAAAGGTCTTGGTTTTGGGTTCGGGAGCGCTCAAAATCGGACAGGCCGGAGAGTTTGATTACTCCGGTTCGCAGGCACTGAAAGCCTTACGGGAAGAGGGCATCAGCTCCGTATTGGTAAATCCGAATATTGCAACTATTCAGACTTCTGAGGGAATTGCCGATAAGGTATATTTCCTTCCCGTGACTACCTACTTTGTAGAAGAAATTATAAAGAAAGAACGTCCAGATGGCATTTTGCTGGCATTTGGCGGTCAGACGGCGTTGAACTGCGGTGCGGAACTTTATACGCAAGGCATTCTCGATAAGTACGGAGTAAAAGTATTGGGTACTTCTGTTGAGGCCATCATGTACACCGAAGACCGTGACCTGTTCGTGAAAAAGCTGGATGAGATAAAGATGAAAACTCCCGTCAGCCAGGCGGTGGAGAACATGACAGACGCCATAACCGCTGCTCGCCGCATCGGTTATCCGGTGATGGTGCGTTCGGCCTATGCCTTGGGAGGTCTGGGCAGCGGTATTTGCGCCAATGAGGAAGAATTCCTGAAACTGGCCGAAAGCTCGTTCGCCTTCTCCAAGCAGATTCTGGTGGAAGAGTCACTGAAAGGCTGGAAAGAGATCGAGTTCGAGGTAATTCGCGATGCGAACGACCACTGCTTTACGGTGGCAAGCATGGAGAACTTCGACCCGTTGGGCATCCATACGGGCGAATCTATTGTAGTAGCTCCTACTTGCTCGCTGGATGACGAAGAGCTGAAAATGCTGCAGGAACTTTCTACGAAATGTATCCGCCACCTCGGCATCGTGGGTGAGTGCAACATTCAGTATGCCTTCAATTCCGTGACGGATGACTATCGCGTCATCGAGGTAAATGCCCGTTTGAGCCGTTCATCGGCTTTGGCTTCCAAGGCTACCGGATACCCGTTGGCGTTTGTTGCCGCTAAAGTGGCTTTGGGATATACACTCGACCAGATCGGTGAGATGGGTACTCCGAACTCTGCTTATGTGGCACCGCAACTCGACTATTACATCTGTAAGATACCCCGTTGGGACCTCACCAAGTTTGCCGGTGTATCCCGCGAAATCGGTTCGAGCATGAAGTCCGTGGGCGAAATCATGTCCATCGGCCGCTCTTTTGAAGAGATTATCCAGAAAGGTCTCCGCATGATCGGTCAGGGTATGCACGGATTTGTGGGGAACGATGACGTTACCTTTGACGATCTTGACAAAGAACTGGCCAACCCCACCGACTTGCGTATATTCGCCATCGCACAGGCGTTGGAAAAAGGATATACGATTGACCGGATTTATGAACTGACCCGGATCGACCCGTGGTTCCTCGGCAAGTTGAAAAACATCGTTGATTACAAAGCGAAACTTTCCGCTTACAATAAGGTGGAGGATATTCCGGCAGACGTGATGCGTGATGCGAAGAAACTCGGCTTCTCCGACTTCCAGATTGCACGTTTCGTGCTGAATCCTACCGGTAATATGGAGAAAGAAAACCTGATGGTACGTGCACATCGTAAGGCGTTGGGCATCCTGCCGGCTGTAAAACGCATCAACACGGTTGCCTCCGAACATCCGGAACTGACAAACTATCTTTATATGACTTATGCCGTAGAGGGATACGATGTCAACTATTACAAGAATGAGAAATCGGTGGTCGTTCTCGGGTCGGGCGCATACCGTATCGGTAGCTCGGTAGAGTTTGACTGGTGCTCGGTCAATGCCGTGCAGACTGCCCGTAAGTTGGGATATAAGTCGATCATGATCAACTACAACCCCGAAACGGTGTCTACCGACTATGATATGTGCGACCGTCTGTACTTCGATGAGCTCTCTTTCGAGCGCGTACTCGATGTCATCGATCTGGAGCAGCCGCGCGGGGTGATCGTTTCCGTCGGCGGACAGATCCCCAACAATCTCGCCATGAAACTCTATCGCCAGTCGGTGCCTGTGCTTGGCACTTCTCCGGTCTCCATCGACCGCGCCGAAAACCGCAACAAGTTCTCTGCTATGCTCGACCAACTGGGCATCGACCAGCCGGCATGGATGGAGCTTACCAGCCTGGAAGAGGTAAAAGGCTTCGTCGGTAAGGTGGGTTATCCGGTATTGGTGCGCCCCTCGTATGTGCTTTCCGGAGCGGCAATGAACGTCTGCTATGATGATGAAGAGTTGGAAAACTTCCTGAAGATGGCTGCCGAAGTATCCAAAGAGTATCCGGTGGTGGTTTCCCAATTCCTTGAAAATACGAAGGAGATAGAATTCGATGCGGTTGCCCAAAACGGTGAAGTGGTGGAATACGCCATCTCCGAGCACGTGGAGTTTGCCGGTGTACACTCCGGTGACGCTACGCTGGTATTCCCGGCACAGAAGATTTACTTTGCAACGGCACGCCGCATCAAGAAAATCAGCCGCCAGATTGCGAAGGAACTCAATATTTCCGGTCCTTTCAATATCCAGTTCCTGGCTCGCAACAACGAGGTGAAGGTTATCGAGTGTAACCTGCGCGCATCGCGTAGCTTCCCGTTTGTCTCCAAGGTGCTGAAACGCAATTTCATTGAAACGGCTACCCGCATCATGCTGGACGCTCCTTATAATCGTCCGGACAAGTCGGCTTTCGATATCGACTGGATCGGTGTGAAGGCTTCTCAGTTCTCATTCTCACGTTTGCACAAAGCCGACCCGGTCTTGGGTGTGGATATGTCTTCTACCGGTGAGGTGGGCTGCATCGGTGATGACTTCTCGGAAGCATTGATGAGCGCCATGATTGCTACCGGTTTCAAGATTCCTTCCAAGGAGAAGGGAGTGATGTTCTCGTCCGGTGCCATGAAGTCGAAAGTAGACTTGCTGGATGCAAGCCGTACGCTGTATGCGAAAGGATATAAGATTTACGCGACTGCCGGTACTGCTGCGTTCCTCAATGCGCACGGGGTAGAAACGACTCCGGTGTACTGGCCGGATGAAAAACCGGGAGCGGAAAACAACGTGATGAAGATGATTGCCGATCATAAGTTCGATTTGATTGTGAACATACCCAAGAACCATAGCAAGCGTGAGCTGACGAACGGTTATCGCATCCGCCGCGGAGCCATCGACCATAATATTCCTTTGATTACCAATGCCCGTCTGGCAAGTGCGTTCATCGAGGCGTTCTGCGAGATGAAGGTGGAAGATATCCAGATCAAGAGCTGGCAAGAGTATAAATAAAGTGGATCGTAACCCGTAAAGAGGCGTGAAATACCTGAAACGCCTGATACATAAAAATCGCCCCTGTCACAGACTACTGTAGCAGGGGCGGTTTTGTAAACAAGAGATTGCTTGCGAAACGTGTATCTGTTTTATGGGCAATCCGGGTTGGGCATCCTCCCGTTTTTCAATCTTCTCCACCCGTTGTTGGAGGTGCTGGAGCACACACCTCTTTGAAATCTTTCTTCTTCCGTTCTCTGTACTGCCGTGGTGGCATGTTGTATTTCTGTGAGAATATCTTGTAGAAGGTTCCCCGGTTCGTAAATCCGGATTTGTCCATGATTTCCTCTACGGTCAGGTTGGTGGTCAGCAGCAGCTGTTCGGCCACGGCCAGCCGGTATTCCTTGATGATGTCGGCGGGAGTTTGCTCGGTTATCTCTTTGAGCTTCCGGTAGAAGTGCCGGGTGCTGTATCCCATAGAGTTGCTCAGCAGCTCTACGGACAGTTCCGGATTGGTGATGTTCTGATCGATGATTTTCATCATCTTCTCGAAGAACTCCTTGTCCTCTTTATGCACGAACTGCCCGTCGTCCAATTTGAACGTGCTGAATACGGAGTTGTAGTACTCCTTCAAGTCCTTCTCCCGTTGGATGAGGCGTTCCGCTAACTTTATCAGATAGTCGGCGTTGAATGGCTTGGTGACGTATGCTTCGGCACCCGAGTCGATTCCTTTCATCTGGTCGTCGATGCTGTTGAGGGCAGATAGGAGGATCAGCGGGGTGTGGGAGAGAAGTTTGTCCGATTTCAGTTGTCTGGCAAAGGAGATTCCGTCCGTGCCCGGCATCATGACGTCCGAGATGATTAAATCGACCGGCTTCAGTTTCAACTGCTCCATCGCCTTTTCCGTGTCGCTGAAAGAGAGCACGTTGTATCTGTTCGCAAAAATATCACTGACAAACCACAGCATGGACGGATCATCATCGATGACGATGATGGTTTGCCGGGAGGTGTCGTATGCGGCTGCCGGACTTTCCAGCTCCAGGGTTTTATTCTCCTCTTGTATCGCTGTATCCATTTCCACGGGCATCGGTCGTTCGGTGTCGGTGGCAGTGATGGAGAGAACGGGCAGGGTCACCTCGAAGGTGGTAAGCCGGTTGGGGGTGCTTGTCACCCGGATCTCTCCGTTCAGCAGGGTCACCATGCTGTGGCAGATGGCCAGTCCCAGACCGTTGCGTGGCGATATGCCGTTCTTGTTCTGTACTTCGAAATTGTCCAGTATCTTGTAGCGGTCGAATATCTTTGTGAGGTTTTCCTTCTCGATCCCTTTTCCCGTATTCGATATGCGGATGTGCAACTGCTCATTCTCCACATACAGTTCGATGCAGATTGTGCCGTTTTCCGGGGTGTATTTGAAGGCGTTGGATAGCAAGTTGGTGACAATCTTGCTGAAACAGCTGGCGTCCGAGTTCCAGTACACCTCCTTCTCTATTTTCTGCTGATAGTCTATCTTCCTGCTTTCGGCGAGTTCGTTGAAAGAATCGGCTGTCTCCTGGGTCTGTGCGGAGACGGGCAGCTTCTGAATTTCGAGGGTTTTGTTGCCGGTCTCCAGCCGCCGGAACTCGATAAGCTCCAGAATCAGGGCATTCAGCTTCTGGGCGTTTTGTAGAATGATAGAGGCATATTTGCGGATATAACTGTCGGTGGAGGGGTGCGTGAGTATTCTCTGGCAAGGCCCGTAAATCAAGGTGAGCGGGGTACAGAACTCATGGGTTACGTTGGTGAAGAAACGGAGTTTGGATTCATACAGCTCGTTCCGTTGCCGGCGGTTTATTTCCTCTATCAGGACGTCTCTTTTCCGGCGATACCGCTTTATGGACAGGCGCACGCACCAGGCGATAAGTCCGATAAAGAGTATGGAATAGCATCCGTACGCCAGGGGGGTCATGTACCAGGGCGGAGCGATACGGATGGTCAAAGATTGCGGGATGCTTTCCTTGCCGGTCAGGTTGCTCCGGTATTTCACCTGCAGGGTATATTGCCCCGGCGAAAGATTCGAGAACATGGCCGTTGCAGAGGCGCCGTTCTCTATCCAGTTGTTGCTCAGTCCTTCGATTTTGTAATAATAGGTATAGTTGTTCCCGTTCAGATAGTCGATGACGATAAAGGAGAGTCCGAAGAAGTTCCGGCTGTAATCCAGTTCCAATACCTTGTGTCTCAGTTTGTCTTCGTGTAGGAACTCGTTGATATTGTACTCCTTACCGAATATGTACAGACGGTTGAACTGCAGAACGGGCATGTATTCCGCCTCGGTGAAATCATTCTCGTGGATACTGACGAATCCGTTAGTGCCGCCGAAGAAAAGGGTACCGCTGCGTTCGTCCTTGAAGTAGGCACCGTCACTGAACTCCGTCACGCTCAAGTCGTTTTGCCGGTGATAGGTCTGTACCGTATTGGTCCGGGTGTTGAACCGGACCAGTCCCTGATTGGTGCTGAGCCACAGATGGTGTTGCCTGTCTTCGAGGATGCCGTGAATCGTATTGTTGGGAAAGCCGTCCGTCTCATTATATATATGGTAATTCCCGTCATACATGCGTGTCAGTCCGAAGCTGGTCCCGAACCAGTAACCGGCTTCATTCTTGAGAATGGCGAATATGTCGTTTACGGTTTGGCTCTTGACGGCTTCATTAAACAGATAAGGCTTCATCTCTCCGGTTTCCGTATTCATCCGGTAGGCTCCGTATCCCCGGTTGCCGAACCATAAGACGGAGTCGTTCTCCTGAAAAGAGATGAAGAAGTAGTTGGATGCACGTTTCCCTCCATCCAATACGGTTCTTTCTGCACTTTTTATGGTGGGGATGCCCGATGATGTATTCAGTGAGACTTTGACAATGCCTTCTCCAACGGTGGAAATCCAGAGGGTACTGTCATTCTGCTCGCAGATGGAGTGAACGTATTTGACCGCTTTCCCGCCGGCGGTGATTGGGAACTGTTTCAGTTTTCTCTCCTGATAGGAGTAATAATCGACGCCGCTTTCGGTTCCGATCCAAAGCCTTTTCCAGCGGCTGGGCGTGAAGCAGTAGACGGAGTTGTCAGTCAGTGCACTGTTGCTCGTGAGCAACTTTTCGGTAGCTGCCGTTTTCCCGTTTTCCGGAGTGTAGTGTAGCATCCGGAGGATACCGTTTCCTTTGGTCCCTATCCACAAGGTCTGTTCGCTGTCCAGAAAGAGTGTGCGCACCGGGTTGTTTATCTGGTAAGCGGGTGTGTTCAGCAAGGTGTTCTGGATGGAGAAGGCATTTGTGAAATACATATATACTCCTTGTCCGTCCGTTCCTACCCAGATGATGTCTTGGAATTTGTCTTTTACCAGGCAGAATATGCCGCATGCGATGTCGGTGGTTTGGGTGATGTATTTTATCTTTTGGTCGGGTTGGTACTTCAACCGGACAAGGCCGCTGCTCTTGAAGCCGATGTAGTAGTCGTTCCGCTTTTTGATGACCGATGAAATCTCGCCCCGTTTCTGTATCTCCGCTTCAACGTCTGTTATGTAATATTTCTTTTTGCTGCTCAAGTCGTATTCATAGAAGGCATGCGTGCGGTCGATGAAGTAGAGCAGATTGTTTTCGTAGGATACGCCTATCAGCTTTTCCGGATGCCGGAAATAGTCTTTGGCGGAGAGTGTGACGTTCTCACCCTCCTTTTTCAGCTGATAGCTCCGGTTATTGCCGTCGGAAGTAAATATCCACAGCACGTCCGATTCATCCACGACCAGTTGCAAGATGTTGTCGAAGATAAATTTCTCCGTATCCAACCGGCGGAAACTTTTGCCACCCTGCCCGAAACGGTAGATATACCCGTCGTCTTTCAGGAGGTAGATGTCATTGTCCCGGCTTTTGGCCATTTTATTGTTGTCTTTAAACTCGGTGAAGCTTTGGACGGTTTGCCGGCGGATGTCGAAACGGTCGAGGCCGTAGTTGGTCTGTATCCACAGCACATTCTCTTCCGCTTCTATTATATTACCTATGATATTTCCGGAGAAGTTGACCCGGGTGTCGGTGGGTTTATACAGACGGGGCGTGGTTCCGTCGAATATGTTGAGGCCGTCGCAAGAGCCCAGCCACAGAAATCCGTTGTTGTCTTGGCAGATCGAAAGAATGGCACTGTTGGATAAACCGTTCTGACTGGAGAACTGCCGCACGTTGTATGGATCTGCTTTCCCGACAAGACAACAGAACAGGAAAAGTATAGACAAAAGAAGACGGTATGGACCGGGTACTCTCATAATGGAAACGATGAATTTCAATAAATAGAAAGAGTATGATTACTGAGTACAAAGTTAGGCAAAAAAGAAAATCACTCCAAAAAGAGGGCTTTAAAAGTATACGATTTTGTGACATATATGTTTCTAAAGCTGTCTTTTGCCCCTAAATGTACACTAATGTCATAAAATTATATATTGATTGCCGGACAAAACACCTATCTTTGCGGCATCTGAACAAAAGGAGAATTTTTTTAGGATATTATCTATTGTTTTTTAAGGTAAAGATTGTACAGGATAACTTTGTTAATGGAATTTTGAATTAGTGGCAATGTACAGCCGCCGGTATGTCGTGAAAAATAGAGGCCGGTACATTGCAGCATCATTTAAATAATAGTTATGAAGAATCTCGCTTGTTTAAGTCTCTTTGTGTTGGTGGCTTTCCAACAACTTTTCGCGCATGATTTAAATTCTCCCGATGGAAATCTGATTTTAAAATTTACTCTTGCCGGCAACGGAGTGCCTACTTATGCCCTTTCATTGGGTGACAGGCCGGTCATAAAAGACAGCAGGCTCGGCTTTGAACTGGTCAATGACGACAAGTCGCTTCTGGATGATTTTGAAGTGACCGATGTCCGGACGTCTTCTTTTGATGAGACATGGCAGCCTGTCTGGGGAGAAGAGAAGGAAATCCGCAATCAGTATAATGAAATGGCGGTGACATTAAGCCAGAGAGGCAAGAACCGCAGAATGGTCATCCGCTTCCGCCTTTTTAATGACGGTTTGGGATTCCGTTATGAATTTCCGATGCAGACGGGACTGAGACATTTTATCGTAAAGGAAGAGTGTACGCAGTTTGCCATGACCGGCGACCATACGGCTTATTGGATTCCGGGAGACTATTGTACGCAGGAGTACGGATTCACAAAATCGAAGATGTCTGAGATCCGAGGCCTGTTGAATAAGGCTGTCGATCATCAGAATATAGCTTCGAAGGTCATTGGAGAAGGTGCCGTACAGACCGCCTTGATGCTGAAAACCGATGACGGACTCTATATAAACCTGCATGAAGCCGCCTTGCTCGACTATCCGTGCATGCACCTCCAGTTGGATAGTGAAAACAGAACCTTCCAGTCTCATCTGACTCCTGATGCCGTGGGCTATAAAGGTACCTTGCAGGCACCGGGCGTCTCTCCTTGGCGTACGGTTATCGTAGGTACGGAGGCAAAAGATATCTTGGCTTCCCGTATCACGCTGAATCTGAATGAACCGTGTAAAATAAAGGATACTTCATGGATCAAACCGACCAAATTTGTCGGAGTATGGTGGGAAATGATAGCCGGTGGAGGCTCATGGGATTACACCACAGACTATCCTACCATAAAGATAGGTGAAACCGATTATACGAAAGCAAAACCTCACGGCAATCACAGAGCGAACAATCAGAATGTGAAAAGATACATCGACTTTGCCGCAAAGAATGGCTTTGATGCAGTTCTGGTAGAAGGATGGAATATCGGCTGGGAAGACTGGGTGGCCAATCGGAAAGAATTCAACTTCGATTATGTGACTCCTTATCCGGACTTTGACGTAAAGGAACTGAATGAATATGCACATAGCAAAAATGTGAAGCTGATCATGCACCATGAAACCGGATCGGCGTACAGAAATTATGAACGCCACATGGATCAGGCCTTTGAGTTTATGAAACAGTATGGATATGATGCGGTGAAAACGGGCTATGTAGGACCGATAGTACCGCTCGGTGAATATCATTACAGCCAGCCGATGATTAATCATTTTCAGTATGTGGTGGAAAAAGCTGCCAAGTATCAGATAATGGTAGACGGGCATGAGGCGGTCCGCCCGACGGGAATTTGCCGTACATACCCGAACCTGATAGGAAACGAATCGGCAAGGGGAAATGAATTTATGTCTCGTGTTCCGTTGGGACATACGACCATCCTTCCGTTTACACGTCTTGTTGGCGGCCCGATGGATTTCACTCCCGGAATATTTGAACTGGACTTGTCTAAAATCAACCCGAACCGGCATGAAAAGATGAAAGCCACAATCACCAATCAATTGGCACTTTACGTTACGATGTATAGTCCGTTGCAGATGGTGGCCGATTATCCGGAGAATTATGAGCGTTTCCCGGATGCCTTCCAGTTCATAAAAGACGTAGCTGTGGATTGGGACCAGTCGGTTTATCTGGAAGCGGAGCCTTATGAATACCTGACCATTGCCCGTAAGGAGAAAAATTCGGATAATTGGTTTGTGGGAGGAACAACCGGTGCGCAACCGCATGTGGCAACGTTTAAGTTTGATTTTCTGGACCCCGGAAAGAAATACATGGCTACCGTTTATGCGGATGCCAAGGATACCGATTATGAGAACAACCAGGAGGCATACACGATCCGCAAAATGGTGGTGACCAGTAAATCGAAGTTCAAACAGAACGTATCCGTCGGCAGTGGATTCGCTATCAGCCTGTTTGAAATAAAGGATGATAAAAAGAAATAGGGGGCGGGTTCTTCGAGAGATGCGTTTGCCGTTTACCCGTGCTTTCTTAGCATGGACAAGACATGGTTTTTACTTGAATAATTATATAATTTAGTATAGAACAGATATGAATTTAGAACGTTTTTTATTGTACTCGTTATGTGCATTCGCTTTTGTCGGTTGTGCTCAGAAAGAGCAGACGGCAACGAATCCTAACCTGTTGAGAGCTCAGGAAACATTGGACTCCCTTTATCAGAACTATTCGCAGCCGGGTGTAAACTTGTTGCGGGAGAATTATCCTTTCGATCCGCAGAGTACGGTTACTTATCTTGCTTCAGAAGAGCAGGCGAACATACCGAATCAATATTCATACCTTTGGCCGTATTCGGGAACGTTTTCTGCCGTGAATGCTTTGCTGGAGGCTACCGGACAATCGGAGTACAAAGAGTTGCTGGATAATAGAGTGTTGCTGGGACTGGAGGAGTATTTCGATACCCGCAGAGAACCTTATGCTTATTCGTCTTATATCCGGACGGCGCCGTTGTCCGACCGTTTTTATGATGACAATGTATGGTTAGGCATTGATTTTACCGATCTTTACCGGATGACCAAGGAGAGCAAGTATCTTGATAAAGCCCGGTTGATCTGGAACTTTATAGAAAGTGGGATGGATGATCAGCTCGGTGGCGGCATCTATTGGTGCGAACAGAAGAAAGAGAGCAAACATTCTTGTTCCAATGCCCCCGGAGCTGTTCTGGCTCTGAAATTGTTCAAGGCAACGGAAGACACCCTCTACCTGTCTCGCGGCAAGGAACTGTATGAATGGACAAAGGTGCATCTGCAGGATTCTACAGACTACCTCTATTTTGACAACATCCGTCTGGACGGTAAGATCGGGAAAGCTAAGTTTGCCTACAACAGCGGACAGATGATGCAGGCTGCTGCATTGCTCTATCAGCTGACCGGTGTGCCGGCTTATCTGACGGATGCACAGAATATAGCAAAAGAGTGCTATAACTATTTCTTTGTTGATTTTACTCCGGCGGATGGCAATACTTTTAAGTTGATTAAGAGAGGGGATGTTTGGTTTACCGCCGTTATGCTTCGCGGATTTATCGAACTTTACAATCTGGATCATGACAAGAAGTATCTGGAGGCTTTCAACCGGAGTTTGGCGTATGCCTGGGATAATGCCCGGGAGGCAAACGGACTGTTCAATGTCGATATGAGAGGCGTAGACAAAGACGGAAAGAAGTGGCTGCTGACACAGGCCGCTATGGTCGAGATGTATGCC
>CAVCAX010000199.1:12120-19509 GCA_963599995.1 Coprobacillus sp. CAG:698
ATGTATGCCCGTCTGGCTCAGATAAAAGATTTGTAAACTATAATAATAAGAAACATGAAAAACAGAAACATTAGTTTGTGGGCAATTGCAGCCGCATTGGTGATGGGGAATTCTGCAAAAGCTGCCGATTTTGTCGTAGCAAATGATAATACGGCCGTAGTGAATCATGCCAGCTTGGCTGCGGCATATAAATCCAACCGTCCGCCTGTAAAGAAGAGATTGTTTACTTCGAAAGCTGTTGAGGCTGAGATTCTGCGTGTAAAGAAACTGTTGACCAACCAGAAACTGGCTTGGATGTTCGAAAACTGTTTCCCGAACACACTTGAGACAACCGTACACTATCGGACAACCGACGGCAAACCGGATACCTTTGTATATACGGGAGATATTCACGCCATGTGGTTGCGCGACTCCGGTGCGCAGGTATGGCCTTATGTACAGTTGGCCAATAAAGATCCCGAACTGAAGAATATGCTCGAAGGGGTTATCCGCCGCCAGTTTAAATGTATCAATATCGATCCGTATGCCAATGCATTCAATGATGGCGCTACGGGAGGCGACTGGATGTCGGACCTGACAGACATGAAACCGGAACTTCATGAACGTAAGTGGGAAATCGATTCTCTTTGCTATCCTCTGCGTCTGGCTTATCAATACTGGAAAGAGACCGGTGATGCCAGTGTATTCGACAGTGAATGGATACAGGCCATCACGAATGTCCTGAAAACATTCAAGGAACAGCAGCGTAAGGGAAAAGTGGACTATTATAAATTCCAACGCCGCACGGAACGTGCTCTCGATACACTGAACAACAACGGTTTGGGTGCTCCTGTCAATCCGGTGGGATTGATTGTTTCCTGTTTCCGTCCTTCGGATGATGCTACTACTCTGCAGTTCCTGGTTCCTTCCAACTTCTTTGCCGTGTCTTCATTGCGGAAAGCTGCCGAGATACTGACGGCCGTGAATCATGATGCCAATCTGGCACAGCAGTGCACCGATCTGGCACAGGAAGTGGAAACGGCTTTGAAGAAGTATGCTACTTACAATCATCCTAAATACGGCACGATCTATGCCTTTGAAGTAGATGGTTTCGGCAATCATTTCTTGATGGATGACGCCAATGTGCCCAGTTTGCTGGCAATGCCTTACTTGGGTGATGTGGATGTAAACGATCCGATTTATCAGAACACACGCCGTTTCGTATGGAGTGAGGACAATCCTTATTTCTTCAAAGGCAAGGCCGGCGAAGGAATCGGTGGTCCGCACATCGGGTATGATATGGTATGGCCGATGAGTATTATGATGAAGGCATTTACCAGCCAGGATGACGAGGAGATAAAGGCTTGCGTCAAAATGCTGATGAATACGGATGCCGGCACCGGATTCATGCACGAATCTTTCCATAAAGATGATCCTGCTAACTTTACCCGTGCATGGTTCGCTTGGCAGAGTACTTTGTTCGGTGAGCTGATCCTGAAACTGGTGAATGAAGGAAAAACAGATTTGCTGAACAGTATACAATAAGAAGAAACCGTATACAATAAATAACTTGCAGGCAACTGGGAGTGTGAAAACTCCCGGTTGCTTGTTTTGATAACGTAGGATATATAAATCAATCAGAAACAGAATAACACGAAACAGTATGAAATTGCGTAAAATTGCAGTCTTTTTTTTATTTGCTTTGACCCCTTTTTACGGTATGGCACAGAAGTGGTACACTTCCGATGCCGATAGAAAGGCGGATGAAATTTTGAAGAAAATGACAGTGGAGGAGAAGCTGTCTTTTATCGGCGGAGTCGATTGGATGTATACAAGAAACATCGACCGTCTGGGAATCCCCCGCATGAAGATGTCCGATGGTCCGCAAGGACTGGGCACACATGGCGAGTCTACAGCTTATCCGGCTACCGTATTGCTGGCTGCTACCTGGAACGAAGACCTCGCTTACGAATATGGTAAATCTTTGGGACGTGATTGCAAAGCCAGAGGCATCAACGTACTTTTGGGCCCGGCAGTGAATATATACCGTGCTCCCATGTGCGGCCGTAATTTCGAATATATGGGCGAAGATCCTTTCCTGGCGGCACGTACCTCTACGGGATATATAAAAGGAGTGCAGGATCAGGGAATCATGGCTGTTGTCAAACACTTCTCTGCCAATAATTCCGACTATGACAGACATGAAATAAGCAATGACATCGATGAAAGAGCATTGCACGAAATATACTTCCCGGCATTCAAGTCTGCTGTTCAAGAAGCGGGAGTAGCCTCTGTGATGTCCAGCTATAACTTGATTAACGGTGTTTATACAACAGAGTCTCCTTGGCTGTTGAAGGATGTATTGAGAAACGAATGGGGATTCAACGGTCTGGTTATGTCCGACTGGGGATCTGCCCACCATTGCATTCCGGCGGTAAAGGGAGGACTCGATCTGGAGATGCCGGGTGGAACGAGAAAACCGGAAGAGCTTGCTTATTACCTGAAAACGGGTGACATCACCATCGGAATGATCGATGAGATGGTGCGTCATATCCTGCGCGTGATGATCGCATTTGATTTTCAGAACGGGCTGAAAGCAGATAAGAATATCCCGCTGGACGACCCGAAGTCTGTAGAAGTGGCATTGAATGTGGCAAGAGAGGGTGTCGTTCTGCTGAAAAATACGCAGAATACCCTTCCTATTAACACGAAAAAAGTGAAAAACATTGTAGTGGTCGGCAAAAACGCTCACGGATATGTACACGGTGGTGGTAGCGGTTCTGTAAATCCGTTCCATTATGTAAGCATGTTCGACGGCATTCAAAAAGAAGCTGCCAAGCATCAGGTGAATGTGGCTTATGTGGATGAACTCGATTTCTTGCCCGAGATTATGTATACACGTTCCGGTGAGAAAGGTCTGCAGGCTGCTTATTTTAATAATAAGAATCTGTCCGGAAAACCGGTTCTCGAACGTACGGAAAACAAGATCAACTATTCTTGGACGAAAGGTACAGGGATAGAAGGACTCGGTAAAGAGAACTATTCCGTAAGATGGTCGGGTGTGATACGTCCTGATGCTACGGGAGAATATGAATTCTCGGTAGGTGGTGACGATGGTTACCGTCTGTTTATCGACAACGAACTGGTGGCCGACGAGTGGAAGATCGGCAGTTTCCGTAACTCTTCCGTGAAAAAGAGACTGGAAGCCGGCAAGGAGTATGACATACGTTTTGAGTATTTTCAGGAAGGTGGCGGGGCTGCCGCTGC
Organism: Coprobacillus sp. CAG:698; assembly: GCA_963599995.1. Classification (GTDB taxonomy): domain Bacteria; phylum Bacteroidota; class Bacteroidia; order Bacteroidales; family Bacteroidaceae; genus Bacteroides. Next base: position 15,367 of record CAVCAX010000199.1, read on the forward strand.
TTTGATCTGGGAGTATAAGGATAAGAAACAGGATACTTTTGTTGAGCGGCTGAACCGTGCGGATATGGTAATCGCCTGCTTCGGACATACTTCGGATACGGAAGGGGAAGGTGCCGACCGTACTTTCGCACTGCCCGATGCCGATGCCAAAATGATTGCCCGTGCATTGAAATGCAAGAAACCGGTAGTAGGTGTGGTGAATGCAGGAGGAAATGTGGAGATGCAATCCTGGGAGCCGGGCTTGAAAGGCTTGCTGTGGGGATGGTATGCCGGTCAGGAAAGCGGTACGGCTGTTGCCGACATCCTTTTCGGTAATGTGAATCCTTCCGGAAAATTACCGATGACTTTTGAGAAACGCTGGGAAGACAACCCTGCTTACGACAGCTATTACGATCCGGATGGCGACAAGCATGTGGCTTACACAGAAGGTATCTTCATCGGTTATCGCGGTTATGATAAATTGAAGCGCGAGGTGCAGTATCCTTTCGGTTACGGTTTGTCTTATACCGATTTCCGCCTTTCCGACCTGACGGTTTCTCAACCGGCAGCCGACGGCTCTGTTGAGGTGACATGTAAGCTGACCAATACCGGAAAGCGTGATGGTGCACAGGTGGTACAGTTGTATGTCGGAAAAGAGGGAGGTGTCGTAGAGCGTCCCGCAAAAGAGTTGAAGCAATTCAAAAAGGTCTTCCTGAAAGCGGGAGAATCGGCTGAGGTGAAGATGACCCTCTCTAAAGATGCTTTCACTTATTACAGCATAGCAGCTAAGGGTTTCTTGCAGGATAAGGGTAATTATCACATCATGGCAGGATTCTCTTCCCGCGACATCCGTTTGCAGAAAGATGTACGCATCTTGTGATAATGAATTGAAATAAAGAAGTTTAATAAATGACCGGCTTTGCCAATGACTGATGGTTGTTGGCGGGGCCGGTCACAATACCTTTCATACTATGAACAAAAGAATAATTATGAGTCTGGCATTCGGACTCTCTCTGACGGGGTTGCAAGCTCAAAGCTATGTCCCGTTGATGAATGAAACGCGGATGGCTGTCCGTCCGCAGATAGAGATAAAAGCATACCCTGTATCACTCACGCAGGTACGTCTGTTGGACGGTCCTTTTAAATCGGCCATGGAGGCTGATAGGAAGTGGCTGTTGTCTCTTCAACCCGATCGTTTCTTGCACCGGTTTCATGAAAATGCCGGGCTGCCCGTGAAAGGAGATTTGTATGACGGTTGGGAAAACTCGACTCAAAGCGGTTTTTGTTTCGGACATTATCTTTCGGCCATGTCCATGCTTTATGCAGCAACCGGAGACACGGAAGTTCTTGAAAAAGTGAAATATAGCATCGACGAACTGAGAAAATGCCAGTTGGCAAGGGGGACCGGTTATGTGGATGCGATACCCGGCGGAGAACAGTTGTGGAATGATGTGGTTCAAGGCAAGATAGATGCCAATACCGGATGGCTGAACGGCATTTGGGTGCCTTGGTATAATCTTCATAAATTGTGGGCCGGACTCATTGATACTTATTTGTATACGGGCAACGAGGTAGCGAAAGAGATTGTGCTCGCACTGACCGATTGGGCCTGCGGAAAATTCAAGTCTCTGACCGATGATCAATGGCAACGGATGATTTATTGCGAAACGGGTGGAATGAACGATGCGTTATACAACGTGTATGCCATTTCCGGAAAACCCGAACATCTGGCTTTGGCCGAGAAATTTTACCATAAGCAGGTCTTGGACCCGTTGTCGCAGAAGAAAGACCAGTTGGCAGGGTTGCATGCCAATACCCAGATACCCAAGATTGTGGGCGCTGCCCGTGCATACGAGGTGGGAGCGGAAGATAAAAACCATACCATACCTACATTCTTCTGGAAAACGGTGCATGACAATCGTTCTTACTGCATTGGCGGCAACAGTGACCATGAGCATTTTGAGGAGTTGGGGAAATTATCGCTCTCCGACAAGACTACCGAAACGTGTAACACATACAACATGCTGAAACTGACCCGGCACCTGTTTGCCTGGAATCCGGAAGCGGAATATATGGATTTTTACGAACGGGCTTTGTATAATCATATCCTGGCTTCACAGAATCCCGAAACCGGAATGGTGGTCTATTACCAACCCTTGGGATATGACTCTTATAAGAGCTTTTCAACTCCCGAACATAGCTTCTGGTGTTGTGTCGGCACAGGTTTTGAAAACCATGTGAAGTATGCAGAGGGCATTTACTCTGAGAATGAGAATGATTTGTATGTGAACCTGTTTATCGCATCGGAACTGGATTGGAAGAGAATGGGCATGAAGGTGGTTCAACAGACTGGCTTTCCCGATTCCGACCGGACGCAATTGCTTATTCATTGCTCTGAACCGAAAGAGGTTGCCTTGCATATCCGTTATCCGGAGTGGGCTACGGCGGGCTATCGGATAAAGATCAACGGTGAACTGCAGCAAATATCGGAAAAGCCGGGATCTTATGTTACTGTGAAACGGGTTTGGAAAGAAGGGGATAACCTGGAAGTCGAAATGGTGAAAAGCCTTCGTAAAGAGAAACTTATCGGAGACGATCATAAGGCGGCATTCTTGAACGGTCCGATTGTCCTGGCCGGTGAAAGAAACCCGCAGGATAAGAAAATCGTTTTTCTGGAAGAGAAAAATCAAGGCATCGATACATGGATGAAGCCGATTGACGAGAAAGAGGGCACTTTTAAAGCGACCGCCGGTTTCCCGGCTGCAATCGACATGATTCCTTTCTATAAAAAGTATAAAGGATATTATGCGGTTTATTTCGACTGCTATCAGCCCGACGAATGGGAGAGCATAAAAGAGGAGTATGAAAAAGAAGCGGAAGCGGAAAAGGAACTGGAAAGACTGACACTCGACGTATTCCGTCCCAATGAGCAGCAGGATGAAGTGGACCATGATTTCAGGGGTACGAACGTAGCTCGGGGAGACGGCGCTTTAGGCAAAAAATGGTGTGATTCTGACGGTGGATATTTCTCTTTCACGATGAAAGTCAATTCGAAACTGCCGGCCGAACTGCTCCTGACTTATTGGGGAAGCGATGGAGGAAACCGCAAGTTTGATATTCTGATAAACAATGAAGTGATTGCCGTGGAGGAACTGACGGCGAGCAAGCCGAATGAGTATTTTGACAGACGTTATGCAATTCCTTTCCATTTGCTGCAAGGAAAAGACAAGGTGACTGTCAAGCTGCGCGCTTATCAGAACAACAAGGCGGGAGGTATTTTCTTCGCACGGATGATGCTGAAAAAGGAGGTCTCTGAACAGGAGTTTACGGTCTTGGATTATCTGCTCCCTAAAACTTCTTATTTGAATAGACACGGATTTAAGAGCGACGGCTCTTCCGGGGTGCACAGAGGGCATCCGTGGGTTGATTCAAAAGGAAACGGTGAGTTGTCCTTCAAAATGAAATGTGCTGAAGATGCTCCGGTGTCTCTTTTACTTTCCTATTGGGGAGGAGAGGGCGAAAAAAGGCAGTTCAACGTGCTGGCCGAGAATACATTGTTGGCCTTTCAGGAACTGTATCTGAACCAACCGGATGAGATGTTCGATGTACTTTATGAGATACCGGAGAATTTGACAGCAGGCAAGAGCGAAATCGAAATCTCCCTGCAAGGAGTGAATAATTCGAAGGCAGGAGGGCTGTTTTATGCATATACGCTGTCAAAATCAAAATCTGTCGGTGTGAATGCAATCGCCAATGACGGGAAACCCTCTTTTGTCGCTTACCGGGATAAGTCCGGTATTGTGTTGCGTAATCCGGGAAAGTCTCTTTGCGGCGATATTGTTGTGTATACGCCCGAAGGTCGGTTGATTTATCAGCACTTCATCGAAAAATGCAACGAGTGGACTTTGGATAAGAACTTGTCCAAAGGGGTGTATATACTTCGTTATCAATCGAAAAACGAGAACGATTCCTGTGCTGTGAAGATCGTGGTGTAGGCGGTATAAGAAGGTAGTAAAAAATGGAGATAGAGTGTCAAAACTAAAATGCCCACTCTGAAAAGTTATAGAGATTGTAACTAATAGAAATAAAAGAGCCATATCAACTCTATTTTTGAGTAATGATATGGCTCTTTTTATGGTTGAATAGAGCGTCAGTTTTTAGATT
>CAVCAX010000200.1:0-7690 GCA_963599995.1 Coprobacillus sp. CAG:698
CTAAGAAATAATCTCTTATCCAATTTTTCATATCACATTATTATTAGCACATGTATTATTGATGCAAATCAAGCCTTTTCATCGGAAATCATCAAATAATCTTGGTAACAGAAAGGTAACAATATGAATCAAAAGGTAATAGTAAAGATTTTAACTCGTTGATTACCAAATGCTAAATATCGGTTTGTACCAGGTTTGTATGGGATGGGGATTTATCTGTGACCGAACAGGGTTAAATGAGAGAGCCGTGTACTTATAATAATTTTATTACTAATAATATTGTTAGTAATAACTATATTACCTATTTTTGCATCAGAATAACAATTGAAGATTATGGACAAGCCTTTTATATTCGGTGTTGCGACATCGGGTGACAACTTTACCGATCGTGAGAAAGAAACGGAACGTCTGTTATTGAATTTCCGACATGGCGTGAATACGGTGCTGATCTCACCTCGCCGTTGGGGTAAAACTTCACTGGTGCAAAAAGCGTGTCGTCTGGCGCAGTCCGATAAACTGAAAGTCGTCTATCTCGATATTTTCTCTTGTCGCAGCGACAAGGATTTCTATGATGCCTTTGCGTCTGCCGTTCTCAAACAAACCTCCTCGAAAGTGGACGAATGGCTGGAGCATATCAAATTATTCCTTTCCCGTATCAGCCCTAAAATTTCGATGGGACCGGACCCGATGACGGACTTCTCCATATCGCTTGAAATGAATCCCAAAAGTGGCGATATGGATGAAATCCTGCAACTTCCCGAAAAAATAGCGCAGAAGAAAGGTTATAATATCGTCGTTTGCATCGATGAGTTCCAGCAGATCGCCGAGTTCAAAGATTCCAAGACATTTCAAAAGCGGCTGCGTTCCGTATGGCAGTTGCAAAAATCGGTGTCTTATTGTCTGTTCGGCAGCAAGAAGCATTTGATGAACGAACTGTTCGAGAAAAAGAGTCTTCCGTTTTACAAGTTCGGCGACGCCATTTATTTGCAGAAGATAGGTACACCGGACTGGATTGATTACATCTGCGGTCGTTTCGAGGCTACGGGTAAACAGATTTCTAAAGAGCTGGCTAAAAAGATCTGCTTGCGTGTAGACAACCACTCTTCGTATGTGCAGCAATTGGCATGGCTGGTGTGGATTCATGCGGATAAGGTTGCTACGGAGCAAGATTTCGAGGAGGCATATCAGGACATCATCGACCAAAACACACCGCTGTTCGAGAAGCAAACCGAGAGCCTTACTACTTACCAGATGAATTTCCTGCGAGCGATCATAGATGGGGTGCATAGTGAATTTACCACGCAAGAGGTTTTGCAAAAATACCAACTCGGATCGTCAGCCAATGTCAGCATCGTAAAACGGGCTTTGGTGAAGAAAGAACTTATAGAGATCGAGAAGCGTCAGGTCGTCATTCCCGACCCGGTAATGAGTGTGTGGCTGAAAAGAGAATTTTATTAGCACATGTATTACTGATGCAATCAAACCCTTTCATCGGAAATCATCAAATAATCTTGGTAACAGAAAGGTAACAATAGGAGTCAAAAGGTAATAGTGACTGTATTAACTTATTGATTTCCAAGTATTAAATATCGGTTTGTGCCAGGTTTGCATGGGGATGGGGTTTTATCTGTGATCGAACAGGGGTAAATGAAAGAACTGTGGTCTATGAGTAAATATTGTTCCCGGCATTAAAAATATTTCTCTTTTTTTTTGGTTCTTTCATTGGGATTCCTTTTCTTTGTTCCGAGTTATTAATCTTTAAAATATACGAGTTATTAATCTTTAAAATATAAATGCCTATAGGAACACGTTACGCTAAATATATCTAATTGCATACGTAATGGACACATGGAATAATAAGGCTGACGAAACGTTAGTCGCTCTCTATGCTAAAGGGGAAAACCAGGCATTTAATGTTCTTCTGAACAGATACAAGGATAAACTATATACCTATATTTATTATATAGTACGCAATTCCGAGATGACAGAAGACATTTTCCAGGAAACATTTATGAAGGCAATCATCACGATTCGCCAGGGACGTTATAACGAGAATGGCAAATTCTCGGCATGGCTGCGTCGTATTGCCCATAATCTGATTATTGACTCTTTCCGTCAGGAGAAATCCGAGAATCTGGTATCTTGTGATGAGCCGGAAGTGAACATCCTGAACAATATAGGCTTGGCCGAAGGCACGATAGAAAATGCGATTGTCAGCCGGCAGATATTGGCAGATGTACGCCGTCTGATGGATTTTTTGCCCGACGAACAGCGTGAAGTGGTGTATATGCGTTTCTATCAGGATCTTAGTTTCAAAGAGATAGCCGAGCAGACAGGTGTAAGCATTAATACATCTTTGGGACGCATGCGCTATGCCATCCTTAACTTGCGCCGTATGGCAGAAAAGAACGGAGTCGTTCTTACCGTAGATTAAATTTAATCAAGCACCTATATACTAAAAGGTTTGTTTCCTACGTTTTAAAGGAAACAAACCTTTTTAGTATATAAGGCCTATGAATAAAAAAACTACTCCTTCTCATCAGCAGTGTCCCGAAGAAAAGCATTTGCCGGAAAATAAGAGACTCCGGGTCAGTGAACAGACATTGGCTTTTCTGCGTTCTTTTGCAAGTAACTATTATGTAGAACAGCAACTGCCGCAAGGGTTGCAGGGGATTATTTTGGGATAAATTTGTTACTTCCGCTTATTCCCCTTATTTTTGTACTGAATTTTTTAAAGAATACGAACTCATGAAACCAATGATATCACCATCTATCCTCTCGGCGGACTTTGCCCATTTGGCTAAGGATGTCGAAATGTTAAACCGTAGTGAAGCCGATTGGGTTCACATAGATATTATGGATGGGGTATTTGTACCTAACATTTCCTTTGGATTTCCCGTTTTGAAGTATGTGACGAAATTGAGCGAGAAACCGCTTGATGTGCACCTGATGATTGTACAACCCGAGAAGTTTATTCAGGAGGTGAAAGCATTGGGCACCTATGTGATGACTGTACATTATGAAGCGTGTCCTCATCTGCACAGAGTGGTACAGCAAATCAGGGAGGCCGGTATGCAGCCGGCGGTGGCCATCAATCCTGCCACTCCGGTAGCCATGCTGCAGGATATTATCCGTGATGTGTACATGGTGCTTGTTATGAGTGTTAATCCCGGTTTTGGCGGGCAGAAGTTTATAGAGCACTCGGTGGAGAAAGTACGTGAACTCCGTGCATTGATAGAACGTACCGGTTCTGATGCTTTGATCGAAGTGGATGGTGGGGTAAATCTGGAGACCGGGGCGCGTTTGGTGGCTGCCGGCGCAGATATTCTGGTGGCAGGAAACGCAGTATTTGCCGCCGAAGATCCAGAAGAAATGATCCGTCGCCTGAAAGAGCTGTCGTAAATGATGCCCTTTGCCTGGCTGCACCGTTATCCTTTTTTTCGCTTGTTGGGCCCGCTGATTGTGGGCATTTATTGTTGCGATGAACTTATTTTCCGGGGGCAATCCGATTGGGTTGCCTCTTGTGTTTTTCCGCTGTTCCTTTCTTCTTTCGGCATCTTGATGCTCTCTTTTTTCCAGAAACGTTATTCCGGACGTTGGTTGTTTGGCGTTTCTCTTTTTGTCTTCTGTTTTGTTTTAGGGGGTATGCGGATGAATGCTCAATTGCAGACAGGCGAATCTGCTTTGGGCGGTGAGGAGACTACTTACCGGATGGTGGTTGTGGAAAAGCCGCAGGTAAAAGAGCGGAGTGTCTTCTGCCGGGTATGGTTGACGGAGCGGATTGATTCGTCTTATCAAAAGACAGCGCTGAATTATAAGGCCATCATTTATCTGAGCAGAGATTCGCTTAGTGAATGTTTAGACCGTGGCGACGAATTACTTGCCTGTGCCGACTTCTCGGCTCCTGCCAACAGTGGGAATCCGGATGAATTTGATTATGCCCGTTTCCTTCTCCGGCATCAGATCCGCGGCGTTGGGGTTGCCCGTACGGGTCAGTGGAGAAGAGTCTCACAGGATGCGATTCATTCGTTTCGGCAAAGGGCGCTTGATTGCAGGGAACGGGTATTGTCCGTTTACCAACGTTTAGGGTTTCAGGGAGATGATTTTGCTATGCTTTCGGCTCTTACGGTGGGGTATAAAGAAGAGTTGAGCGAAGATATACGCGAGAGCTTTTCGATATCCGGCGCCAGTCATGTGTTGGCATTGTCCGGTCTGCATATCGGCTTTTTGTATGCACTGCTTTGGTTTTGTCTGCGATGGTTGCCGGCACGTTGGCGGACAGCAGTGGTATTGCGTACGGCATTGATTATTGTATTCCTCTGGGGATTTGCTCTTTTTACGGGACTGTCGGCTTCGGTGGTTCGCTCGGTGTTTATGTTCTCCCTGTTTGCTTTGTCGGGGCTGGGCCGGCGAAAGAATTTCTCTTTGAACACGCTTTTTGCAGCAGCTTTCTTCATGTTGCTCTGCCGGCCGGTGTGGCTGTTCGACGTTGGTTTTCAACTTTCGTTTTGTGCGGTAGCGGCCATCTTGTTGTTGCAACCGCGGATATACGGATGGTTTCCCGAGACACACTCCCGCATCGGCCGTTATCTGTGCGGCCTGATGAGCGTTTCCATTGCCGCACAGATTGGTACGGCTCCGTTGGTACTGCTGTATTTTTCCCGGTTCTCTACCCACTTCTTGCTGACCAATCTGTTGGTAATCCCGCTTGTCTCATTCATTATGTATGCGGCTGTCGTCATGCTGTTGTTTACGCCCTATTTTCCCCTTCAGTCGGTTATTGCAATAGGAGTAAAGTGGCTGATCGGGTTGTTGGGAGCTTGTGTCCGTTGGGTAGAGCAACTCCCTTGGGCATCGTTTGACGGGATATGGCTTTACGGAACGGATGTATCGGGCATTTATCTTTTTCTTCTCTTGCTAAGACACTATTGGTATGCCGGTAAAGCCCGGAACTTGCTTCTCTGTCTGTTGGCGGTTTGCACCAGTCATACAATTCGGCAGTTCTATGACCGTCCTAAGCCGGGCTTCGTGTTCTATAATGTGCGTAACTGTCCTGTGGTTCACTGCCTGTCTGCCGACAGGCACTCCTGGCTGATTTATGCAGATAGCATTCCGGATACTTCCCGCTTGCATAAAGCTGTTTCCGGAAATTGGAACCGTATGAATCTGAAGCCGCCACAAGCCATACTTACGGATCATACAGGAGAGCAGTTGACTTATCACGACTGTATCCTCTCTTATGCCGGCCGGCGCATTTGCGTGGTTAGTGACAACCGTTGGCAAAAACGATGGGCTGCCCGGCCGCTGTTCATCGATTACCTTTATCTATGCAGGGGGTATGACGGCTGTTTGGAAGAGCTGCAGGCGTTGTTTACGGTTCGCACCGTACTATTGGATGCTTCTCTTTCCGACTATCACCGGCAGGCATACGAGAAAGAGTGCAGACAGCTGGATCTTCCTTTTATATCACTGTCGGATGAAGGTTCTGTGAGCTTTTTGCTTTAAGTACGAAGAAATATCGTAATTTTGCCGTAAAATAAATAGTATATGTTGACTAAAGTAATTGAACAGACTAAGATAGATCATTTCACGAAATGGTTTGAGCATGCTGATAAGATAGTGATTGTGTCCCATGTGTCGCCTGATGGTGATGCGGTAGGCTCCTCTTTAGGGTTGGCCCAATTTTTTGATTCACAGGATAAAACCGTCAATGTCATTGTGCCCAATGCTTTTCCCGATTTCCTGAAATGGATGCCCGGCAGTAAAGATATTCTGCTTTACGACCGCTACAAGGAGTTTGCCGATAAGCTGATAAATGAGGCGGATATCATCTGTTGCCTCGATTTTAATTCTTTGAAGCGCATTGAGGATATGGCCGGTTCGGTAGCAGCTTCTCCCGCCCGTAAAATCTTGATCGACCATCATCTCTATCCGGAAGATTTCTGCCAGATTGTCATCTCTCATCCGGAAATCTCTTCTACTTCCGAGCTTGTGTTCCGTTTGATTTGCCGTATGGGGTATTTCAGTGATATCTCCCGTGAAGGCGCCGAGTGCATCTATACAGGCATGATGACCGATACCGGAGGATTTACGTATAATTCCAATAACCGTGAGATTTACTTTATTATAAGTGAACTGTTGTCGAAAGGAATTGATAAGGATGACATTTACCGGAAGGTGTACAATACTTATTCGGAAAGCCGGCTGAGGCTGATGGGATACGTATTGTCGAACATGAAGGTCTACCGTGAGTACAATTCCGCCTTGATCTCTTTGACTAAAGACGAGCAGGGAAAATTCGACTATATCAAAGGGGATAGCGAAGGATTTGTCAATATTCCTCTTTCGATAAAGAATGTCCGTTTCTCCTGTTTCCTACGGGAAGATACGGAGAAAAAGATGATTAAGATCTCCTTGCGTTCTGTGGGGACTTTTCCTTGTAACAAGTTGGCTGCGGAATTCTTCAATGGCGGCGGACATCTGAATGCCTCGGGCGGTGAGTTCTTCGGTACGATGGATGAAGCCAGACAGGTCTTTGAAGAAGCGTTGAAGAAATACAAACCATTGCTGACGGGGAACCAATGAGTTCTTCCCTTTTTTTCAACTAAATAAGTTAAAAGTGTTGAACTTTCAACGCTCAACTTTCTATTTTCAACTAAATTGCGGTACATTTGTACGGACATATAGTTAAGATACAGACGAATGAAAAAACTTATATTATTATTTATCTCTCTGCTGGCTATTGGAGCCGCTTTTCAATCATGCGACGATACAAAGACCTATGCCGAGATGCTCGAGGAAGAGAGAGATGGTGTGAATGATTTTATTAATAAGTACAATATTCAGGTAATCTCCGAAAGTGAATTCCTGGCAGATACCATTACTAAATGTGAACCCGATTATCCGGGATACAATCAATATGTCAGCTTCTCGAACGGTGTTTATCTGCAGATTGTGAAACGTTTCGGAACTCCGCGTGCATCATCGGTTCCTTATCCGAATCTGGAATCAGCTCTTCCTTTTAAGAACAACAACCTGATTCTGGCGCGCTTTATCGAAAAAGATATTCTTACGGATTCCATTACAGTGGCTTCCAATGTCGATAACCCTTATTGGAATGCTTTGAATCTTTATCCGGCAGGTTTCCGTTATACGGTTAGTGGAACTACTATTTACGGGCAGTTCGTACAAGAGCCGGGACTTTCTTCTTACTATTATTACAGTTATACGATGGACGGCATGTATGGCACTTCCGTTCCTGCAGGCTGGCTTATGGCTTTGCAGTATGTAAAAGATGGTGCGCACGTGAAACTGATTGTTCCTTCAAAGAGCGGACATTCGGTTGCACAACAGAAAGTATATCCTTACTTCTATGACATACAGAGTCTTACAATCGATTAATGCAACACTGATACACTAACTTTAATTATTGATATTTAAATCCTTATGACTCTAATCAAATCTATCTCTGGTATCCGCGGAACGATTGGCGGAGGGGCAGGCGAGGGATTGAACCCGCTTGACATTGTGAAATTCACGTCGGCTTATGCCACTTTGATTCGTAAAACATGTAAATCGACCAGTAATAAAATCGTTGTGGGCCGTGATGCACGTATCTCCGGTGAAATGGTGAAGAACGTGGTTGTCGGTACGCTTATGGGTATGGGTTGGGATGTAGTGGATATTGATC
>CAVCAX010000200.1:7700-12684 GCA_963599995.1 Coprobacillus sp. CAG:698
ATATTGATCTTGCCTCTACTCCGACTACCGAGTTGGCAGTAACGATGGAAGGAGCTTGCGGAGGTATCATCCTGACAGCTTCGCATAATCCCAAACAGTGGAATGCATTGAAACTGCTCAACGAGCATGGCGAGTTTCTGAATGCAGCCGAAGGAAATGAAGTGCTTCGCATTGCCGAAGCGGAAGAGTTTGATTATGCCGATGTGGATCACCTCGGTTCTTACCGCAAAGATCTTACTTATAACACCAAACATATCGACAGTGTGCTGGCACTCGACCTGGTGGATGTGGACGCCATTAAGAAAGCAGACTTCCGTGTGGCGATCGATTGCGTAAATTCTGTTGGTGGTATTATACTTCCCGAGCTGTTGGAACGTTTGGGTGTGAAACACGTAGAGAAGCTCTATTGTGATCCTACCGGAAACTTTGCACACAATCCGGAACCGCTTGAAAAGAACTTGGGAGATATCATGAATCTCATGAAAGGCGGTAAGGCTGATGTGGCTTTTGTGGTGGATCCGGACGTAGACCGCTTGGCTATGATCTGTGAAAACGGTGTGATGTATGGTGAAGAATATACATTGGTGACGGTAGCCGATTATGTGTTGAAGCATACTCCGGGCAATACGGTCTCTAACTTGAGCTCTACCCGTGCTTTGCGTGATGTGACCCGTAAATACGGCATGGAATACAACGCATCTGCAGTAGGCGAGGTGAATGTGGTGGCTAAGATGAAAGCGACCAATGCCGTTATCGGTGGTGAAGGCAACGGTGGAGTTATTTATCCGGCCAGCCACTACGGACGTGATGCGTTGGTAGGTATCGCCCTTTTCCTTAGCCACTTGGCTCATGAAGGCAAAAAGGTGAGCGAGTTGCGTGCCACTTATCCTTCCTATTTTATTGCCAAGAATCGCATCGATCTTACTCCGGAAATAGACGTGGACGCTATTTTGGCTAAAGTAAAGGAACTCTATAAGAACGAGGAGATTAACGACATCGACGGTGTGAAGATCGATTTCGCCGACAAATGGGTGCACTTGCGTAAGAGCAACACGGAACCGATCATCCGCGTGTATAGCGAAGCATCTACCATGGAAGCTGCCGAAGAGATCGGACAGAAGATCATGGATGTTGTTTATGATCTGGCAAAGAAATAAGAAGAGTAGCCTTGTCTCACAAAATAAAATTTGTGCTATAAAATAGAGGTGTCAAACACCTGAAACAATAAAATCCCCCCCTGTTGCAGTTCAGTCTGTAACAGGGGGGATTGAGTTTATAAGAGAGCTTTGGACCCTCCTTTACGTGAATAGGCACATTATTATTTGGGAAGTGTAACGACCCTCTCTATCTCTCCTTCGAAATTCGGAGTAAACACACCTTTCCCCAGATTTTCCTTTATCTCTTCCAGGCTCCAGAAGCGTCCGCCGTCCAACTCATCGCTGGGCTGTATCTCTCCGTCGTATATGGTTTTGTGTACAAAGACAAGTTCCCGTTCGCGGGCAGATTCAAAGACATAGCTGGTCAACCTCTCCGGTGTAAAATCCGTGATGCCCAATTCTTCCCGTGTTTCGCGTCTGAGGGCAATATCCACACTCTCTCCCAGGTCGATGTGCCCTCCTACGGCGGTGTCCCATTTTCCCGGTTGTATGTCTTTCCAATCCGGCCGTTTCTGCAGATAGAGCTCTCCTTGACTGTTGAAAACATGCAGGTGTATGACCGGGTGGAGCAGTTTGCTGCCGTTATGGCATTCGCCACGGGTAGCGGCGGCAATGATGTTTCCTTCTTCATCTACAATAGGGAACATCTCTTCGTTGTTATCGCTTTGCATCTTTATTGTCTTTTGAATGTTGGGGTCGTCTTGAATGAATCGGCATCAGCATCGTTATGGAATCAGCAATGACGAATCTCCGTAACTCAGGAAACGGAAATCATGACTCAGTGCATAGTCGTATATCGCCCGCCAGTTTCCTTTCACAAATGCCGATACCAAAAGCAGCAGGGTGCTTTGCGGCTGATGAAAATTGGTAACCATGGCTTTCACGATTTTATAGTCGTATCCGGGGGCGATGATAATCTGTGTACTGGTATGCAGAGTCTCCATACCGTTCCGGTCAAGATAATCCAGTATCTTCTGAAGTGCCGTGACCGGCGGAATCTCATCGTGTGCCTCGTAAGGTTGCCATTGACGTACGTGGAGCTCCTTTTCCGTTGCCTGCGGGTTGGCAGCCAAGGTTACTCCGATGTGATACAGGCTTTCCAACGTACGTACCGAGGTCGTCCCTACGGCAATGGCGCAGGCGTTATGGTCAATCAGTTTCCGGATAGTCTGGCGCGAGACGGAAATATATTCCGTATGCATTTCGTGTCCTTCGATCTCTTCGCTTTTTACCGGCTTGAATGTGCCTGCGCCTACGTGCAAGGTCAGTTCTTCCAGGTCGATACCTTTTTCCCGGAGGGCATCCAGTACCCGCGGGGTAAAATGAAGCCCTGCCGTCGGGGCAGCCACGGAACCCTTTATTTTGGAATATACTGTCTGGTAGGTCTCCTTGTCGCTTTCCTGAGTCTCCCGGTTCAAGTAGGGCGGGATGGGCAACTCTCCGAAGACCTCTAAGATATCGGCAAAGGTAACTTCGGGATTGTTCCATGAAAAGTCTACCCGGTGGCTCGTCCCCCGACATTCGCCGCGTGTGGCGGTCAGTGTGAGCGGGTGTCCTTTTACCGTCAGTTCTCTATGGAGCGGACCCTCTTTCCATTTCTTCAGGTTACCGATCATGCAGAGCCATGCCGCATGGTCCGTTTGCTGAAAGTTCAGCGCATAGTCGTTCGGTTGCACAGGCTCGAGGCAAAACACTTCTATCAGCGCACCTGTCTCTTTTCGGAAGTGGAGGCGTGCCTGGATGACTTTCGTATTGTTGAATATCATCAGGCTGTCTTTGGCAAGGTATTCGGGAAGCGAGGTAAACACGTCTTCGGTTATTTCGCCTTGGCGGTACACGAGCAGTTTCGACCGGTCGCGTACGGGAAGAGGAAATTTGGCGATGCGTTCTTCCGGCAGCGGATAGTTGTATTCGCTAATATGGATATGTTTAGGGTTTTCTTTCATTTTTTCTTTCATTGCGTTCGCAAAAGTAACTATATTTGCCCTAAATTGTAGTTTGTAAACGGTAAATTGTAAATGGAAAAATGAAAATAGGTGATAAAGTGCGCTTCCTTAGTGAAGTGGGTGGGGGAATTGTGAAAGGTTTCCAAGGAAAAGATATTGTGTTGGTGGAGGATGCGGACGGGTTTGACATCCCGATGCAGGTCCGTGAGTGTGTAGTGATCGATACGGATGACTATAACCTGAAGAGAAAGCCGGCTGCCGCTCCCAAACAGGCAGAAGAGCCTGCCAAGCCTGTCAAACCGGAAATGCCTGCTCTGCAGCGCCAACCGGAAATGCGTGGTGGAGATACGCTGAATGTTTTCCTGGCTTTTGTGCCCGAAGACGTCAAGGCGATCAGCAGTACTACTTTCGAGGCTTATCTGGTGAATGATAGTAATTATTATCTTTATTACACTTACCTCAGTGCCGAAGGCAAGGCTTGGAAAACCCGTTCTCACGGATTGGCAGAGCCTAATACGAAACTGTTTCTTGAGGATTTTGCCAAAGACGTATTGAACGAACTGGAACGTGTCGCCATACAGTTTGTCGCTTTTAAAGACGGCAAGACTTTCTCTTTGAAACCGGCAGTCAGTGTAGAGCTCCGCATCGATACGGTGAAGTTTTATAAGTTACACACTTTCCGCGAATCGGATTTCTTTGAAGAGCCGGCATTGATTTATGACATTGTAACGAATGATGCTCCGGCTAAGCAGGTATATGTTTCGGCCGAAGAGATACAGGTGGCTCTGTTGCAGAAAAAGGACCTGGAGAAGCCTAAATCGCAGCCGATTGTGAAACGGGGCGGTTCCAATGGCATTGTGGAGATAGATCTGCATATCAATGAGCTGCTGGATGACACCCGCGGCATGAGCAATGCCGAGATGCTGAACTATCAGTTGGATAAGTTCCGTGAGGTGATGGAGCAGTATAAGAAGAAACGCGAACAGAAGATTGTCTTCATTCACGGTAAGGGCGACGGTGTGCTCCGCAAGGCCCTGATTGATGAGTTGAAGCGTAAATACAGTACTTGCCGTTATCAGGACGCCTCTTTTCAGGAATACGGTTTTGGGGCCACACTGGTAACCATCCGTTAAGTCTCATTACGAAATCACCCCTGCCACAGATGTCTGTAGCAGGGGTGATTTCATTTGTAAGAGGGCATTGGCACCCTCTATTCCACATGTATGTATTCATCGGATTTACTTGCTCAGTTCAATGCCTTTATTCTTTAAAGTAATGTTCAGTAAAGCTGCATATTTGGCATACTGTTCATTGGTGAGCGTTCTCTTCATCAATTTCAGATTTCCATAAACGGCATCGTGCAATTTTGTTTCCTTGTCTTTTCTGGCTACATTGGCACGTCCCATCTGTACTGTGAAATATTCACAGATGTTGGAAACCTCTTCACTTTGTTCTGAATCTAAATTCAGATACCTACTCAACTTATTTACGTTGATGTTTCCTTCCCATTTTGCAGTCGTAGGTTGATTTCCTGCTGCAAAACTCGTAGCAGCCAGGCAGAGTGCTGCCACGAATGTTAATCCTGTTCTTTTCATAATACCTACTTTTTTAATTGTTATACCTAAAAACTAACCTTAAAAAAACAATCCTAAAAACTAATCCTAAAAACTAACCTTAAAAACAAATCTAATACCTATTGAAAATATAGTTAAGCGCTTAATCTTTCTTTTTACCTGTGCAAATATAGAAATATGTTTTATAGCATAAAAACAAAACGAGGATAAAATGTATATTATACCTGCATTTATTGATGTATATCAATAAATGGGCATTAAAAAGTAGGAGATTCTGCCTGAAATGTAATCTATTTGAAACATATTC
>CAVCAX010000200.1:12743-13521 GCA_963599995.1 Coprobacillus sp. CAG:698
CATATTCTCTATATAGAGCAGAATAATGTCACAAGAAAAGGAACGCTGAAGTCTACAATAAAGCCATGAAAAATGGAAATGATAACAAATTCTTTTCCGCAGCAGCGGGTAAGGATGGGTAGGGTAGTATCCATGGTGGTGGCACCGCCCACGGAGATGGGAGCCAGCTTGCCGAAATACTTCACAAAGAGTGAGGTGCCCAGCAGGGCTGTAATCTCGCGGAGGATGTTCGATAGCAAGGCAATCGTTCCCAGTTCTGCTCCTTTATATTCAGTGATGAAGATGCTGGAGAGGGAATAATAACCGAATCCGGCACCTACCGCCATACAATCCGCAGCCGAGCGGTGGGGGAGGAACAGACTGGCAACGGCGCATCCCGCCAATGTGCCCAGTATCGTCATCACAGGCAGAAAGAGCAACCGCGGATTGAGCGAGCGGAAACTTTTCAACGTATTCGGATCGTTGCCGATACTGATTCCGACACAGAACATCAAACCGCACAGGGCATAATAACTCAGGTCACTGTGAGTGAAATCATACGGAATCAGATGATACAACCCGCAAAGGGTGCCTGCGATAAAGAATGAGACGATTATGAGACTTCCTTTCATGGTTTCGCCTCCTTCTTCCTTATATATATAAGATACCACAATCCCCACGCAGCCAGTACGCTTCCGGCAACGGCGGCGAGTGTGATGACAAAAGCTTCCGCGCCGATGGTATCCAGGCTGTTGATGATTCTCCTGTTTCCTCCTACGTCGATGCCCAGCAGAAAGAG
>CAVCAX010000200.1:13531-18887 GCA_963599995.1 Coprobacillus sp. CAG:698
AGTGATTACCTTCTGAATCCATAAAAGGCGTTTGCTCCGTAGCAGATAGCCGATGAGCATCCCCGTGAGCATTATTCCGATAATAGTAAACATGATTTCCGTGCTTTAAGGCCGCAAAGATAATGTTTTCTTTTCACCATTCATCGTACTTCTTATCCGTGAGGATGATCTTTGTGCTTGTTTCTGTGCTGATACTCACGATGCCGAGCCCTCCGTGCACATTGCTGGCGAAGACAATCGGTTCCATGGTTTCATCGTACGCATCGGAGTCGATCAGATTCAACGCCTTCAAATACAGAAAATCCGTTTCATTGATACTGAGCAGCCGGACGTAGCACTCCTTGACTTCTCGTCTGAGGATATGAGGCGTAGAAAGAACCGGCCACGCTTCATAGCTTGAGGAGTAGACGGTCATCGTGTAACTTTGTCCGGCAAAGCGGCTGTTGTCGAATACTCCATAAATGTTTTCTTCTTGGTCGAACAGGTCGTTGTCATTTCCCGACAGGGACGGGTGTCCGTCGGTAAGGACTACATCTTCGCGGGAGAGCATCCGAACGTCCCGGGTGGTAAGTACCGTGTCTTTCCGTTCGGGACTGAAGACGGTAGCGTAGACCGTGCTGCGGCGCTCCAGAATAAGCCGGTAGTAATTCCTCGCATGCTCAGGGCGGTCGGAGAATGTGATGCGGTAACGCAGGCGGTCGGTATAGAAATTGCCGTACTCGTTGACCGAAACGGTTGCTGTGTCTACCCGTATGATGGGCATCGGCGGCTGTGGAACGGATACTTCCGCCCAGGCATGATGGGCGCCGTCTCCGGTCATGGCATCGATGCGGACTTGGTCTCCGGGTTGAAACTTTGTAGTGATAAGGAAGCGTTTCTGGAGAGAGCCGGTTTCCCCCTCGGGCATCGGCAATGCTTCCGGAGCCTCTACCAATATACCGTTCACCCGGACCTCTACGCTGGCATCAGTGACATGCCCGATTGCAGTCTGACCGCTTTTGTTGAGATAGAGCACATTGTACGTGCTGTCGGCATTGATGAGTGCGTTCATTACCAGTTTGGGTGGGTTGGCCTCTTTGTCAAAAAGGATTTCATTCTCACAACTGCTGATGAATACCGGCAGCAGAAAAAGTAGCGGTAAGTATTCTCTCTTTATCATCAAGTATTTTCTCTTTATCATCAAGTGTTCTCTCTTTATCATAATGCTTAGAATTTGTAAGTGTAAGTGACGGAAGGAATACAGGGCAATAGGGTCAGCTTCGTTATTTTCCGCTTCCCGGGTATGTATTGATATTCGATTTTTCCGGTTTCCTGATTGAAGATATATGTAGCGTATCCACCGCTTCCACTGTTGTATAGCAGGGTTGGGTTCATGGCATTGTAGGCATTGTAAATGCTGATGTTCCAAGTGCGGACACCGTGTTTGGTCTTTTTGTTGAAATTGACGCCTATGTTGAGGCGGTGACTGGCGGGAAGCCTGTAGTTGTTGCGGCGTTCCACGTAATCCTCTTGCCGGACGAAACCTTCTTCGGGGCGGATTACAGCCGTCACCTCTTCGGGAATAGTGGCTGTTCCACCGGTAGCAAATATCCAGGAAGCTCCGATGTCGATCCGGCTATTGAACCGGTGATTGGCTACTAAGGTGAGGTTGTGTCTCCGGTCATACTTATAGGGAAACCGTATGCCGTTGTTGATGCTGCCCGAAGAGAACTTACGATCGCTTCTTGCCAGTGTGTAGGCTATCCATCCGGTGGTCTTTCCGGTTGTTTTCTGTACCATGAACTCTATTCCCATAGAGCGTCCTTTTCCCATCTCGACCTTGTTTTCCCAGCCGGAAGAAGAGCCTAAGAAACTGACACCTTCTTTATATTCCAGCACATTACGCATCTGTTTGTAGTAACCTTCTACAGAAAATTCCCATCCTTTCAGGCCTGTGTAATAACCTCCCAATGAGTATTGGTGAGCCTGCATCGGTTTGATTCTGCTGGTTACGGGCACCCACAGGTCTGTCGGCATGGAGATGGGCGTTGATGAAAGCAGGTGGATATACTGGTTCATCTGGGTGTACGACGCTTTCAATGCGATCTCTTTATTCAATTGATAACGGGCGGAAACGCGGGGCTGTGCGGAAAAATAGCTCTTTTTCTGCACATAGAATGCAGACAGGTGCAAGCCGATATTCATGCGCAGGCGTGAGCCGATGTCGAAGTTGTCTTCTATGTATGCCGATATTTCGTGTGCCCGGACCGTACTGTTGGAGATGCTGCTGTAGACGGTATCCTGCGTAATGCTTCCCTCTTCCTTTTCTGTGATTTTGGAGGTTGCCACTTCCGGATGAAAGTTGTGGCGGAGGTAACCGGCCCCGAATTTGATGTGATGCGTGGGGACCGGATTGTAATCAAAATCCATCTGATAACTCCAGTCGCGGATGCCGGAATGGTAATTGGCATGATAGTTGCTTTCGTCTACCGCATTGCCGAACCAGTTGCTGTTGAACGTACCGGTATTGGCATCCATCTGATATCTGTTGTAAGCGATGGTGGTGTTGCAGAACAGCTTTTGGTTGAAGACATAATTCCAACGGGCGGATGCGACCGTGTTTCCCCAGTCGAGTGACATTTTGTCCTCATAGCTGTTGCCGCTAACATAGCCATACTCCCCTTCTGTGTTAGAAGATGCTCCTTTGCTTTTGAAAGAGTAGTGGTCTTTCCCTTTATAAAAGCTGAGGAAGAGACGGCTCCGGTCAGAGAACTTGTGGTTGACCTTTGCGTTGATATCGTAGAAATAATAACTCATTTTGTCCTCTTCGGGCATAAAGGGTTTGGCAACCAAGTCTATATAAGAGCGTCGTGCCGAAAGGTTGAAAGACGTTCTGTCTTTGATGACAGGCCCTTCCAATTGCAGTTTGCTGGCAAGCAGGCCTACGCTGAGCGTGCCATGAAACCTCTTCATGTCTCCGTCGTTGCTGCGCACGTCTACCACCGATGAGAGACGGCCGCCAAAACGTGCGGGAAAGGAGCTTTTGAAAAGAGTCACCTTTTTTACGGCTTCCGGTGTGAAGACCGAGAAGAAACCGAACAGGTGATCCACGTTGTATATGGGTATTCCGTCCAGAAGAATCAGATTCTGATCCGGACCGCCGCCACGTACGTAGAGTCCGGCCGAACCCTCGACTCCGGCCTGTACCCCCGGCATCAACTGGATGGTTTTCATGACATCCGCTTCTCCCAAAATGCTGGGCGTGTTCTTTATCTGGGTCATCGGTATTTCTACGGCACCCATTTGTGTGGCGGTAATCCCGGCTTCTGTCTTGTCGGATACAATGACGACTTCTTCCAGTTGGTTGTTGTCTTGCATGAGGATGTTGAGAACCGTATCTTTGTTCAGCACCAGCGTATGGTGCCGGGTCTCGTATCCCAAATACGAGAAGCTGAGTTCTGCTTCTCCCATGGGCAGGGTGATGCTGTAAAAGCCGTAAGGATTGGTAGTGGTACCTTGTTTGTGACGACTCTCAAGGATATTGGCGCCAATCAACGTCTCGGCGGACGTTCCGTCTGTCACGTATCCGCTGATTGTGAACTTGCGGCTTACCGGCTTTATTTTTTTCTTCTGCAGGAGGATGTGCCGCCCGGCAATCTGATAGCCTATCGGCTCGTTCTCAAAAGCCCGGTCGAGAATCTCCCGGATGGTCTTTTGCTTTACTTCGAGTGTGATGCGGTGATTGATTTTCACCTCTTCACCGTAGATAAATGAAAAGCCGGTGGAGTTTTCCAGGTATTTGACAAACTCTTCAAGGCTGGCGTTGCGGATGCTGAATGATAACTGCGCATCGCTTTTCTGCGCCTGCATCTGCAATGAGAAAATAAGTATTCCACAGGTCAGAATCAGATTTCCGACCGACAGGGGGATGTGGTATTTAGTCATATTTTTCTTGTGAGTGATGTATGTATGTGCCGTTCGGGATCTCCGGTGCAGTGTTGCCATGACCCGGCGGCACATCAATAGATTGTTATTCCTTTATCGGTTTGTTTATAGTGGAAGTCTCTTCCTTGCTGAAGCAGGTATAGGATGTCTTTCAGGCTTTCTCCATCGGAGAACGTGGCTGTCAGGTGGTAGTTGCGCAGCTCCTCATTCTCTATTTTTATTTCTACTCCGAACGAGTTGCTCAGCTTCCGTGCAATTTCCTGCAGGGGAAGTTGGTTGAAAATGAATATACCGTTCTGCCAGGCAATCTTTTCAGAAACATTCTTTTCTGTTTCACGGGTCAGGCTTTTTTCCACCTTATTATATATGGCACTCTCGTTGGGATGCAGTACGATGCCTTCCGGATGATGGGCGGTACTTACGGCCACGGAACCCTCGAAGAGGGTTGTCTTTACTTCTGGATCATCGGGGTAGGCTTCAATGTTGAAGTGGGTGCCCAATACGCGGACTTTGACAACTTCGGCCTGCACAATGAACGGATGCCCTTTGTCTTTGCTTACTTCGAAACAGCCTTCACCTTTCAGGAGCACTTCGCGGCATTCACCGCGAAAACGTTCCGGATAGGTGAGTGAAGAAAAATGGTTTAAGGTAACTTCCGTCCCATCCGGCAGTTTTACGCTTTTGCATTCAGCCAGAGTAGCAACCGTGTGCATGCCCGCCGGACGCATGTATTCATAAGCCATCCATCCCATGACACAGAGCAACGTTATGGCGGCAGCCATTGCAAAGATACGCGCTCTGTGCATCCTAAGCATGTACTGCTCTTTCTGCGGGAGCCGTTTTTTCAGCAATGCGTAACTCTCTTCTGCCGAAAAGCGTCCTCTGGGCGAACGGGTAGAGGCAATGAGCTTTTCCAGTATTCTTTCTGCTTCTGTTTCTGTATATTTCATCGTTTCCTATTGGGGCATCAGCTCGATAGACAGCTTTGATACTTGTCCGCCTTCCCATAGAGGCGTACAGACTACCTGGATGATTTCCCCTCTGATGACCTTTCCCGGAAAAAGGGTGATGGTGCCTTTGGCTTCTTTCTTTCCGGCTTTTATTATCAGCCGGTCGTTATTGAGTTTGTACACCACGCCTATTCCCGGAATTACCGGTCGGTTGATACTTAGTTTCACTTCTCTGTCCTCCTTCTTTTTGTCAACGGCAATCACTTTCACTTCTATCGTTTCTTCTTTTTCACTTTTGTTGTAGAAGTGGGATTGCATTGAATACTCGAAGCCTACATAGTCGGTAGGGTAGTTCTTGTCTTTGCCATCGCATGCCAATAGTAGGAGGCCTGCTAACAAGGTTGCGGTTGTCTGAAAATAGAATTGTTTCATACGTCAGTCTGATTGGTTCATAGATAAAGACAGGAGGAAGGTGATAATTC
>CAVCAX010000200.1:18897-21528 GCA_963599995.1 Coprobacillus sp. CAG:698
AAATAAAGGTTAATCTATTTCGACGCGCATAATCATCTCTTTCAATCGTCCGGTGGCTTTCTGCAATTGGGCATCAACGGTTTTGGTACTGATACCTAATTCCTCGGCCACTTGTGCATAGCTCTGTTTCTCTTCCCGTATGCGGATAAATACCTCCCGGCAGCGTTCAGGCAGGCGGTCCAATGCTTTCACGTAGCGGGCAAACAACTCTTCGCTGATGAGTTCGTCTTCGGGGGTATAGTTGCTTTCCGATGATTCGGGCAGTTCGTTGCCGGTATAAGTATTTCGTCGCATCTCCTTCTCCAGGTAGTTGAGCGAAGCATTTTTGGTGAGAACAAAGCAGTAGTCCTCGATGTTTCTGACCTCGGGCAATGTGCTGCGTTGCTCCCAAAGTTTGAGGAAAACATCGAGTACGATTTCCTGCGACCATTCTTCCCGTTTTACGTAATAATAGGCAATACGGAACAGGCGGTCGTAAGTCAGGTCATAAAATCGGCGGAATGCGGTCTGGGAATCCCATTCCTTCATTTGCCGCAATAGCTTTCGTACTTCGGATTCGGTCATGTCTCTGTCTACTCCTCTATTTTGAGCAGGTCGCTCATGATACTGTCGGAAATGAATATCCCTTCCCGCGTAAGGCGCAAGGCATTGTCTTTCTCGATTAGCTTCCCGTTTTTAAGGGATAAGGCGGCCGAGTCGAGGCAATACTGCCACAATCCGATGCCGAATTCTTCTTTCAATTTTGTAAGAGGGATACCCCAACAGGTGCGCAGCGAGGTGATGATAAACTCATTGTATCGCGTCACAGTGTTTAGTTCTTCCGTCTCATAATTTCGTTTTCCGTTTTCTATGCCGCTAATGTAGTCATTCAGTGAGGCAATGTTCCATTCGCGTTCGCGGCGGTTGAAGGAGTGCGCCGATGGTCCGCAACCTAAATAAGGAATGTTTTTCCAGTATGACGTATTATGCTGTGAGTGGTATCCGGGGCGGCAGAAATTGGATATTTCATAATGCTCATATCCGGCGGCCGTCAGTCGGTCGATAAGTTCGGAGAAGAATCCGACACTGCTTTCCTCGTCTACTTCACGGATACGGTGCTGTTGCAGCATGTCGTACATGGGGGTGCCCTCCTCATATATCAGATGATAGGCCGATATATGTTCCACATTCAAGGCGATAGCCTGTTTCAGGTCGTATGTCCAGCTTTCCGCACTTTCTCCGGGAAGCCCGTAGATGAGGTCGATGCTTATGTTCCGGAATCCTGCCTGCCTGCAATGTTCTACGGCAGCGATGGCTTGCGAAGCGGTGTGCCGCCGCTTAAGCAATTGCAAAGTCTTCTCATTGAAAGTCTGTATCCCCATGCTGATACGGTTGAACGGCAGGGTGGCGAGCATCTGCGTATATTCCGGAGAAAGATCGTCGGGGTTGGCTTCAAGGGTGATCTCACGTACCTGCTGCATACCGTAAACTCTCTCGATTGTCTCGAATATTTGCAGGAAGTCTTCTTTCGCCAATTGCGACGGAGTGCCGCCCCCCAAATAAATCGTCTCGATGGGGTCACCTTGCAGATAGTCCCGGCGTATCTCCAATTCCCGGCAAAGGGCTTGGATGTATCGTCCTTTGAGTTCACTGAGGGTAGTGGAGTAAAAGTCACAATAAATACAACGGGTTTTACAAAAAGGGATATGAATGTAGATACCTGCCATAGTCCGGTTATGTTGTTTACTTTTTGCAAATGTAAGACTTTAGGTTCAGAAACCGGTTATCCCTTCTGCTTATTTATGTGAACGCTGTGATTTCGTGATGATGAAGAATATTCGATTTTCATCCGGCAGAGTACCCTCTTATCCGTAAAAAAAACGGTGTTTGGAGATGAATTTACCCCCTTCACCGCCTTCACCTTTTGGGCTCAATCGGCTTGTTCATCGGCGATAGAGGGTGAAGGGGCGCTCTGCCTTGCCATGCACCGTGCCTGTTGCCGCTAACAGGCATGTTGAGGCTTCGCAAGAACCGTGCTCATGCCCCGTAAGGATTGTCTCGGCCGGGGTTTCACCCTGTATTTGCGATGGATAATGGCTTTGAGGGAAAAAGGTGAAGGCTGTGAAAGGGGCAAAAACATATTGGGGAAGGGCTGTTTGCATCACAATTTCGGTTTATATGGAAAAGATATTAAGTCTTTTTTTTAAAGTTGCTACATCTTTTTCTGAAAGATGCTAAGTCTTTTTTTGAAAGATGTTATGTCTTTTTCTGAAGGACTTAAGTGTTTTCTTCGAAGGACTTAAGTCTTTTTCTCCGCCCTTGTTATTTTATAAAGAAAGAACGTGTCCGGTGTGTGTTATGGACGGTTACCGGTTATTCCGTTTTATCTTGTTTATCTGTCTGTTTGTGCCACGTGTTACATAACATTGTTTAGTAACACAGCGCTCTTTGTTGCTTTTCCCCTTATTAATTCCTAATTTGCGGCACACTAAAATAATGGTATGCGAGAACATACTGAGTAATTCATTTAAATCTTATATATTATGAAAGTATATCAGACTAACGAAATTAAGAACATCGCCTTATTGGGAAGTTCCGGCTCTGGGAAAACCACTCTCGTGGAAGCGATGCTTTTCGAGAGTGGTGTTATAA
>CAVCAX010000201.1:0-405 GCA_963599995.1 Coprobacillus sp. CAG:698
ACACGTACGACCGGAGGGCTTATCTCCAGACTCTACATATTTAATACCGCTTCGGATAAAGAGTGTGCCAGGTTATGAAATAAATCCAGATAAACAAACGGTTTTATATCGTGTACTGTTAAAGAATGACTATGCAACTCAATCACCTACAGTCTATTATAAAACGAGAGGAACAGATGGAACATATAAGAGCGGTACCGAGGAAATAGAAAAGAGCAGTCCTTATACATTGAGCCGTATTGTTGTTCCTTTGACAAAAAACTCCATTCGCTGTTTCGCAGGTATGAATACTTATGAACTTTCTAATTTGACAGAAGAAGCCATCCGAAAATACGGAATGCGTATTACTGTAAATGAAGATGCCACTTTGACTTTAACAGCCATTGGAAGTATTCAGATTGAGAT
>CAVCAX010000201.1:415-4501 GCA_963599995.1 Coprobacillus sp. CAG:698
GGAGGAGGCGAAAGCAACTATTATTTGGAGACTAAATCTACTTTATATAACCGCCATGCCTTTACGTTGCATTATCGTTATCGTTTGTTGAAGGATGGATGTGATGGCAGTAACGGTGATGCTGATTATGATATTTGGCATGAAATAGAAGAGACAATGGAAGCCACTATAACTATTTAATCTTATATAAAAAGGTATTGTTTTCAGTGATTTTTTTTGATACAGGTCTCATGGATAGAGATGTACAGCCGATCGTTCCATGAGACCTGTTTTTATTAAAGTAGCATTTTTTACAGACGTAATCTTATGGTAAATACTATAATTCGGAAAATACTTATTTTATTGTTTGTTGCAGGAACGACGGGTATCACAAAATTGGAAGCTGCTTCAGCGAAAACTCCGGTCGATTATGTGAATCCGTATATGGGAAATATCAGCCATTTATTGGTTCCTACTTATCCGATTGTACATCTGCCCAACAGTATGTTAAGAGTTTATCCGCAGCGTGGCGATTATACCTCCGATAAAATTCATGGGCTTCCGTTGATACAGATCAGCCATCGCGGCTCTTTTGCTTTTAATTTGTCGCCTTTCCAGGGAGATGCATCCGGATTGTCTCGGGTAATCGATTTTGAGTATGATAACGAGGCAACGAAACCTTACCACTATCAGGTGGATTTATGCAATCAGCAGCAACATGTAGAGTTTGCACCTTCACATCAATCGGCAATTTATCATTTTGATTATAACGAAGATAAGGATCCTTATCTCATATTGAATGCCGGAAATGGCGAATTGGAGGTCAGTGGTAACGTGATTTCCGGTTATCAGAATATGTGGAATAACCTGCGGGTATATATTTATATGGAGACGGATGTGGAGCCGACGAAGACGGGTACTCTTCAATCTGATAAATGGGAGGAAGGTAAACGAAAGGCAAAAGGGGATAACACCTGCGTAGTGATCGGTTGGGATGCTGCTCCGCTTTCATTGAATGTCCGTTATGGAGTCTCGTATATCAGTGTGGAGCAAGCGAAGAAGAACTTGCGAAGAGAGATCAAAGATTTTGACCTGAAACGGGTAGCGACGGCAGGACGCAAAATCTGGAATGAAGAACTTGGAAAAATTAGTGTTTCCGGTGGTACGGAAAATGACCGTTTCGTTTTCTATACTTCTCTGTACCGTTGCCTGGAACGTCCGGTAAACATCAGTGAAGACGGTCGTTATTTCTGTGTGTACGATAATCGAATACATGAGGACAACGGTTATGATTACTATACGGATGACTGGATTTGGGATAGTTATCGGGCGGCCCATCCTTTGCGGATATTGACCGACCGGAAGAAACAGACGGATATCATCCGTTCATATCTGAGGATGTCCGAGTTCAGTTCGGATCATTGGTTCCCTAATTTCCCGGAAGTGACGGGAGATTCGCGCCGGATGAATTGTAATCATGGAGTTGCTGTCATAGCGGATGCCTGGTATAAAGGAATACGTGATTTTGATTTGCAGAAAGCCTATACCTACACGAAGGCTGCCATTGAGGAAAAGACACTGGCTCCATGGTCGAGTGCAAAAGCCGGATGGATAGACCGTTTTTATAAAGAGAAAGGATATATCCCGTCATTGGCATCGGGAGAACAGGAAACTGTGCCCGAAGTGAACTCTTTTGAAAAACGGCAATCGGTAGCAGTAACGTTAGGGACATCTTATGACCAGTGGTGCCTGTCGCGCATCGCCTCTGCTCTCGGATTGGAGAAGGAAGCAGATTATTATGAGTCCTGCTCCTACAACTATCGTAATTTATTTAATCCGCAAACTTCTTTTTTTCATCCCAAGGATAAGGACGGCCGTTTTTTAGAACCTTTTGATTATCGTTTCTCCGGCGGACTCGGTGCACGTGAATATTATGGAGAAAACAATGGTTGGATTTATCGGTGGGATGTGCAGCATAACTTCGGTGATTTGGTAAATATGATGGGAGGTGCTTCGGCTTTTGTTAAGAACCTGGATGCCACCTTCAGGGAATGGTTGGGAAAACCGAAATATGAATTTTACGCCCAACTTCCTGATCATACAGGTAATGTAGGACAATTTTCTATGGCTAACGAGCCTTCTCTTCACATCCCTTATCTGTACAACTATGCACAAGCCCCGTGGAAAACCCAGCAACGGATCCGTTCATTGGTTCATCAGTGGTTTCGGAATGATTTGATGGGAGTTCCCGGAGATGAAGACGGTGGCGGTCTTTCTTCCTTTGTCGTTCTCTCGATGATGGGATTTTATCCGGTTACACCGGGATTGCCGGTATATCACATCGGAAGTCCTTTCTTCTCTTCCGTAAAATTGAAGTTGAGTAACGGAAAGGTTTTGGAGATTGTAGCCCGCAATTGTTCGGTTGATAATAAATATATTCAGTCGGCTGAATTAAATGGCAAGACCTGGTCTAAACCTTGGTTTAGCCATGAAGATATAGAGAATGGAGGGAAACTTGAATTTGTAATGGGCAATCGATGTAATACGGAATGGGGGGCAAGTGCCGGTGATGTACCTCCCTCACTTAATGTAATGCAACATAAACACAATTAACAGAATAATATATCTATGAAACTTAAAATCTTGTTATTATCACTTTTAGTAATTCAGGGGTGTAAATCACCTGATATTCAGAAAGCGGAAATTTATACTACATCCGAGCAGGCTCAGTGGCAGAGATCGTCCGTGCCGGTCTGCCAACAGACAACAGGCGAGGATGCCGACATTATTGTTTCGGATACGGAAGAACAGGTGATTGACGGTTTTGGCGGATGTTTTAATGAATTAGGTTGGGATGCTTTGTCTTTGCTGTCCGAAGGACAACGCGATACAGTATTGAATGCCTTGTTCGGTCCGGATGGCGTGCATTTTACATTCTGCCGTTTGCCGATTGGTGCGAATGACTATGCTCGTGGCTGGTATAGCTATGATGAAACTCCGGGAGATTTTGAAATGAAGAATTTCAGTATAGAACATGATAAGAGTGGGGTGATCCCCTATGTAAAAGCTGCATTGGCTATCAATCCGGATCTTAAGTTGTGGGCTTCCCCTTGGAGTCCTCCTGTCTGGATGAAGGCTACCAGGCATTATGCGACTGCCCCCGGTGATCACAATGATTTCAGAGAAGAAAATGAGGTGGCAGGCGATCATCTGATACAAGAGCCCGAATATCTGACAGCTTATGCTCTTTATCTATCCAAATTCATTGATGCGTACAAACAGAATGGCATTGATGTTTCGTTATTGTATTTTCAGAATGAGCCTTATACAAAGCACCAATGGCCCAATTGCAGTTGGCTTCCGAAGTCGATGGCCAATTTTATCGGAAAATATTTGGGACCGGCATTTAGAGAGAAACATCCGAATGTCGACTTATGGTTCGGTACCTTTAACTGCAATAAGATGGCAGATCTGGCTTGTGTGATGGAAGATGCCGACGCAGCCCAATATATCCGTGGCATTGGCTTACAGTGGGAAGGAAAAGATATTGTGGCTGATGTTCATCGAAAATACCCTGATATGAAATTGATGCAGACAGAAAATGAGTGTGGCGGCGGTACTTTTGACTGGGGAGCGGCAGAACATACGTTTGACTTGCTGAATACTTATCTGAACGGCGGTGTGAACTCTTATATGTATTGGAATATGGTTTTGCAGGATGACGGTGCCAGCTCTTGGGGGTGGAAACAAAATGCGATGATACGTATCGACTCACAGACGAAACAGGTCATTTATACACCGGAGTTTTATGTGATGAAACATTTGAGCCATTTCGTGAAGAAAGGTGCTCATCGGCTGAATGTTTCAAAAGGAGACAATGTACTGGCGTTTAAAAATCCGGATGGACAGGTCGTTATTCTTTGCGCCAATAAAGATACGGAAGAGCGGAGTATCAGAATAGCCTGTAAGGGGCATGTAGCCGATATAAAATTGGCTCCCAAAACGTTTAACACGATAACCCTTTAAACTTTTAAATATTTAAACTACAAACTTACATGATGAAGATTCTTAAATTAATCGGATGTTCGTTATCTCTATGGATATTGC
>CAVCAX010000202.1:0-5464 GCA_963599995.1 Coprobacillus sp. CAG:698
GGAGCAGAGAAAGGACTGGAGTTCTATCTTCTTCCTGATTTTAAGAAAGCAGCGTAAAGTCTCCGATGAGAAAATACACTTCTTTATCAATACGGCACACGACATACGTACTCCGCTGACTCTCATCAAGGCACCGTTGGAAGAGTTGCGGGAAAAGGAAAAACTCAGCAAGGACGGTATCGCCAATACCAATACGGCACTACGCAATGTAAACGCCTTGCTGCGCCTGACCACCAACCTGATCAACTTCGAACGGGCGGATGTATACTCATCAGAATTATACATATCGGAATACGAGCTGAATACTTATATGACAGAAACGTTCAATGCATTCCGCCCCTATGCCACAGTGAAACACATCGACTTCACGTACGAAAGCAATTTCCGCTACCTAAATGTATGGTTCGACAAAGAAAAAATGGATTCGATATTGAAAAATATCATTTCAAATGCTTTGAAATACACTCCGGAGAGTGGCAGTGTCCATGTATTCGTCTGCGAGAATGACGACACTTGGAGCGTTGAAGTAAAAGACACAGGTATCGGTATCCCGGCAAACGAACAAAAAAAACTTTTCAAGATACATTTCCGGGGAAGCAATGCTATCAACTCGAAAGTGACTGGTAGCGGCATTGGACTCATGCTGGTATGGAAACTGGTACACCTCCACAAAGGGAAAATCCATCTAAGCAGCATCGAACACCAAGGATCGATTATCAAAGTAACGTTCCCTAAAGACAATAAACAATTCCGCAAAGTGCATTTGGCATCCAAAGCCCGTCAGATTGTGCAAGATGAACAGGCTATTTATACGAACGGTACACCGGATATTTACGAAAAAGCCCAAAAGGAGCATAACAAAAAGCAACAGCGCTTACTGATTGTAGAAGATAACGACGAACTGCGCAACTATCTGGGGCATACACTCTCAAATATGTATACAACGCAGTTGTGCAGCAACGGAAAAGAAGCACTCACCATCGTAAAAGAATATAAACCGGAACTTATCATTTCCGACATCATGATGCCGGAAATGCGTGGAGACGAACTGTGTACAGTAATCAAGAATGACATCGAAACATCACACATTCCAATCATCCTGCTTACTGCATTAAATGATGAAAAGAACATATTGGAAGGACTCAAAATCGGTGCAGACGAATATATTGTGAAACCTTTCAACATCGGCATATTAAAAGCAACCATAGCCAATCTGCTATCCAACCGTGCTCTGCTGCGCAGTAAATATGCCAACTTGGAACTGAACGACGATGAAGAGGAAGGACTATGCACCAAATGTTCTGATGACATAGACTGGCAATTTATCGCCACAGTTAAAAAGAGTGTGGAAGAAAATATGGATAATCAGGCTTTCAACGTAGATGTGCTTTGCACGTTGCTGAACATGAGCCGCACCAGTTTCTATAACAAAATAAAAGCATTAACAGATCAGGCTCCGGCAGATTATATCCGTCTGATCCGCCTGAAACGGGCTGCACAACTGCTGAGAGAAGGAAAGCATTCCATAACCGAAATTGCAGAAATGACAGGCTTCAATGATGCCAAGTACTTCCGTGAAGTATTCAAGAAGCATTTCAATGTAAGCCCAAGCAAGTATGTCAGAAAAGAGAATGAACAAACCAATAAAGAAGATAAACAGAAAAATAAAGAAGATGAACATTTATCTTGAATCATTCGGTATCTTTTTTAAAATAGGCGCCTTCACTATCGGTGGCGGCTATGCAATGGTACCGCTTATAGAAAACGAAATCGTAACCAAGCGAAAATGGATTTCTAAAGAAGACTTTGTCGACCTATTAGCCATTTCACAATCAGCACCGGGTATTCTGGCCGTAAACATTTCGATATTTATCGGGTATAAGTTAAGAGGAATACGAGGGAGTATAGTAACGGCATTAGGTACCATACTACCTTCATTTATCATTATTCTGGCCATCGCCCTATTCTTCCATAATTTTAAAGACAATGTTATTGTGGAACGCATATTCAAAGGAATCCGCCCGGCCGTAGTCGCCCTAATTGCAGCTCCGACATTCAGCATGGCAAAATCAGCCCGCATCAATCGCCATACAATATGGATTCCCATTGTATCGGCATTGCTTATTTGGCGATTAGACTTCTCTCCCATCTGGATTATCATTGCGGCAGGAGTGGGAGGTTTCTTATGGGGAAAAATGAAATCGAGGGAATCGAGATAAAGTTGGTCTTGAACCGATTCAGAAGACAGAAGAATATATTTTCCTGTATAGTCTTTACGGGTAACTTATTTGTTCTTTTGTCCTTCTGGCTGAGAAAAACAATTAGTTCATGTCTAATCATTAATCACTAATTTTATGATCTATTTACAACTCTTCTATACTTTCTTCAAAATCGGCCTCTTTGGTTTCGGAGGTGGATATGCAATGCTTTCTATGATACAGGGAGAAGTGGTGACCCGCTATGGATGGGTTAGTTCTCAGGAATTTACAGATATTGTGGCTGTCAGCCAAATGACTCCGGGTCCTATCGGCATCAATGCAGCAACCTATGTAGGATTTACGTCCACTGGCAGTATATGGGGATCGATTATCGCTACCTTTGCAGTAGTGTTACCTTCATTCATCTTAATGTTGACAATCAGTAAATTCTTTCTGAAGTATCAGAAACATCCGGTAGTAGAATCTGTTTTTAGTGGATTACGGCCGGCAGTCGTAGGATTACTTGCATCGGCAGCATTGGTGCTTATGAATGTAGAGAACTTTGGCTCGCCAACTAAAGATACTTATACATTTGCGGTGAGCGTTATCATCTTCCTGGTAGCCTTTATAGGAACAAAAAAATACAAAGCAAACCCTATATTGATGATTATAGCTTGTGGAATTGCCGGGCTAATACTCTATTGATGAAGAAAGATAAAAAAGAAAAAAGAAGAGAGAAGAAGTACGATGCAGTGTAATGCCGAAACCGGCCTCTCTCCTCTTCATTCTCCCGCTTTCTCTTTGCCTGACTTTACCGGTGATTCCAAGAATTGTGTGGAGAAATAAGATGAGAGGGTGTCAAAACTGAATTTTAGGAAAAGAAAACTTTCAATCTAAAAATTGACGCTCTATTCAACCATAAAAAGAGCCATATCATTACTCAAAAATAGAGTTGATATGGCTCTTTTATTTCTATTGGTTACAATCTGTAACTTTTCAGAGTGGACATTTTAGTTTTGACACCCTCTTAAGTTTTGCGACAGGAGGGTGATTTCTCTATAATTTGGACGTCTCGCAATTTGAACGTCTCGACACACTGTAAGTGGAACGAGAACTGTTATGTCGAACTCTGCTTAGTTAGAGTTTTACCTTTTTACTTACCGATTTGGATTCATTGTGTAAGCGGTCGAGAGCTGTTACGACATAGCGATATTTGGTCTTCCCGTTTTCATAGGGCATTTTGTAGTAGTTATTGCGAGTAACAGCCACAATATGAGAAGGATCTTCAAGATCTACATCTTCTTTGTTGTCAAAGCGATAAACCACATACTGAACAGCCTTATCCATCTCATCTTCCGCTTTCGGAGCAGTCCAAAAGAGCAAATAACCATCGGCAGTCCATACTTTCTTTACCTTACGTACTTTATCGGGTGCTTTATTGTCCATAAAATCAAAAACAGGAACCAAAGCGGGATATTTGTGGTATTCCCGAATTAAAGCATCACGGTACTTTCCTGCATTTTCTACCACAGCACTGGCCGGCCATTGGCAGCTTCCGCCAATCGTCTGATAGGCACGTTGCAGAGCCATTTTACGCGGTAATTGATTGATTGAAGGATTATCCGGATCGGCATGTTGCACAGTATTCATCACAGACTGTCCGATAAACAGAGGTCGGTTTTCCGTATTCTTCGCCCACCATTTCACCAATGTTTCATAGTCGGCGCGCGGATGTCCCACCTCCCAATAAATCTGCGGTATATTATAGTCTACCCAACCTTGACGTGCCCAAAGAAGAACATCTGCATACAAATCGTCATAATTCTGCAAGCCGTTCGTTTTACTTCCAAACGGATCACTGCTTTCATTCCGGTAAATGCCAAATGGACTGATCCCGAATTTCACCCACGGCTTTATCTCACGGATTGTTTCATGAATCTTCTTTATCAGAATATTCACATTACTGCGGCGCCAGTCAGCCTTGTTTGAGAAGCCACCGCCATAGCGGGCAAAGCTGTCATCATCCGGAAAGTCCTTACCGGCAATCGGATAAGGATAAAAATAATCATCCATGTGAATGGCATCTACATCATAACGGGAAACGATATCGGTAATTACCATACAGATGTGTTTACGGCTTTCGGGCAAAGCCGGATCAAAATACAACTGATTGCCGTAAGTAACAAACCACTCCGGATGAATATTATAAACATGATTGGCTGCCAGATTATTGTTCAGATTGGTTTTCACCCGATAAGGATTGATCCAGGCATGAAATTCCATCCCGCGTTTATGACACTCGTCAATCATAAACTGCATAGGGTCCCAATAAGGAGAAGGAGCCTGCCCTTGTACTCCGGTCAGGAAACGGCTCCAAGGTTCCAGTTGTGAAGCATACAGAGCATCGGCCTCCGGACGTACCTGAAAGATAATCGCATTAATACCGGCACCCTGCAAAGAGTTCAGTTGCCCAACAAGTGTCTGCTTTATTTTCTCGGTAGGCATTCCTTTAAATTGTCCGTTGACTGCCTGTATCCACGCAGCGCGAAACTCACGTTTCGGATGGGCATTGCCCGACATCTGTGCCTTCACTCCTACAGCAAAGAGCAAGGCCAACAAAATAGTAAAGGTTTTCAGATTCATAATATTCATTCTCAATCTATGTATATGATCGCAAAGATAATGCAAATGAGCGCAATGAAAGCTTGCTTTCAAATTGCCGAGTGTAGCTTATCTTCTGCAAAGATAATGCAAATGAGCGCAATGAAAGTTTACTTTCAAATTGCCGAGTGTAGCTTATCTTCTGCAAAGATAATACAATCTGAATTATCTACAACTATCGACAGGCCATTCCATAACAAAACGTGCCCTGCCTAAATAAGCTGCATTCTGATCTATTTCCCGTCTGTGATATATAGAATCTGAAAGGCAACAGCAATCCTTTCCGCATGTATCCGAAGTAAAACCACCAGCCTTTGTCAGGCGGTTGAAATTTCAAAATATAACATATCTTAACCAGTGGAACAAGTTACTCCCTGTTACGTCTTGCCGATAAAATCGTTAACTTTGCCGACCATCTATAGAAAAGGAACATTATATGTCAGAAAACAACTTCATATCGATTAAAGGAGCCAGAGTTAACAACCTAAAAAACATTGATGTAGATATTCCACGAAACAAACTTGTCGTTATCACCGGACTTTCGGGTTCGGGCAAATCGTCATTGGCATTCGATACACTTTATGCTGAAGGACAAAGGCGCTACG
>CAVCAX010000202.1:5474-14629 GCA_963599995.1 Coprobacillus sp. CAG:698
GCCCGCCAGTTCTTGGGCAGAATGAGCAAACCCGAATGTGATTTCATCAAAGGCATTCCTCCTGCAATTGCCATCGAGCAGAAAGTAAACAGCCGCAATCCACGCTCTACCGTCGGTACATCGACTGAAATATACGAATACCTGCGATTGCTGTATGCACGCGTGGGAAAAACATACAGTCCGATAAGCGGGCAGGAAGTAAAGAAGCACTCGACAGAAGATATTGTAAACTGCATGCTTTCATACCCGGAAGGGATACGCTATACGGTACTCACCCAAATACTCCTGCGCGAAGACCGTAATATGGAGCAACAACTGGAAATAGACCTCAAACAGGGATTCAACCGCATCGAGGTAAACGGAGAAATGGTCCGTATCGACGAATACAAACCGAAAGCAGGAGACACGGTATACCTGTTGGTAGACCGCATGGCAGTGGCCGGCACGAAAGATGCCATCAGTCGTTTGACGGATTCTGCCGAAACTGCCATGTATGAGGGAGACGGTATGTGCATGTTGCGTTTTTATCTGCCGGACGGAACGACCCGATTGCATACATTCAGTACCAAATTCGAAGCCGATGGTATCACTTTCGAAGAACCGAACGATCAGATGTTCTCATTCAATTCTCCCATAGGAGCCTGCCCCGTATGTGAAGGTTTCGGCAAGGTAATCGGTATTGACGAACATCTGGTAGTCCCCAACCGGTCGCTCTCCATCTACGACGGAGCAATCGTATGCTGGCGTGGCGAAAAAATGGGGGAATGGAAGGATATGGTTATCCGCAATGCAGAAAAAGTCGGTCTTCCGATATTCACCCCCTATTTTGAGTTGACAGACGAGCAACGCCGCATGTTGTGGGAAGGTACAAAATATTTCGAAGGTATCAATGCCTTCTTTAAGATGCTGGAAGAAAACCAGTATAAAATACAATACCGCGTAATGCTTGCGCGCTATAGAGGGAAGACCCTCTGCCCCAAGTGCCACGGTACCCGACTGAAACCGGAAGCGGGTTACGTTCGTGTAGGCGGGCACAGCATATCAGAATTGGTAGACCTTCCGATTACTGAATTGAAACAGTTTTTTGATACCCTTCAACTGAATCCGCACGACACTGAAGTTGCCCGCCGTATCCTGGTGGAAATCAACAGCCGCATCCGTTTCCTCATCGATGTAGGATTGGGGTATCTGACACTGAACCGCCTTAGCAATTCGTTATCCGGTGGTGAAAGCCAGCGTATCAATCTGGCCACATCCTTGGGGAGTAGCCTGGTAGGCAGTCTTTATATTCTCGATGAACCGAGCATCGGATTGCACAGCCGCGACACCGACCGGTTGATTCATGTATTGCGCGAGTTACAAGCATTGGGTAATACGGTAGTGGTAGTAGAGCATGATGAAGAGATTATCCGTGCAGCCGACTATATTATCGATATCGGTCCGAATGCCGGACGCTTGGGAGGAGAAGTTGTCTACCAAGGTGACATGAAAGATCTGCAGAAAGGAAGCAACAGCTATACAGTCCGTTACCTGTTGGGAGAAGAGCAAATTCCCGTACCCGCCCACCGTCGTCCCTGGAATAATTACATTGAAATAAAAGGGGCCAGAGAGAATAATCTGAAGGGGGTTGACGTACGTTTCCCATTGAATGTGATGACGGTAGTAACCGGTGTATCCGGTTCGGGAAAAAGTACGCTGGTCCGTGATATTTTCTATCGGGCATTAAAGCGGGAATTGGATGAATGCAGTGATCGCCCGGGAGAGTTCGTTTCGATTGAGGGTGACATCCGCAACCTTCGCAACATCGAGTTCGTGGATCAGAACCCCATCGGTAAATCCTCACGTTCGAATCCGGTAACTTATATAAAAGCATACGATGAGATACGTAAGCTATGGGCCGAACAGCCTTTAGCCAAACAGATGGGATATTCTGCCGGGTTCTTTAGCTTCAACAGCGAAGGAGGCCGTTGTGAAGAGTGTAAGGGAGAGGGAACCATTACCGTGGAAATGCAGTTCATGGCCGACTTGGTGCTCGAATGTGAATCCTGCCACGGGAAACGTTTCAAGACAGATACCCTGGAAGTGAAATTCCATGAAAAGAACATTTACGACGTACTGGAGATGACCGTAAACCAAGCCATCGAATTCTTCACTGAGTACGGGCAGAAGAAGATCGTTAAAAAGCTGATTCCACTGCAAGATGTAGGATTAGGATATATCAAACTCGGACAATCCTCCTCTACTCTATCGGGTGGCGAGAACCAACGTGTGAAACTTGCCTATTACCTAAGTCAGGAAAAAGCAGATCCCACGCTGTTTATCTTCGATGAGCCCACTACCGGATTACACTTCCATGACATCCGAAAATTACTGGACGCATTCGATGCTCTCATCCGCCGAGGACATACCATCATCATCATCGAACACAATATGGATATGATAAAATGCGCCGACCATATCATCGATCTCGGACCGGAAGGAGGAGACAAAGGAGGATATATCATAGCTACAGGAACTCCGGAAGAGGTAGCAGCCTGCGCAAACAGCTATACGGGGCAGTTTCTGAAAGAAAAACTATAAACCAAAAGAAGAAAAACAAAAACAGAAGAAAGACAAAACAAAGGGCTGCTTCGTGAGGAGAAGATCACCTCTGCCACAAATGCTTGTAGCAGAGGTGATCTTTAAGTTTTGTGCATTTTGACATACCCTCTTTTCTCTTATATCTTTAGGGGATGCTCAAGTTTCAATTTAAAAGTAGAACCCGAATCCTACCCGAATACCGAATTTAGACAAGTCGCTGTCATTGAAACGCCATTTGTAGTATACGGCCGGTTCAATAGTAACCGTACGTGAAAGAAAATAAGCATATCCTGCTTCAATGCCCAATCCCCATTCGGTATCACTGTGACCGCCTTTCATACGATAGCGGTTCAAATCAAGACCGGCACCCAGATAAACGCCTGTCTTGTTAAAATAATAACGACCGCCGGTTCCTATCGTATAGATGTCTATCGGTTTGCTCCAATCGGCACTTGCCTCCACCATCAAGGCAACTCCCTCTGCAAGGAACGTACCGGCTTTCGCCCCGATGCCGAACTGTGCTTTTTCACTATTGCTATACGAAAAGTTCAATCCGGTAAGCGAAGGGTTAATAATCCACTTTCCCTGTTCAAACTGTGCCCGGGCAGCTAACGAGGCCACCAACAGACAAACGACCAATACCAATTTCCTCATACACTTATTTTTTTAGATTTGTATAATGCTCTTCCTCACGACGACGCTGCTGCAACTTCTCCTTTTGTCTCAATACCAGCCAGAGAACAAAAACAATGACATACGAAATCGTAAGAGTAAAATATTTCTCCGTATCACTTATTTCCGCATTGCGCGGCAACAGATAGGCCGCCGTTACAGAAACATAAACAAGAAGGGCCAGAGTGACCCAGGTAGACTTCTTAAATTTCTTCATCAGGTTTAAATTAATCATTTGTTATTTTTAAGAGCAGACCGCCCTTTCCATACAATAAACCAAACCGCTCCTACTACCGTACAAACACCTCCGATAACATACGACAAAGTATGCGTAAGTCCTAACCCTTCGGGAGCGATGCAAATGTAAGTGGAGCAGACAGCTGTCATAAACAAGGCCGGTATCAGTGTGATCCAATAAGGCTTTCCGGAACGTACCAGATACACCGTAATAGCCCACAGAGTAAATACGGCAAGCGTCTGATTGGCCCAGGCAAAGTAACGCCAGATCATATTGAACCCATTCGCATCACTCAAGCTGTAAAGCAGCAGACCGATAGCCACTGCAAACATCGGAATGCAGATATACAGACGCCGGCGCATGCTTTTTTGTTCCAATCCCAGGAAATCGGCCACAATGAGACGGGCCGAACGAAAAGCTGTGTCCCCCGAAGTGATAGGTGCGGCAATGACTCCCAAAACAGCCAATACTCCACCGATTGCCCCTAACCAGCCTTTTGTAATTGAGTCTACAATAACCGAAGCGTTGTTCTCTTCCATTCCATTCTCATGAAAAAAGTAAGTAGCGGCAGCAGCCCAAATCAAAGCGACAATACCTTCGGTAATCATAGCTCCGTAAAACACCGGTCGTCCGTGACGTTCGGAAGTCATGCAACGCGCCATCAACGGACTCTGGGTAGCATGAAATCCTGAAATAGCCCCACAGGCAATACTGACAAACATAATCGGGAAAATGGGCAATGCGTCAGCATCCGGATTCGTATTCTGCAATCCGTCCCATAGCTCCGGTAATGCCGGATGGTGCACATAGAGCATCACAACGATCCCGACTGCCATAAACAACAAAGCAATGGCAAATATCGGATATATTTTCCCGATAATCTTATCTACCGGCAACAAAGTAGCAAGGATATAATACGCAAAGACCACAATAATCCAGAATGTAGCATCCAGCGATTCCGGCGTCAGCTTCGCCAGCAATCCCGCCGGACCGGCAACGAACACCGCCCCAACCAAAACCATCAGAATGACCGTAAACCCGCGCATCACCTGTTTGGTTGTCAATCCCAGATAGTGTCCGATAATCTCCGGCAAACTTTCTCCACCGTTTCTCAACGAAAGCATTCCGGCAAAATAATCATGAACTGCACCGGCAAAGATACTTCCGAATACAATCCATAAATAAGAAGAAGTCCCAAACTTTGCCCCCATTATCGCTCCGAATATAGGACCGAGCCCCGCAATATTGAGAAACTGTATCATAAAAATCTTCCACGTAGGCAACGGAATATAATCCACTCCATCAGCCTTTGTCAAGGCAGGAGTCTTTCGGTCATCGGGTCCGAAAACCCGTTCCATCAAACGTCCATAAGTAAAATATCCGACAATAAGCGCCAGCAGGCACAATGTAAATGTAATCATGACATGTTTATAGTTTAACAGACGCAAATGTAACATAATCTCACGAAACGCACAAGAATACCGACACTTTTACTAACTTTGCAGTCATTTATAACAAAACACAAACAGTAATGTACCGTTATCTACTCTTCCTGTTTTTCATCCTGCCGCTGGCTTCTGCAGGAGCGCAACCGAAATACGAGGTCCGCGCCGCATGGGTGACAGTCGCATACGGACTGGACTGGCCGCAGACAAAAGCAACGACACCCGCCGGTATCCGCCGTCAGCAGGAAGAGCTGGTGAAGATTCTCGACAAACTGAAAGCCGCCAATTTCAATACCGTATTGTTCCAGACCCGAATACGAGGAGACGTGCTCTACAAATCCTCCATCGAACCGTATACTTCCATCCTGACCGGAAAAGCGGATGGCGACCCGGGATATGACCCATTGGCGTTTGCTGTGCGCGAGTGCCATAAGCGGGGTATGGAGTGTCACGCCTGGATGGCAGCCATCCCGTTGGGGAGCCAAAAACAGGTGACTAAGCTGGGAAATAAATCTGTCACGAAGAAAAGAAAAGAGATATGCATTCTTTACAAAAATGAATACTTCCTCAATCCGGGGCATCCGTCCACGAAAGAATACCTGATGAAATTGGTACGGGAGGTAGTAACCCGTTATGATGTGGACGGCGTACATTTCGATTACCTGCGGTATCCGGAAAACGCTCCCCGCTTTCCGGACAGCCATGACTTCCGCCACTACGGCAAAGGCAGAACGCTGAGCCAATGGCGTCGGGACAATCTGACTGACATCGTACGCTATATATATAAAGGTGTAAAAGAGATCAAACCGTGGGTAAAGGTAAGCACCAGCCCGGTAGGAAAATACAAAGATACCTCCCGATACTCTTCACGCGGTTGGAATGCTTTCCACACCGTATATCAAGATCCGCAAGGATGGTTGGGAGAAGGCATACAAGACCAGATCTACCCCATGATGTATTTCAGGCAGGATAATTTTTATCCTTTCGCACTCGACTGGCAGGAACAACGCAACGGGCGGCAGGTCATACCGGGATTGGGCATCTACTTTCTGCATCCCAAGGAAGGAAATTGGATACGGGAAGATGTGGATCGGCAAATCAACTTTATCCGCGAATACAAACTGGCAGGAGAAGCCCACTACCGGACAAAATTCCTGATGGATAACACACAAGGCATCTACGATGAACTGGCAGAGAACTTTTATGCCCATCCCGCCCTTCAACCCGCCATGCCATGGCTGGACAGTGTTCCGCCCAGTGCGCCGTCCGGACTGAAAGTAATTTCCGAAAAAGACGGCTACACTTTATTAACCTGGCAAGCAGCCACGGACAATGACAAAATGAATGCACCAAGATATGTGGTTTATGCTTCGGATGTTTATCCGGTGGACACCACCCGGCCGGAAAACATCATTGCACAAGGCATACGGGGAACGGAATACGTCTATGCCCCTCTCCTGCCATGGGACAGAAAAGTGCACTTTGCC
Source organism: Coprobacillus sp. CAG:698 (assembly GCA_963599995.1). GTDB lineage: Bacteria > Bacteroidota > Bacteroidia > Bacteroidales > Bacteroidaceae > Bacteroides. The sequence continues at coordinate 11,897 of CAVCAX010000202.1, forward strand.
GTAACAGCAGTAGACCGATACGGAAACGAAGGGGAAGCGGTGCAGGAATAAACAAGTTCCTACTCTACCTCAATCCATGCCCGATATGCGCTCCGGTTAGTGACCGGCACCAACGGCATATAACCGGCTGCCACTTTTCCCTCTTTTGTCTGAAGCGGATATCTCTCTTTCATCTGCCCGTGCACCTGCATGGCTTCACCGGCAACCGGATGGTAAGTAATGGAAAAACGACCGGAAGAACCGGGAGAGACATACCTCTTATAGATAAAATGTGCTACCACTCCCATGTTCATCCGCAGATTGATCTCCACGCAGGGATGAATCCGATATTCCACTTCTCCGGAAGAGAACCGGCAAATCATCATATCCACTCCGAGATAGCCCGAATAACCGGAACCGATACGAAAGGACAACTCCTCCTCCAACTTACGTTTCAACTTATCGAAAGACGCCGTTGGCACATAAACGGAAAGACGTCGTTCAAGCTCCTCATCGGGCAGTAACAGATTACCATCATAAGCCCCACCGGCATTGGTAGAGAAGACGGAATATCCGACGAAGCGTACCTTTCCCATACCGTCCGAGAAGAATTCCATGGCAAAATCGACTACCTTATCATATATAGGTTCTGCTATTATGCCGCCTTGAAGTGCAGCTATGCGCTTACACCAACCGGCAATAAAAACGGAATAGGTCCCTTTGCACCAGTTCAAACCCTTGCCACTACCCGAGAGTGGTGCTTTCAGCAGGCAAGAAGCACGGCTTTCTACAAAACATTGCCACTCTTCCGGTTGCGTCAGATAAAAAGATTCTCCACAAAAAGATTCATCCAATTGCAAACGGGGCAATAACTCCACCGCCCGGCCTCTGTGAGACAAATACCGCAGTTCTTTCAGATACGACTCTGCCGGCAACTCCGTTTCCGGTATTCCCAAACGCTGAAGCCGTCTCTTCAAAGCCGGATTCCATCCCCAAGGTAACGGTTTCAAATTGGGAGTCGAAGCTACTTCCGGTTCGGTCATCAACTCTACTGAAACCAACAGGTGCTTCTGCATCTCACGAAGAAAAGCAAGATTATAGGCCGAAGGCGCCAACACGGCACTCCCAGCCGAAGCATACCAAACCGGCAATAAAGCCAGCTCCTCCGCCATCCGCCGGGCAGTGGCAGGAGGCATATAGTTCACCTCTCCGCTTGCCAATGCCAAGTCGTTGTCCGGATTAAACAGATAAAGCTCCCGTTCTGTCATTTTATTCTTATTATCTTCATACTTTAATCCTTTTTTCTCCGAATTGCTTTTCTTGCGAACGTCTTCTTCCCGCAAAGAGGTGCAAACAGACGGATTATCGGAGAATATTTCGCAAATATACGCACAAAAGTACACTCCGAACTGAAATAAATTGCATTTTGCAACAGGAAGAATCATATTTGAACCGGAAGAAACCGTACTTTGAACCGGGAGGAACCGCGCTTTAGACCGGAGAGGATTGCATTTTAGACCGAGATGAGCTCTATTTTAGACCGAGGTAGTCCCCACTTTAGACTGTATTCAACTTTTTTCACCTACATCCAGTCCCCCTTTTCCCTTGAATCTCTCTATTTTTCCAAAATTGTCATCTAACAATCTCCCGTCCACGTTCTATTTTTTACAACCGAAAGGAAGCAAAAGCCTACCCTTTCAAACAAATCATCAGAAGCAAGTAACATTTGACTACACTTGTATCCTGAAAAGAGAATCCGGGAAGCAAAATCACAAACAGCTAATCGAAATGGCTGCATTATTTCCGTGCAACAGTCCGGTAGTCCACACAAATAGCACTCTTGAAGCAACGAAAATACCAATTTGACAAAATGACAAACCCCGGCAATGCTCTATCATCCGGCACAACGTCTTCTTGCGAGAAGCACTAAAGTTACTAAACAAAAACACAATTTTGCTATCTCTACTTTGCAATTATCAGAAAAAGCACTATATTTGCCACCCGAAAAACTTAGAAAAAAAATGGAAGCATTCTACCGCACACACGCTTACCTTGTTGAACACACCAACGCTCCTGTTCGTCGTGACTTGATGGATGAAATCGATTGGAGCGACCGTCTGATTGGCATCAAAGGGACCCGTGGCGTAGGAAAAACCACTTTCCTCCTCCAGTATGCCAAAGAGAAATTCGGAACAGACCGTTCCTGTCTCTTTATCAATATGAACAATTTTTATTTCTCCGGACACAGTCTTGTCGATTTCGTCAACGAGTTTCAGAAACACGGCGGCAAAGTGCTATTGATAGACCAAGTGTTCAAACACCCGAACTGGAGCAAAGAGCTGCGCATGTGCTATGACCGTTTCCCGAGTCTGAAGATTGTTTTCACCGGTTCATCGGTAATGCGACTGAAAGAAGAGAACCTCGAATTGCGCGACATCGTAAAGAGCTACAACCTGCGCGGATTCTCTTTCCGCGAATTTCTCAACCTGCAGACAGGCATGAAATTCCGTGCCTACTCTCTGGAAGAAATACTCAGCAATCACGAGCAGATAGCCAAAGGAATACTGTCTAAAGTACGTCCGCTGGACTTTTTCCAAGATTATCTGCATCACGGCTTCTACCCTTTCTTCCTCGAAAAACGTAACTTTTCGGAGAATCTGCTCAAGACAATGAACATGATGGTAGAGGTAGATATTCTTCTTATCAAACAAATTGAGCTGAAATATCTTTCGAAGATAAAAAAATTACTATATT
>CAVCAX010000202.1:15180-19722 GCA_963599995.1 Coprobacillus sp. CAG:698
AGAAATTCATCACTTGTGATGGTAACCAGGCTGCTGCACATATCTCGTATATGTTTTCTGAAGTAGCTGCCATCTACCCCATCACTCCCTCTTCTACAATGGCTGAATATGTAGACGAATGGGCTGCCGCAGGACGTAAGAACATCTTCGGCGAAACAGTATTGGTGCAGGAAATGCAATCTGAAGGCGGTGCTGCCGGTGCAGTTCACGGTTCTCTCCAGGCTGGTGCGTTGACTACTACTTACACTGCTTCTCAGGGTCTTCTCCTGATGATCCCTAACATGTACAAAATTGCCGGTGAATTCTTGCCATGTGTATTCCATGTATCAGCGCGTACATTGGCTTCTCACGCATTGTGTATCTTCGGTGACCATCAGGATGTAATGTCAGCTCGTCAGACTGGCTTTGCTATGTTGGCTGAAGGTTCTGTACAGGAAGTTATGGATTTGGCCGGTGTTGCTCACCTGTCTACTATCAAGTCACGCGTTCCTTTCATGAACTTCTTCGATGGTTTCCGTACTTCTCACGAAATCCAGAAGATCGAAATGTTGGAAAACGAAGACCTCGCTCCGCTGATCGACCAGAAAGCTTTGGCTGAGTTCCGTGCCCGTGCACTGAATCCGATGTCTCCGGTTGCCCGTGGTATGGCAGAAAACCCCGACCACTTCTTCCAGCACCGCGAATCATGCAACAACTACTATGAAGCAGTACCTGCTATCGTAGAAGAGTACATGAATGAAATTTCTAAAATCACCGGCCGCAAATACGGTCTGTTCAATTACTACGGAGCAAAAGATGCGGAACGTGTAATCATCGCCATGGGTTCTGTAACAGAAGCTGCCCGCGAAGCCATCGACTACCTCGTTGCTAACGGCGAGAAAGTAGGTATGGTTGCAGTTCACCTGTACCGTCCGTTCTCTGCTAAGCACTTCCTGGCTGCCGTACCTAAGACTGCCAAGAAAATCGCAGTTCTCGACCGTACCAAAGAACCGGGAGCTAACGGTGAACCTCTGTATCTGGATGTTAAAGACTGCTTCTATGGCACAGAAAATGCTCCGGTTGTCGTTGGCGGTCGTTATGGTTTGGGTTCTAAAGACACAACTCCTGCTCAAATCATCGCCGTATTCAAGAATCTGGCAATGCCCACACCGAAGAACCACTTTACTATCGGTATCGTAGACGATGTTACTTTCACTTCTCTTCCTCAAGAAGAAGAGATCGCATTGGGCGGTGAAGGTATGTTCGAAGCTAAATTCTACGGACTGGGTGCTGACGGTACCGTAGGTGCAAACAAGAATTCTGTTAAGATTATCGGTGACAACACAGATAAACACTGTCAGGCTTACTTCTCTTACGACTCTAAAAAGTCAGGAGGTTTCACTTGCTCTCACCTGCGTTTCGGTGATAATCCTATCCGCTCTACTTATCTGGTAAACACTCCGAACTTTGTGGCTTGCCACGTTCAGGCTTACCTGCACATGTACGACGTAACCCGCGGTTTGCGTAAAAACGGTTCTTTCTTGCTGAACACAATTTGGGAAGGTGAAGAACTGGCTAAGAATCTGCCTAACCGTGTGAAGAAATATTTCGCAAAGAACAATATCTCCGTATATTACATCAACGCTACTCAGATTGCACAGGAAATCGGTTTGGGCAACCGTACCAACACCATCCTCCAGTCTGCATTCTTCCGTATCACAGGCGTTATCCCTGTAGACCAGGCCGTAGAGCAGATGAAGAAATTCATCGTTAAGTCTTATGGTAAGAAGGGTGAAGATGTTGTCAACAAGAACTATGCAGCCGTTGACCGTGGTGGCGAATACAAACAGCTGCCGGTTGATCCAGCATGGGCCGACTTGGCAGATGACGCTAAAACAGAAAACAACGATCCTGCATTCATCAACGAAGTGGTTCGTCCGATCAATGCACAGGACGGTGACTTACTGCCGGTATCAGCCTTCAAAGGTATCGAAGACGGAACCTGGCATCAGGGAACTGCCAAATACGAAAAACGTGGCGTAGCAGCATTCGTACCCGAATGGAATCCTGAAAACTGTATCCAGTGTAACAAGTGTGCTTATATCTGTCCTCACGCTGCTATCCGTCCGTTCGTACTCGATGCAGAAGAACAGAAAGGCGCTAAATTTGAAACACTGAAAGCTGTAGGTAAGGTATTCGACGGTATGACATTCCGCATGCAGGTGGATGTTCTCGACTGTTTGGGTTGCGGTAACTGTGCCGACATCTGTCCGGGCAATCCGAAGAAGGGTGGCAAGGCATTGACCATGAAACACCTCGAAGGTCAATTGGCAGAAGCTGCCAACTGGACTTACTGCATCGACAACGTGAAGAGCAAACAGCACTTGGTTGACCCCAAAGCCAATGTCAAGAATTCTCAGTTCGCAACTCCGTTGTTCGAATTCTCCGGTGCTTGCTCCGGTTGTGGTGAAACTCCGTATGTGAAATTGATCTCTCAATTGTTCGGTGACCGTGAAATGGTTGCTAACGCTACCGGATGTTCTTCTATCTACTCAGGTTCAGTACCTTCAACTCCATATACTACCAACGAAAAGGGTCACGGTCCGGCATGGGCTAACTCTCTGTTCGAAGACTTCTGTGAATTCGGATTAGGTATGGAACTCGCCAACGAGAAAATGCGTGCACGTATCGTAAAACTGTTCAATCAGATTCTGGAAGGTGAAAACGCTCCTGCCGAAGCCAAAGAAGTGCTGAAAGCATGGATCGAAAACATGAACGATGCTGACAAGACCAAAGAACTCGCACCTCAAATCGAAGCTATCATCGAGCAAGGTATTGCTGCCGGTTGCCCGCTTTGCAAGGAGCTGAAAGGTCTGACTCAATATCTGGTAAAACGCAGCCAGTGGATCATCGGTGGTGACGGTGCTTCTTACGATATCGGTTACGGTGGTCTCGACCACGTTATCGCTTCCGGAAAAGATGTTAACATCCTGGTTCTCGACACGGAAGTTTACTCCAACACAGGCGGACAGTCTTCTAAAGCTACTCCGTTAGGTGCCATCGCCAAGTTCGCTGCTTCCGGTAAACGCGTACGTAAGAAAGACCTCGGTCTGATGGCTACTACCTACGGTTATGTATATGTTGCTCAGATCGCTATGGGTGCCGACCATGCTCAGACACTGAAAGCAATCCGTGAAGCAGAAGCATACCCCGGTCCATCACTTATCATCGCTTACGCTCCGTGTATCAACCACGGTTTGAAAGCCGGTATGGGTAAGAGCCAGGAAGAAGAAGAAAAAGCTGTTAAGTGCGGTTACTGGCACTTGTGGCGCTACAACCCGTCTTTGGAAGCAGAAGGTAAGAATCCGTTCCAATTAGACAGCAAAGAACCTAACTGGGATGACTTCAAGGGCTTCCTGAAGGGTGAAGTTCGTTATGCATCTGTAATGAAGCAGTATCCTTCAGAAGCAGAAGAACTGTTCCAGGCTGCTGAAGACAATGCTAAATGGCGTTACAACAACTACAAGCGTCTGGCTAACCAGGCTTGGGGTGTTGCCGAATAAGTAAATCGAATCAGAATAAACAAATCGATTTATTAAATAAAGAAAAGGCGGAGGTCCATTGTGGATTTCCGCCTTTCATTTTTACAGCACCTGTACCGGTTATCCGGCTATCCGCCAGTTACCGTTGTTCACTAACCCATTGCCGTACAAATCCGTTAGTACAGGCAAAGTGACCGTACAATAATAAGCTCTATTCCATATATTATGAATAGGAAGAAGCTATTTCAGCGTTTCTCCCTATTCGTACTTAAATGAATAAGAGTATCTTTGCCGGTAAATCAAAATAAAAAAAGAATCTATGTACGAATGGGCTAAAGAAATGAATTGTGCCGTAACCGTATGCGACACCCAAGGAGTCATCCTTTACATGAACGACAAAGCATGTCAAACGTTTGCCAAACACGGAAATCTAATCGGGAAAAACCTCTTTGCCTGTCACAATGCACAGTCACAAGAGAAAATACATGAAATGCTGCAAACCGGCGGCAGTAATGCCTATACGATAGAAAAGAACGGCATCAAGAAAATGATTTATCAAACGGCCTGGTTTAATGAAGGGAAAGTGGGCGGATTGGTAGAAATATCCATGGAACTCCCCGAAGAAATGCCCCACTATATCCGGAAATAGAAGTAAAAATAACAGTATAGCATTTTATATAGAAGGGTATCAAAATAGCTAAGACATAAATATCGCCCCTGTCGCAGACTCATAGCTGTACATTTGTAGCAGAGGTGACTTTGTCAATGTGAGAGTCTTGACGGACCCTCACATTGATAATAACTAACTTCTGGATACCTGCAATCCTTGGTCGGACAGAGTCATCTCTACAAAACGAGCCCGTGGATTCGGAGCATATTCTGTCAATATCCGACGAATCTGTACAGCCGCCTGCGGATCTTTTGCCACCATATATAAATAACCGCCGCCTCCGGCTCCCGGCAATTTATGTCCTAACGTGTAATCTTCAATCAAACGAATAATCTTTTCCACTTCAGGCGG
>CAVCAX010000202.1:19732-22429 GCA_963599995.1 Coprobacillus sp. CAG:698
TTAGTTCCGGCATCGAGGGCTTTATTCTGCAACCAGCTTTTTCCTACCAACCTGCCGTAATTCATAAAATTACCACGTAAGATAGCTTCATTCATATCCAAAGCATGAGCTTTCATCTCAGCCAGCAACGCAAGATGCTTCCCGGAATTAAGAAACATAGAACGAACAATCTCACCCAATATACCTTTTGCCGTACGGGTAATGCCTGTGTAATATAACAGATGGCAATCGCGGTATTCGGGTTTCGTGAAGAGCTGATCGGGCAGCCAGCGCACCAGCGGAGTCTGATCAAATCCGGTTTCTGTCTGCAACAGCTTCACGCCGGAGAATACACCGCCATATTGATCCTGCCAGCCCCCACCGGTTGTAAGTAGCTGTTCCAATACCAATGTACAACGGCAGATTTCATTCTTATCCCAAGCCAACCCGCAAAAATCATTAAGAGCCCCAAGCACAGTGGAAGCAAGAATGGAACTGGTACCCAACCCGGAGCCTGCCGGTATGGCAGCCAACAGAGTCACTTCGATACCGGTACCGAAACTCTCCAATTGCTCCTGCAAAGAGCCGTAGCAGATATCCGAAAATTGCGGTACGAAACCTGCCAGCGCAAGCGCAGCTTTGGGTATAGAGAAGGGAGAACCGACCTTGCGGTAATCCTGCAGCTCTTCATAAGTATTCACAACTTCCATTGCTCCCATATCGATGGAACGGAGTACGATATGAGGCTCCTTACAAGTCTTAACGTATACTTGCAAAGGAGGTTGCCCATTCAATTCGATGGACAAGTTCACCACATTTCCACCGGAATAAAGCGAGTAAGGAGGTGTATCTGTCCAGCCTCCTGCCACATCGATACGCACAGGACTGCGTCCCCATACAATCTGATCGGAATACACATTGAGTACAGGATGGCTCTTCTGCTTGCAAACCTGTCCCAACAAGCCATTACGCAACAAACCGAATGCCGTCTTTTCCTCTTCACGACTGTCCTGCTTACCCTCCAGCTCCATAATGCGGGCCCGTAGCATCCGGTTGTGCATCTGCAACATCAGTGCAGCATCATCCGGAAGAGCCCGTGGCGCTTCAAGTCCAAGTTTCACAAATTCATGAGCTGCATCTTCCAAATCGAGCTGATAGAAGACACTCTTCTCGTAATTAGCCGACAATGCCTGCCAGTTTCCTTTACGAAAAGCCGTACGTTGAGCATAGAGCCGTTGCAGATTGGCGCATGCTGAAATTTCATCGGCTGAGAACTTTTTACTATTCAGCCATAATGCACGTCCTTCTGCCAGATCAGGCTCAGAAGTCATCCAACGCAGCAGTACCCCAAGTTCCTCAACCGACTCGGTCAACGGAAAGACAGAAGCTGCCTGCAAATCATCGGTGCGTCCCTCGATATCATCAACCGATAGGGCACGTTGTTCCATCCACTTCATAAAAGAAATACCGGTAAACATCGTATCCGGTGAGTTCAAAGCTCCTTTAAAAACATCATCCAATCCATAAGGACGTGCCACAAAACCATTTTCCCCCATCGGAACCACATCCAGACAAATGCCGTCCGGCAAGGAAATTTCCCAGTCATTCTCCGGTATCCCCGTTATTATCTGACAAGAGCCCAATTTCCATCCCTTACCCACATAACTGTTTTCAATCCACAGATTCGCATTTCCGGTAGAAAAAGAGATGGCAGTAGAAGAGTTCTGTACAAAGATTGCCGGGTTCGGTTTCACCTTCCGATGCATGATAAGACGCTGGTCGCGAACTTTATCCTGTACGGCCAGCGTAGAAGAAATAAGTTCACGGCTTGTTCCGTAATGATAAAACTCCCCTCCGGGCAAAGGTAATATGGCAACGGAAAGGCTGTTCAGTTCTTCATCCATCGTTTTGGGATGGCTGCCGAGAGCAAGTCCATAATCGGAATAGAGATCGTAATAGGTTATCTCACCGGTATCTTTATTCAAAGAACGCTTCATCAAAAGTTCTACGGCACGGTCGCTCAACAGCCAGATCCCGATATCCATAAGGAAAAGGTGTGTTTTGGCCAACCCTTCCAACTCTGCAAGAGAAGGTTTCTGCAACATAAAATCAAGTACGTCCGGCGTTTTCCTGTCAGAAACAAATACCCCATGATGAGTAGCTAACGATGGGTTCACCCAAAGTCCGTAGCACACCACATCAGCGTCGGGAATATCCTGCAACGGTTTTTCCGAACGGATGTATACGTCACCGCTTGCTATCAGCGTATGTATTTTCCCGGGTGCCATGCCCATGATTCTCTCGTAAAGAGGCAGTTGCAGAGACAATAAGTTCTGTTCCAACCGCTGTCCCCGTTCCCAACTAAAAACCGGTATCGGAGTCAGTATCTTTCCGGAAGGCGCATATCCGGGAAGGCGGCGACTTTGTCCACCGGCGTGAAGCAAGATTCTTTTTTCGTTTTCCAACCACTCCGGAAAATCCTCTCCGGAAGCATAATTCTCATGACAGGCTTGCAGCAGCCAAGTCGTTCCACCTCCCGAACCCAACTTAGCCCCTATGGGATCGGAAGTACAAAACCATTCCGAAGCATTCACTCCTTCCAATTCGTGAAAGCAATGAACCAGATTCGGTGGCAGAGATAGTAATTTTTTCATGATCAGTCTGTTATTATTTTAAAATTCATGTTATTCATCATAATGCCACAGGCATCGGGTCATA
>CAVCAX010000202.1:22523-23231 GCA_963599995.1 Coprobacillus sp. CAG:698
CACATTCCCGTTTTTTCTGAAACAGACACCCTCCTCCTGCAACAGCAAACGTTGCTTTTCCCATCCGGGAACAAGCCTTCCATGTGCATTGACCACCCGATGACAAGGCAGGTGCAATTCAGAAGGAACCTGTTTCAAAGCCCTCCCGACCATACGCGAGCATTGCGGTTTTCCCAATAAGGAGGCAATTTCTCCGTAAGAAAGCACCTTTCCGACAGGTATATCCCGAACAATGTCATACACTTCCCGGCAGAAAGCATCGGACATCCTTTCTTTATCGATTTTATAGTCTTTCATTCCTCAAATTGCTTGTTTCGCTCACCTCTCCCATCTTTATTCTTTCATTTCCCAAAATCCGTATTTCTTACGTTTCCTTTTATTTTCTTACTTATCCCCCCTGATACCGTTATGAATCCGGCTATCGAATCATAAGACACGAAAATTGACAAAAAACAAGTAATATGCAAATACATTTCATCGTGGTCCGGATATAAGGCATAATGTTTTTCTTTAACTGTTAGTAGAATGTATAATGAAATTCAAAGATAAAGAATTCTTTCGGAATGAATGAAAAAATCTTCTCAATATAACTCATAAATCTTAGAGCCTGTGTAAATTTTCCCCTTAAAGTTTTATCAGCTTCACAGTCGTGACACGCGTTTTTCACAACTGTGTGATGTTCGTCTCATGACCATGAGACGATCGTCA
>CAVCAX010000203.1:0-5883 GCA_963599995.1 Coprobacillus sp. CAG:698
TTTTAATATTCTTATTTAATCAATCATTTATCAAAGAATCCATCCGACCGGTAAGTTTAAGTAACATCAAGGTGGTGACACGGTAATTATAGTGCGCACTGATATAGTTATTCTGCGCTTCACTCATCCGCATCTCATCCTGCAAGACTTCGGTCATCGAGGTAATTCCCTCGCGGTAGCGGTCCATTGTGACTGTATAGACATCCTCAGCCAGCAGATAATTATCTTTTTGTTGCTTGAAATTGCGCTGATTATTCATCAAGTCATTAGTAGCGTTCAGATATTGGGTCTGCAGGTTCTTCCGCGTATTCTCTTGCATGATCTCTATGTTTTCAATGTCGATAGCCGCTTTCCGTTTTTTATAGCGTTTGTCTAATCCGTCGAATATAGGTACACGCAAAGACAATCCTAAGCCATAAGAACGGAACCAATGATTGGACGGTCCGGAATGAAACCAATGATAGGCTTTGTCCGTGTAAGCCGAAAACATCCAGCTTCCGGTAAGATTCAACGAAGGAACATACCCATAACCGATCATTTTTTTCTGCTGTTCGGCCAGTTGTTTTTGAGATTGCAGTAATTGCAGTTCGTAAAGGTTTTCCGACAAACCGGTCAGAGCGACCGGAATGATATTTTCGGTATCAACAGGTGTCAATGCAATATCCTCCTCTGCCGGATAATCAATGATGTATTTCAAAAGATTCAGTTGCTGTTCCAGCATTGCCCGGGCATTGTCATACTGTACCTTCAAGTTTTCCAAATTGATATTCACACGTTTGACGTCTACTTCCATAGCCATCCCGTTATCGTAAAAGGCCAGTGTAATATCCCTTAACTCCTCAAGGCGGAGAATATTGGCTTTAACCAACTCGATTTGTTCAGCAGTAACCTGTCCCAGATAATACATTTTGCAAATTTGCAGGATAAGGTCTTCTCTCGCCTTTTCATAAGAGAGACGATTCATTTCATCCATTGTCCGGGCAATGGACAAAGTAACATAAAGAGTCTGATTGTAAAGCGGCATCTGCAACTGTAACCCAGCATTGGCATTATACCTCAAGGTATGGGTTACGTTGTAAGGCGTACCATAAGCCGAACCGTCGGTTACGGATACAGGTGGATCGATATTGTCGTTGTAATTGGCAAAACCGTTAATTTGCGGAAGCAGTTTAGCGCGGTTTTCTGAAATGCCATATTTGCCTTTCTGTATCTCATTGCGCTTACTTTGTAAAGACAGATTATTTTCTATACCCATCTCCAGGCAGTTTTCAAGTGTCAGCGTATTTTGTGCGCTTCCCCCCGTTAGAGACAAGTAGAAAAAAGAAAAAATGAATAGTAATCTTTTCATAATGCTCATACGATAAATAAGCGCAAATTTAGTAGCTTATATCGAATGAACAGTATCCATAAATCAAGTGTTTCTATTCATATTTTCCTTTTTTTTCAAGAAAGACACGGGTAAAATGTCTTCTTTTCATACTTATATTGTTTAAAACAAATTCAGTTTATTCTTCTGCGCCTCCTCGAGTGATACCGTTTCGCGACGCATCATGCCACTCTTGTCACGCAATTCCTCATACTCTTCCTCCAGTTCCATCGCCAATTCCTCTTTTGTTTTCGGATTAAGCAGTCGTGCTGCTACACCGGCGTTAAGAGAAGCGTCTTTCAAATGCACAACCGGAGCATGATAGACAGGGGCAATTTTCAAAGCTGTATGCATTTTCGAAGTCGTAGCACCGCCAATCAACAAGGGAATATTCAAACCGGCCTTTTCCAACTCCATAGCCACATGAACCATCTCTTCCAAGGAAGGAGTGATCAGTCCGCTCAGGCCAATCATGTCCACTTTCTCTTCAATAGCACGCTGTACAATGGTTTCGGCCGGTACCATCACTCCCAAATCGACGATGTCATAACCGTTGCAAGCCATCACCACAGATACAATGTTCTTACCGATATCATGCACATCACCCTTGACGGTAGCCAGCAATATCTTACCGGCAGCAGAAGCTCCCTCCTTTTTCTCCGATTCGATAATCGGCTGTAAAATAGCCACAGCCTTTTTCATCGTACGCGCTGTTTTTACCACCTGAGGCAGAAACATCTTCCCCGCTCCGAACAGCTCACCGACATAATTCATTCCATCCATCAAGGGACCTTCGATCACATCAACCGCCCTTTCATACAACGGGAGAGCTTCTGCAAGATCCTCTTCCAGAAAATCACCTATCCCTTTGATCAATGCATGTTGCAAGCGTTCCTGTACGGTTCCGTCACGCCAAGCCTGACGGGCAGACCCTGAAGAGTTGGAAGCCATCTGTGCGTCCGCACCCTTGCCAGCCTTTAATTCTTCGGCAAGTTCAATCAAACGTTCGGAAGCATCCGGACGGCGATTCAAAACCACATCCTCTATCTTCTCGAGTACATCGGCAGGAATATCCGTATACAAGACCGAAGTAGCCGGATTGACAATTCCCATATCCATTCCTTGCCGGATAGCATGGTAAAGGAACACGGCGTGCATTGCTTCACGAATATAGTTATTCCCGCGGAAAGAGAACGAGAGATTGCTGACACCGCCACTCACATGCGCACCGGGGAGATTCTTCCGTATCCAGCCCGTTGCATTGATAAAATCGACTGCGTAGTTATTATGTTCTTCAATACCGGTAGCTACAGCCAGCACGTTCGGGTCGAAAATAATATCCTGCGGATTAAAATCTATTTTATCCACCAATAACCGATAAGCGCGTTCGCAAACCTCAATCTTACGGGCAGCAGTATCCGCCTGACCTTTTTCATCGAACGCCATCACTACGGCAGCAGCACCATATTGCTTGATGATACGGGCATGTTCCAGAAATTTCTCTTCTCCCTCTTTCAAAGAGATGGAATTTACCACCGATTTGCCTTGAAGACATTTCAGACCGGCTTCAATCACTTCCCATTTAGAGGAGTCAACCATCACAGGAACACGGGCTATCTCCGGTTCGGAAGCTATCAGATTGAGGAAAGTAGTCATTTCCTGACGAGCATCCAGCAAACCGTCATCCATATTCACATCAATAATCAGCGCACCGTCTTCCACTTGCTGACGGGCAATGGAAAGAGCTTCATCATACTTCTTCTCGTTAATCAGACGCAGAAATTTCCGTGAACCAGCCACATTGCAACGTTCACCGATATTCACAAAATTGATCTCGGGCTTTACCTCCAGAAGTTCAAGTCCGGAAAGCCAAAGGCAATCCGGTTTCCGGGCCGGCACATGAGGGTGGGCTCCTTCTATCAAAGCCGGATATTCGGCAATATATGCATCGGTAGTGCCACAACAGCCTCCTATGATATTAACCAACCCCTCACGAATATATTCTTTGATCTCATGAGCCATGTCAGCCGGGGTCTGGTCATACTGCCCCAAACTATTGGGAAGTCCGGCATTCGGGTACGCACTGATATAATAGGGAGCACGGGAAGCCAATTGTTCAAGAAAAGGTTTCAACTGCTTTGCTCCAAACGAACAATTCAGTCCGACAGAGAAGATATTGACATGCTGTACAGAAGCCAGAAAAGCATCCAATGTCTGACCGGACAGCGTACGTCCTCCTGTATCTGAAACAGTTACGGAAAGCATAATGGGTACTTCAACCCCCGTTTTCTTTATAGCTTGTTCGGCTGCATAAATAGCCGCTTTGGCATTCAATGTATCAAAAATCGTTTCAATCAGAATAGCATCTACCCCGCCTTCGAGCATTGCCTCCATCTGTTGTTGGTAAGCATCAGCCAGTTCATCATAGCTCAAAGCACGGAAAGCCGGATTATTCACGTCCGGGCTCATAGAACAGGTCTTATTGGTAGGCCCCACAGAACCGGCTACGAAGCGGGGCTTCTGCGGATTCTTAGCCGTATACTCATCAGCCACCTCACGAGCGAGTTTTACAGCCGCCAAATTTATTTCGCGCACATACTCCTCTACATGATAATCGGCCATAGACACTGTGGTCGAACTGAAAGTATTTGTTTCAATAATATCAGCACCAGCCTCAAGATATTTACGATGAATATCCTGAATCACATCCGGACGGGTAAGACAAAGCAGATCATTGTTTCCTTTCAACTGTCCGGGAATATGAGCGAAACGCTCGCCGCGAAAATCTTCTTCTTTTAGGTTGTATTGCTGAATCATGGTACCCATTGCCCCATCCAATATAAGGATACGCCGGGATACCAGTTGCGGAATAGTTATTTTATCCATCTCTATTTTAATACCTATCTACTATCATTCACCGTCTATCGCCAATCATCATCACCAACCAGCATCGCTGATCACTAAAATTCAATCCTTATCTCTTGAACATTCTGTCCATATCACGACGGTCGTCTTTCTCTTTCAGAGACTCACGTTTATCATACTGCTTTTTACCTTTAGCCAAAGCTATCACAACTTTAGCCAATCCTTTTTCATTGACGAACATACGAACCGGCACAATGGTAAAACCGGTTTCTTTGATGCCACGTTCGAGTTTCTTCAACTCTTTCTTATTGAGTAACAGCTTCCTGTCTCTACGGGCTGTATGATTATTATACGAACCATAGAAATACTCGGCGATGTGCATATTCTTCACCCACAATTCACCTTTTGCAAAATAGCAGAATGTATCTACCAGACTTGCCTTTCCCATACGGATGGATTTGATTTCCGTTCCGGTAAGCACAATACCCGCCGTATAAGTATCGATCAGTTCATAATCGAATGTAGCACGTTTATTCTTTATATTTACAGGAGCCAATTTCATTTGTTTCTTAATTTAAGATTGCCGTTAGCTTATTGAACACGAATTGAATCACCACCGGACAAACTATTAACAACAAAGACGAAAAAATGGTGAATTTCAAACGATTCTTCTCATCAACCTGCATCACAACCGGTGCACCTTCCCACACCACATAGACAATATAAAACTGCAACAGCCAGCCGATGATACTGAAATCCGGCAACAAGCCGGTGATTATTTTGAGCAGGAAAGTAACAACCAATGCATATCCTGCAAATTGTTGGGTCAAAGCGATGTCATCGGACATTCCAAATATCTGTACCCGCAATTGATTGATGGCATACGCAGCCAGAAAATAGCCTCCGAACAGTGCCACTGCCACAGCACAGCACTGCGTCATTGCTATTTGAAAACTTTGCGGACCACCCCAACCATTGACCAGCAGAGAACCAATAAATACGGCAAGTCCGCATAAACCAATCATAGGATAGACAAAAGCCCCGAAGACTTTTCGCCTATCCTCTTCCAAACGAATTTCCTCCCAGGCCTTGGCCGGAGAGGAAATCAATGACATCGATATTCTAAATAGCTCTTTGTAATCCAATGTTATTTCTCCGCTTTAGCAGCAACTTCGTATTGTTTTTCTTCTCCGTCTTCCAACTTGAGACTGCTGCTGCTCTCTACTGCATTAATAATCAATTTCGTATTGGGACTCAAACGGAGAGACGATAAATCAAATGCCTTATAGAATACACTTGGGAGATACTGGACGTAACTCAAACTTGTTGTCGAATTCGAAGTATCATCACCATTATTATGACGTAAATACAATGTTAGAGTATTACCTTCACCATCCAAGACAGGAGCATCAGGAACAGGTTCCTCGTTCGGATAATACACCAATGTGAAATAGTGGAGCGGCTTATTTATATTCATGAAATAATTCACCGAAAGTAACAAAGTGTTACTATCAAACATTACAGGCTCGTAATTATAATAACCGTTAGCAGTTCCTTTCAACGTTATAATAGGAGCTTTTGCGATAGAATCATTTTCTGCACCACGTTCATTAACAATCTCGAGTTTAGCATCCAAACTTGCCGCATAAATC
>CAVCAX010000204.1:0-3891 GCA_963599995.1 Coprobacillus sp. CAG:698
CCGACATGAATCCGATAGAAGCGATGGACTTCGTAAAAGACCGTCTTGAAAAGACAAAAGACAATGACGAATTCCTGATGAGCATGAATAGCTAAAATATTTACGGTTAGACAAACGAAGAGATTTACGATTAGACGATTTACGATTTACGATTACATAAAAACAATGTAACATGGACTTTCCCCAAAGGCAGTCATTTTTCAATCGTAAATAGTAAATCGTCTAATCGTAAATTACTTTATCGTCTAATCGTAAATTACTTTATTGCCAATCGTAATTTACTTTATTGTCAATCGTAAATCTCTTTTCTTGTTATTTTCGTACAAATCTCTACCATTAACGTTCAAAAGTCCTGCCTTGCCCTTTTCCGGTACTTTTCATTTGCTTACATTTGTCTGTATGAAAAACAGTTCATAAACCTACAAATATAGCCAGCAATGAAACCGATTTTCCCTCTTATGGGACTTACTTCCTTGTGCAGTATCCCCGGCATAGCACAGGAGAAGCCATGCTCCCGGATACCTCAATCACGAAGGAACCGGAGCACGGGATATCATCAATAGAAAATAAATGAATAAAAAGAGTGGAGATTCATAAATCCCCGCTCTTTTTTACCTACTTTTGCAGCATACACCACAAACAATACAATAAGATAATGAGAAGCAACATCTATTGTTATATATTAGGAATGTTGGCGGGACTTCTATGTTCTCTGACAGCCCGTTCTGCCGACAGCATCTCCACACATCCGGAAAAGCTTCAGATTCTTATCGACCACAATCTGCCCTATACCAAAGAAATGCCTTCCGACAGCATTATTTCATTAGAAAAAGAACTCGAACCGCAGCTGGAAGCCGACAAGCAATATGATCTTCTTTTTTATCTGAAACTACTGGTGACAAAGGCATATACAAACCGCGGTGATATTACCATAGCCGTAGATAAAGCCCACATCATGTACCAACAAGCCAAAGAGATGAGATATAACAAAGGAATAGCTCTCTCACTCCATGCCACAGGCGATGTATATCTGGCATCCAATATGCAACAGCAAGCCATCGGCTCTTACAAAGAAGGCATACGGATGCTGGATAAATCAGACGAAGGGGATCTGATAAAAATACATATCCTGCCCAATCTTATCTTGGCCTTGCTCCAGACTGGAAAAACCGATGAAGCCCATACCTATCTAAAGCAATTCGAAAACCTGTTCGGCAAATACCCCACATCATCCAATCTGTTTTATATCTCTATATGCCGCGCATCTTATCAGATAACGATCAACCAACCCGATAAAGCACAAGTACACCTCGCCGAAGCGGCACGTGCAAATACAGAAAACGATTTTATTTTCATGAACTTTATGCTGTATTACACGTATGCCAGTTATTATGAACTGACCGGGCAATACAGCCTGGCACTGGAACAATACGACAAAATCATCGGCGAACTCCGTCCGTCTTATGCCCCGTATCAGCATATACAACTGAACATCCAACGCGCACGGCTTCTGGCAAAACAGGGACAGACCGAAAAAGCTTGTCTCATCTATCAGAGGGCAATTGTATTGCAAGACTCACTGGACAACCTCAGTTATATCCGGCAAATCAATGAATTACGTACCATTTACCAGATAGACCAACTGGAAATTAAAAAACAGCAAGAACGCAACAGAACAATCTTATGGGGAATTCTTGCGGTACTTTCCATGTTAGGCCTTATTACCATCCTCATTTTTCTTGCTAAAAAAGAAAGTAAACAGCTATCCCGGTCAAAAGAGAAACTGGAGAAAGCCCAGCTATATGCAAAGAATTCAATAAAAGCCAAGAGTCTCTTTCTCTCGAACATGAGCCATGAAATACGTACTCCTCTGAACGCTCTTTCGGGTTTCTCCGCCATCCTCACGGATGCTTCCATCGACAACGACACGCGCAGGCAATGCGACGAGATCATACAGCAAAACTCTGAACTTCTCCTTAAACTGATCAATGACGTTATCGACCTTTCAAGCGTAGATGTAGGAAAACTGACATTTAATTTAAAGGAGAGCGATGCTGTGGTCATCTGCCGCAATGTGGTAGAAACTGTAGAGAAAGTAAAACAGACGCAAGCCGAAGTGTGCTTTGTCACCACATTAGAGTCACTTCCTCTTGTTACAGATGACTCCCGTTTGCAGCAACTGCTTATCAATCTGCTCATCAACGCCACCAAGTTCACGACAGAAGGTACTATCACCCTCGAAGTCGAAAAAGAATCGGATACAGTCGCACTCTTTTCCGTCACCGATACCGGCTGCGGTATCCCACTGGAAAATCAGGACCGGATATTCAACCGCTTTGAGAAATTGAACGAAAGTGCACAAGGTACGGGATTGGGACTTTGTATCTGCCGGCTCATCATCGAACAGGTCGGAGGCCGGATATGGATAGATCATGAATACACGGAGGGTGCCCGCTTTATGTTCACCCATCCCATAACCCCGGTAATGAACAGAAAGGAGAATACCCGATGCGACAATTGACAGTTATCCTCATTCTGAGTTGCCACATTCTAACAGCCATAGCTACGGGTACTCCATCCTCTGTGAAAAGAGACAGTCTGGAAAGACTGCTGACAAGTATGCCGCACGACTCTGCACGTCTGCAGATGATACAGGATATCACGCGGATGGAACAGACCAATCCCAACTGTATCCGCTACTCGGACATGCTGTTGCAAGAAGCCGTCGCACAGAATAATCCCAAATATGCCGGAACTGCCCTCTATTTTCAGATTATCTATTACTACAACCAGAACGAACTGGACAGTGTAACACAAAAACTCGAAAGGATGGAGCCTTTTGTCCGCGAAGGCAATCTGTGGGATTATTATTTCGATGCACAAAGATGCCGGATAGATCTTTATTCGTATAGAGAACAGATCGAACTTGCCATCAACAAATCACTCGAAATGTACCAAAAGGCACAGGAAGCCAACAATGTGCGCGGATTAATCGGCGCCCAACAGTGTCTGGCAAATGCTTATATGGGTACCGGACGTTGGGAAGAAGGGAAAAAAGCATTGGAAGAGGCACACCGGTTACTCCCAAAGTTGGACAACGTAATTGTACGTAACTCCGTACTATGCCAACTTGTTTCACTCAGCAAAGCCCAAAAGAACTTTGAGAACCTGAAGAAATACCTTGATGAACAGGGAAGCCTCCTCGAAGAGTACATAAAAAAGAATCCTAACATGGAAGAGGCTTTTCAAGACCCGCTGATTTTCAACGAACTCTATTACGCCTATTACTATTTAGAGATGAAACAGCCCCACTCCGCTTTCGAACATTTGCAAGAAGGAGCCAGGCATCTCACACCACATACTTATTTCATGTATCGTGTGCTCTACTACGATGCATACGCTTTGTACTACCGATACAGCAAAGAGTACGACAAAGCCCTCTGCCGACTGGATTCTACCATCGTCTTATTACAAGGAACATTCGGCTACGACTATGTCTACCAATTGTCTACCAAAGCAGATATACTCGTGGAAGCCGGCCGCAGCCGGGAAGCACTGCCCATCTATGAAAGGATATTGCAAATGAAAGACTCGCTGGTCACTGAGCTTTCTGACAAACAGATGATACTGCTACAAAGCAATTATAACACCAACAAAACAACTCTTGAGGAAGAACAACTGAAAAACAAGATACAACTTATTGCACTTATCGTAATCGGCGTAACACTAATCGTTGTGGCATGCTTCATGTTACGTGTTTTCCGGGTACGCAAAGCTCTGAAAACAGCAGAAAGCGAAACCCGCAAGGCTACCCGGACAGCAGAAAAAGCCAATGAGACCAAGAATCATTTCCTTGCCAACATGAGCTATAACATCCGCATTCCACTGAAC
>CAVCAX010000204.1:3910-10354 GCA_963599995.1 Coprobacillus sp. CAG:698
ATCCAGCCGAATGGAGTCGTAGGGTTTTCTCAACTGATAGCATCAGAACCGGATATGGACGAGGAAACAAGGAAGGAATTCTCTGCCATCATTCAGAAAAACACCGAAGAACTGATGCAACTGGTTAACGACGTATTGGACTTGTCGCGTCTGGAAGCCAACATGATGAAATTCCAGATACAGGAATACGATGCAGTGGCACTCTGCAACGACGCTATCTATATGGCCCGTATGCATAATGAAGGAGCCATCGAAATACATTTCGATGCACATATCGGGACGCAAACAATCACAACCGATACCGGACGGCTCATTCAGGCATTGGCCAGCGCCCTGACTTATCCTCAGAAAAACACGGTACACAGAGAAATCACCTTCACCCTGACCCGTGACGATTCAGGGAAGCAGCTCTGTATCCGCATCAGCAACAGTCCGCTGACCGATCCGGAATTCAATTCCCAAAAAGTAAGCATACGCCATGACATCAATCGCCTTTTGCTGCAACATTTCGGAGGAAGCTACAACATAACGTCCGATGAGCAGGGGCGGCCCGTCATCATTTTTACTTATCCGCTCGATAGCATATCCGAATAAACTCAATAGCATATCCGAATAAACTCGATAGCATATCCGAATAAACTCGATAGCATATCCGGATAAAAGAGTTATCTTTCCTCTAAGAAAACGTCAAGACCACCCCACAAAGGCAGGGATGATCTTGACATTTTCTTATCACACCGGTATATAAATCGGGATTTATATATTAAATTTGCAAATTGCAAACCTAAACGCCATTCTATGTATACCAACAAACAGATTTGGAGTGTCAGTTATCCGATACTTCTCAGTTTATTAGCGCAAAATGTCATAAATGTCACCGATACGGCTTTCCTCGGAAGAGTCGGTGAAGTAGCCCTCGGAGGTTCTGCGATGGGCGGGCTTTTCTATATATGTATCTTTACGATCGCTTTCGGATTCAGTACCGGTTCACAAATCGTCATTGCCCGCCGAAACGGAGAAGGGCACTATACGGACGTAGGCCCTGTAATGATGCAGGGAGTTATGTTCCTGCTGGTCATGGCCCTGTTGCTGTTTGGCTTCACCAGAGTTTTCGGAAGTAGTATCATGCACATATTGGTGTCCTCCGAATCGATATTCGATGCCACGATGGAGTTTCTGAACTGGCGCATCTACGGATTCTTCTTCTCATTTGTCAACGTAATGTTCCGTGCATTATACATCGGCATCACCCGCACCAAAGTACTGACGATCAATGCCATTGTCATGGCTGTTGTCAACGTGATTCTGGATTATGCCATGATATTCGGGCATTTCGGATTTCCGGAAATGGGCATCAAGGGAGCCGCTATCGCTTCTGTGATAGCCGAAGCCAGTTCCATTCTGTTCTTCCTTATTTATACGTACATCACTGTCGATTTGAAAAAATACGGTTTGAACCGCTTCCGCTCCTTCGATCTCCGGTTGCTGATGCGCATACTCAGCATTTCCTGCTTCACCATGTTGCAATACTTCCTGGCAATGGCTACGTGGTTCGTGTTCTTCATTGCCGTAGAAAGATTAGGACAACGGGAACTCGCCATTGCCAACATCGTACGCAGTATCTATATCGTAATGCTGATTCCGGTCAATGCGCTGGCCACGACTACCAACAGTCTGGTAAGTAATGCTATCGGCGCAGGAGGCATACGAAACGTCATTCCGCTCATCAACAAGATAGCCCGGTTCTCATTCTTCATCATGCTGGCGCTGGTCATTGTCACCGCAATATTTCCGCAGGAGATGCTTTCCATCTATACCAACGAAGCCGCACTGATAACGGAATCCGTCCCTTCGGTGTACGTCATCTGTTGTGCCATGCTGATCGCTTCGGTCGCCAATGTCGTATTCAACGGAATATCCGGAACAGGCAATACACAAGCCGCCCTCCTGCTGGAAACCATTACGATTCTCATCTACGGTTCGTATATAATCTTTATCGGAATGTGGCTGAAAGCGCCTGTCGAATGGTGCTTTACCATTGAGATAGTGTACTATACATTATTGCTCACAACAAGCTATATTTATCTCAAAAAAGCAAAATGGCAGAATAAAAAGATATAAATACAAGAGATTTTAGTACATTTGCACCCAAATTCGTAATTAATATAACCATGTTCGATAATTTAAGCGAGAGACTGGAGAGGTCGTTTAAGATTTTGAAAGGTGAAGGTAAGATCACCGAAATCAATGTAGCAGAAACACTGAAAGACGTACGCAAAGCCTTGTTGGATGCCGACGTTAACTATAAAGTGGCAAAAAACTTTACCGACACGGTAAAAGAAAAGGCCTTGGGACAAAATGTTCTTACCGCCGTAAAACCAAGTCAGTTGATGGTGAAAATCGTTCACGACGAACTGACCCAGTTGATGGGTGGTGAGACCGTCGAGATTGACACCAAGGGCCAGCCGGCCGTTATCTTGATGTCCGGTCTGCAAGGTTCGGGTAAGACTACTTTCTCCGGAAAACTGGCCCGGATGCTCAAAACAAAGAAAAACCGTAAACCGTTACTCGTAGCCTGTGACGTGTATCGTCCCGCTGCCATCGAACAGCTCCGCGTACTGGCCGAACAGATCGATGTTCCGATGTATTCCGAACCGGATAGCAAGAATCCGGTGGAGATTGCAAAAAACGCTATCAAAGAAGCCAAGGCAAAGGGTTACGATCTGGTGATCGTCGATACTGCCGGACGTCTGGCCGTAGACGAAGAGATGATGAATGAGATTGCAGCGATCAAAGAGGCCATTCAGCCGAATGAGATTCTCTTTGTTGTCGACTCCATGACCGGACAGGATGCTGTAAATACTGCAAAAGAATTCAATGACCGTCTCGACTTCAACGGTGTAGTACTGACCAAGCTCGACGGTGATACCCGTGGCGGTGCCGCCCTTTCCATCCGTTCGGTTGTGAACAAGCCTATCAAATTCGTAGGAACAGGTGAAAAGCTGGATGCTATCGACCAGTTCCATCCGGCACGTATGGCAGACCGTATCCTCGGTATGGGTGATATCGTTTCGCTGGTAGAACGTGCACAAGAACAATATGATGAAGAAGAAGCCAAACGCTTGCAGAAAAAGATCGCCAAGAACCAGTTTGACTTCAACGATTTCCTCAGCCAGATCGAACAAATCAAGAAAATGGGTAATCTTAAGGAACTCGCATCCATGATTCCGGGTGTAGGTAAAGCCATCAAAGATATCGATATAGACGATAATGCCTTCAAGAGTATTGAAGCTATTATCTACTCCATGACACCGGAAGAACGGACCAACCCCGAAATACTAAACGGTTCACGCCGCACGCGTATTGCAAAAGGTAGCGGAACGACTATCCAGGAAGTTAATCGCCTGCTGAAACAATTCGATCAGACACGTAAGATGATGAAGATGGTTACAGGCAGCAAGATGGGTAAGATGATGCCTAAGATGAGACGGTGATAAATTCCGACTGAAAAGCAATTTTAAATAACGTATAAAGGAGGGGGCTTCGGTTCTCTCCTTTTCTTTTATCCGCTTTCCCCTTTTCTTTTATTCCACTATCTCCTCTTCCTTTATTCATTATCTCCTCTTTTTATATAACGTACGATATTACTATTTTGAGAATCTTTCTAACGGAATGATGGCTGTGACTTTAAAGATCACTTGCCAAAAGCTTCTGTTCAAGGAAGATCACAACTTTTTCGAATGATACATAACAAGTGACGTCACAGTATATAACAAGCAACGTCACGGTACATAACAAGTAACGTCACATACATAACAAGCAACGTCACGGTACATAACAAGTAATGTCACGGTACATAACAAGTAACGTCACGATGCATAACAAGTAACGTCACGGTACATAACAAGTAACGTCACGGTACATAACAAGTAACGTCACGGTACATAACAAGCAATGTCACGGTACATAACAAGCAATGTCACGGTACATAACAAGCAACGTCACGGTACATAACAAGCAATGTCACGGTACATAACAAGTAACGTCGCGGTAGATAACAAGCAACTTCACGACATGTAACATATTATGTCCCAATGAATTTTGTTATCTATTTTAGAACCAATATAATCGAATTACAACACTGCAAACGTTTCCCTGCGAAAAGCCGACAGTTCTGTTAAGAATACATAAATCAGCTCTTGACAAAAACGAGTGCCTCTCTTTCTTTTCCTTTGACTTGGAGAGTTCGGCAAATTATTCTACTTTTGCCCATCACCAAAATACTATTTAACATGACCCTTATAGATGGAAAAGCCATTTCCGAGCAAGTAAAGCAAGAAATCGCCGCAGAAGTGGCAGAAATTGTAGCTAATGGAGGAAAACGTCCCCACTTGGCTGCTATCCTTGTAGGACACGACGGAGGTAGCGAAACATACGTAGCCGCGAAAGTAAAAGCCTGTGAAGTTTGCGGTTTCAAATCGTCACTCATCCGTTATGAAAGTGATGTGACCGAAGACGAACTATTGGCCAAAGTACGCGAACTCAATGAAGATGCCGATGTAGATGGCTTCATCGTACAGCTCCCATTACCCAAGCACATCTCCGAACAGAAAGTAATCGAAACCATCGACTATCGCAAAGACGTAGACGGTTTCCATCCCATTAACGTAGGACGCATGTCCATCGGACTACCTTGTTACGTATCTGCCACCCCGAACGGCATACTCGAACTGTTGAAACGTTACAAAATCGAAACATCGGGTAAGAAATGCGTAGTACTGGGACGCAGCAACATCGTCGGCAAACCGATGGCCGTCCTCATGATGCAGAAAGCCTATCCGGGAGATGCGACGGTCACCGTTTGTCACAGCCGTTCGCGCGACTTGGTAAAAGAATGCCAGGAAGCCGATATCATTATCGCCGCCCTGGGTCAGCCTAATTTCGTGAAAGCCGATATGGTAAAAGAGGGTGCGGTTATTATCGATGTTGGTACCACCCGCGTACCCGATGCCAGCAAAAAATCCGGTTTCAAACTGACGGGCGACGTAAAATTCGACGAAGTTGCTCCCAAGTGTTCATACATCACCCCCGTGCCGGGAGGTGTAGGCCCCATGACCATTGTTTCGCTGATGAAGAACACACTGCTGGCCGGCAAAAAAGCCATTTATAAATGAGATATTTCTCATTCATACTTCTGCTTCTCTCCCTTTCCTGCACATCCGTGTCGCAGGAAAGGAGAGATGCAGCCAAAGCTGTTTCAGATACAATATCCAATGCGAATGACAGCCTTCTCCCCCACCGCATCACACTCCTTTTTGCCGGTGACCTCATGCAACACCAAGGACAGATCAATGCTGCCCGAACTCCTGCCGAATATGATTACACCGATTGTTTCAAATTCGTCAAAGATGAAATTTGCCGGGCGGATATTGCCGTTGCCAACCTGGAAGTAACCCTCGGCGGAAAACCTTATCGCGGCTATCCTGCTTTCAGCGCACCGGACGAATATCTCTCCGCCATCCGTGAAGCCGGTTTCAACGTATTGATAACCGCCAACAACCATTGCCTGGATCGGGGTAAAAAAGGCCTGGAACGCACTATTCTCATGCTCGACTCCCTCCGCATCCCATACGCAGGTACATACACCAATGCTGAAACGCGCAAACAACGATATCCGCTCATGATAGAAAAGAACGGTTTCCGCATCGTACTTCTCAACTATACGTATGGTACAAACGGCCTCAAAGTAACTTCTCCCAACATCGTGAATTACATTGACAAAGAGACGATGGCACTGGATATCCGGACGGCTCAAGCACTTAAACCCGATGTTCTCATTGCCTGTATGCATTGGGGAGAAGAGTACCAATCGCTCCCCAACCGCGAACAGACCTCTCTCGCCGATTGGTTGCTGCAACAAGGTGTTACCCATATCATAGGTTCTCATCCCCATGTAGTACAGCCGATGGAACTCCGCACAGACAGTACGGCAGGCAGCCGGCATGCGATAGTCTACTCTTTAGGAAATTTCATATCCAATATGTCTGCCCGCCGGACAGACGGAGGAGTTTTGTTTAAACTGGAACTTGAAAAGGACAGCATTACCCGCGTCATCAATTGCGGATACAGTTTAGTATGGACCTCCCGACCTGTATTATCACGAAAGAAAAATTACATGTTATATCCGATTGGCTACCCAGCAGACTCACTATCCGTTACAGAACGTAACCACCTGAAAATCTTCACTAAGGATACCCGTACCTTATTCGACAAACATAATAAGGGAATAAAAGAGTACATTTTTCCATAAAAAAATTCCTTCTAATATTTGCAGATTAAAAGATTATATCTATCTTTGCACCGCGTTAGAGAAACGCAGACATGGTGGATGTAGTTCAGTTGGTTAGAGCGTCAGATTGTGGTTCTGAATGTCGTGGGTTCGAG
>CAVCAX010000205.1:0-5231 GCA_963599995.1 Coprobacillus sp. CAG:698
TAAAAGTGTATCTTTGTTACTTAAAATCGAGCACTATGATAGTTACAGAAACTCATCTTATTTATTTTTCGCCTACCCATACATCTAAACAAGTAGGCGAAGCAATTGTTCACGGAATAGGAATAACGGATGTATCGACCACAGATTTAACCTTAAAACCGGTTGAAGAGATGGAACTGCCGACTTCTGTATTGGCCGTTGTGGTGGTTCCCGTATATGGCGGGCATGTAGCTCCGTTGGCAATGGAGCGTCTGAGAAGTATCCGGGGCAACGACACCCCGGTCGCATTGGTGGTGGTTTATGGTAACCGTGCTTATGAGAAAGCTTTGATGGAACTGGACGCCTTTGTTCTGCTGAATGGATTTAAGGTGATTGCCGGAGCTACTTTTATAGGCGAACACTCTTATAGTAGTGCGAAATATCCGATTGCGGCAGGACGCCCTGATACTGATGATTTGAAGTTGGCGGTGGAATTCGGGCAGAAGTTGAAAGCCAAAGTAGAAGCAGCTTCCGGTTTGGAAACTCTCTATCCGGTCGATGTCCGTGCCATTCCGCGGCCGCGACAACCCTTCTTCCCGTTATTTCGCTTTTTACGTAAGGTGATAAAACTGCGTAGGAGTGGTGTGCCTCTGCCGCGTACTCCATGGCTGAAAGACGAAAGTCTTTGCATACACTGTGGCGTATGTGCATGTCATTGCCCGACAGGCGCCATATTGAAAGGCGATGAAACGCAGACTGATGTGGAAAAGTGCATTAAGTGTTGTGCCTGCACAAAATCATGTACGCAGCAGGCGAGGGTGTATGATACTCCGTTCGCCGTATTGCTTTCGCAGTGTTTTACCTATCGGAAAGAGCCGAAAACAATCTTATAGTCTATCAATAAAGATTCCCTTCTGTATGGCTGAAACCGGATAAGGGGAAGCAGGCAGAAGGGGGAATTGGTGCATTATTCTTCGTTAATCTTTAGGATGACTACTCTTTTGGTGTGCTCATCTATTCGAAAACGGTTGTCGGTCCGTTCTCCAATAACCCAAGCTATCTTGTCTCCACAGCATAAAATCCATTGCTGCTCTTTCCGGACGACGGAGAACTTTCTGTCTGTCAGATAATCGCTGACCTTTTTCTTTCCTTTCATTCCAAAAGGGATAAAGGTATCTCCCGTCTGCCATTTTCTCAGACTGAGCTCATCGGTTAATTTGTCGGCATCAAAGCAGGCAGTGTCTCTGTTGCGGGAAATAATAAAATCCTTTGTGTATTCCCTTTCTTCTCTGAGCAGTCTGAAAGGAGGGCATTCCTTTTCTTCCTTCTTGTCTCTCAGCAGATGCTCCCTGTCTTTCGTTATTCTCCAACCGTCTTTGCTTATAAATTGTTTGCCGGTCTGTTTGTTCAATGCGGTCAGTATGTTTTTAGTCTGTGCCGGATTGAATCCCAGCGGATAGAGAATTTCGAATAGCAGTGCTTCCGGGGCCGGTTCGTTTAGCAATGCGGTGATACGGATATTTCCTTTCTCCATTACCCGTTGTTTTCCCTCTTCTATACCTTTATTATATATACGTACTACGTCGCTCAGATAATTTCCGGTATCGATGATATGTTCTTTTACTGCCGGATTGATTTCCTGCATAAGTGGTAATAGGTTCAGGCGTATTTTGTTGCGGGTATATTCGTCTTGCAGATTTGTGCTGTCTGTCACATACTCCTGGTCTATGCTTTGCAGGTAATCGATAATTTCTTTTCGGTCGATGCATAAAAGCGGGCGCACGATATCGCCGTTTTTCGGTCGAATTCCCAATAATCCGTTTATTCCTGTTCCCCGGATGAGGTTGAGCAATACAGTCTCCACACTGTCGTCTTGATGGTGGGCCACGGCAATAACATCGGCATTTGTCTGTTCTTTTATCTCGGCAAACCAGCGATAGCGCAGTTCGCGTGCCGCCATTTCAATCGAGATTTTATTCTCGGTTGCATACTGTTCCGTCTTAAAATGTACAATGTGTAAGGGAATTTTTATGGTCGCGCACAATTCCCGGACAAACCGTTCGTCTCTGTCCGATTCTTCCTTTCGCAGATGGAAATTGCAGTGTGCAGCCTCGCAGCTATATCCCAATGCATGCAGAATGTGTAGCAGTGCTACCGAATCGGCACCACCGCTCAATGCTACGATGATGTGGGCATTTAAAGAAAATAAATGCTCGCTGTCAATATATTGTGCAACCTTTTTACGTATCATGCTGCAAAGATAAGCATATTATAAATAATTCATAAAATGATTCGGATAATAATGGTAAGCCTATCCGGACGTTGTAATATCGGGTACGTCATTTCGAGTAAGAAACAGTACTATTTAAAAACAGTCTAAATAATTTGTATCGTAAAAACTTATCCGTTATATTTGCGGAAAATTAATAGAACAAAGTATGCGTTTGTCCGAATTAAGAACAGGAGAGAAGGGGGTTATTGTTAAAGTGCTCGGCCATGGAGGCTTCCGTAAGCGTATTGTCGAGATGGGCTTTATCAAAGGTAAAACAGTGGAAGTATTACTCAACGCTCCTCTTAAAGACCCCATAAAATACAAAGTATTAGGTTATGAGATTTCGCTTCGCCGGCAAGAGGCCGACATGATAGAAGTCATCAGTGAGCAAGAAGCGGCAGATCAAATGCATCAGGTACATCCGCAGGACTATCGTCAAGGTATAAGTGAAAATATTTATCCGGACGAGGAAGAGTTGAAGCGATTGGCACTTGGAAAGAGAAAAACCATTAATGTAGCTTTGGTCGGTAATCCGAATTGTGGAAAAACCTCTTTGTTTAATCTCGCATCCGGTGCCCATGAGCATGTGGGCAATTATAGCGGAGTGACTGTCGATGCCAAAGAAGGTTATTTTGACTTTGAAGGTTATCATTTTAAAATAGTCGACCTGCCCGGTACTTACTCTCTTTCGGCCTACACACCCGAAGAAATTTATGTGCGCCGGCACATCATTGATGAGACGCCGGATGTAATCATCAACGTTGTGGACTCTTCCAATCTGGAGCGTAATCTCTATCTTACGACCCAGCTTATCGATATGAACGTCCGCATGGTGATTGCCCTTAATATGTATGATGAGCTTGAAGCCAGCGGCAATACCCTCGATTACAGGTTGTTGAGCAAACTTTTCGGCGTACCTATGGTTCCTACCGTTTGCAAAAAGAATTTGGGTGTCGACCATCTGTTTCATGTCATCATCAACCTTTATGAAGGAGGTGATTTCTTCGATAAGAATGGAAACATAAACCCGGAAGTTGCCAAAGAGTTGCAAGACTGGCATCGTGCCCACGTAGACGAGACTCACCACGAAGAGCATTTGGAAGATTATGTTCATCCTCATAACTCGGGAGAGCGTGTGTTCCGTCATATTCATATCAATCATGGTCCGGAGTTGGAGAAAGCCATCGATATGGTAAAGGAGGAAATCTCGAAGAATGAAGGTATCCGTTCCAAATATTCCACTCGTTTTCTTGCGATAAAGCTTTTGGAGAACGATTCCGACATCGAGCGCATTATCCATACGTTGCCCAATTCGGAAGAGATTATCCGGATACGCGATAAAGCAGCCAAGCGTATCATGGCAGCATTGAATGAAGACAGCGAATCTGCCATTACCGATGCTAAATATGGCTTTATCAGCGGTGCATTAAAAGAGACGTTCACCGAAAGCCATCAGGAGAAAGCACAGACGACGAAGGTGATTGATGCCATCGTGACGCATCGTGTGTGGGGATATCCCATCTTTTTCCTTTTCATGTATATCATGTTTGAAGGGACATTCGTGCTTGGAGAGTATCCCATGAAGGGTATCGAATGGTTGGTGGAGGAGTTGGGGAATCTGATCTACAACCACATGTCCGAGGGGCCGTTGAAAGATATGTTGATAGATGGTATTATTGGCGGAGTAGGTGGGGTGATTGTTTTCTTGCCCAACATTCTGATTCTCTATTTCTTTATTTCTCTTATGGAAGATTCCGGATATATGGCTCGTGCAGCTTTTATCATGGATAAGATAATGCATAAGATGGGACTTCACGGCAAGTCGTTTATTCCTCTTGTTATGGGATTCGGATGTAATGTCCCCGCCATCATGGCTTCCCGTACCATTGAAAACAGGAAAAGCCGTCTTGTGACGATGCTTGTCAACCCGTTGATGTCCTGCAGTGCCCGTCTTCCGATTTATTTGTTGTTGGTCGGTGCTTTCTTTCCGAACAAAGCCGGATTGGTGCTGTTCTCTATTTACTGTACCGGCATTTTGCTGGCAGTGTTGCTGGCCCGTTTGTTCAGCAAGTTTCTGGTTAAGGGTGACGACACTCCGTTTGTGATGGAGTTGCCGCCTTATCGTATGCCGACTATGAAAGCTATTTTCCGTCATACATGGGATAAGGGTGAGCAGTATCTTCGTAAGATGGGAGGAATTATAATGATTGCATCTATCATTATCTGGTTCTTGGGGTATTATCCCAACCATGATGCTTATGAGACGGTTGCCGAGCAGCAGGAGAATTCGTATATAGGGCAGATCGGAAAAGCGATTGAACCGGTTATCAGGCCTATGGGATTTGATTGGAAGTTGGGTATTGGTCTGATTTCCGGAGTTGGTGCAAAAGAACTGGTAGTCAGTACGCTTGGTGTGCTTTATGCTGATGATGCCAATGTGGATGATGTCACTTTAGGAGAGCGGATTCCGATTACTCCGCTTGTCGCTTACTGCTATATGTTGTTTGTATTGATCTATTTTCCATGTATTGCTACATTTGCAGCCATTAAGCAGGAGTCTGGAAGCTGGAAGTGGGCATTTTTCACGGCAGGGTATACCACTGCGTTGGCATGGGTACTGGCCTTTGTTGTTTATCAGATAGGAGGATTGTTTTTATGACCTGGGATTGGCAGGAATGGGTAGTTGCTTTATTGATCGTGTTGTGCGTGGCTCGTGTGGTATATGGGATTTATAATTTTTTTCGCAGTACGAAAAATAATGAAAATCCCTGTGCGAGTTGCGCAAGTGGCTGTGAATTAAAGCGTCAGCTTGATAGGAAACAGCGTGAGTGCAAAGTCACTAAAAAACATCCAAAGAAAAATTGCTGTGGATAGTTTGGTAGTTTGAAAATTTGTACTACCTTTGCAACCGCAAAAGAGAAATAAGGTTCCTTGGATGAGTGGCTTAGTCAGTGGTCTGCAAAACCATGTACGGCGGTTC
>CAVCAX010000206.1:0-6406 GCA_963599995.1 Coprobacillus sp. CAG:698
TATGCTTTGGCCACTGCCATCAAAAAAATAGGTGAATACGACATTATCATCGGTGGCCGCCAGGCTATCGATGGTGATACTGCGCAGGTAGGTCCGCAGGTGG
The DNA here is from genome assembly GCA_963599995.1 of Coprobacillus sp. CAG:698. Classification (GTDB taxonomy): domain Bacteria; phylum Bacteroidota; class Bacteroidia; order Bacteroidales; family Bacteroidaceae; genus Bacteroides. The sequence continues at coordinate 104 of CAVCAX010000206.1, forward strand.
CAGAGAAACTGGGTCTGACTCAGATCACATACGCCGAAGAAATCCTGAAAGTAGCCGATGGACGCATTACCGTAAAACGTCATATCGACGGTGGCATCGAAACGGTAGAAGGACCGCTGCCTATCGTGATTACCGTTAATGGAAGTGCCGCTCCCTGCCGTCCGCGCAATGCAAAACTCGTACAGAAGTACAAACACGCCAAGACGGTCACCGAGAAACAACAAGGAAATCTGGACTACACCGACCTTTATGACAAGCGCGATTATCTGAATCTTGTAGAATGGAGCGTAGCCGATGTAAACGGCGACCTCGAACAATGTGGTCTCAGTGGCTCACCGACCAAGGTGAAAGCCATCCAGAACATCGTGTTTCAGGCAAAAGAGAGCAAAACGCTCACCGGTAGCGACCATGATGTAGAAAACCTGATTGTTGAACTGTTAGCTAACCATACCATTGGCTAAGAAGTCGGAATGCAGTGGAAGTGTTTTTACTGCTTACTACTATATTCCAACTACTAACTACTTAAAAATATGAATAACTTATTTGTATATTGCGAAATAGAAGAAGGTATCATCGCTGATGTAAGCCTCGAACTTCTGACCAAAGGCCGCTCGTTAGCTAACGAACTGAACTGCGCACTCGAAGCCATAGTTATAGGAAGCGGTCTCAAAGACATAGAAAAACAAATCCTGCCGTACGGTGTAGACAAACTCCACGTATTCGACGGCGAAGGTCTTTATCCTTATACTTCTCTCCCACACACTTCCGTTCTGGTAAATCTGTTCAAAGAAGAGCAACCGCAAATCTGCCTGATGGGCGCCACCGTTATCGGTCGTGACCTCGGACCGCGCGTGTCTTCTGCACTGACCAGCGGTCTGACGGCCGACTGTACTTCACTCGAGATCGGTGACCACGAAGACAAAAAGGCGGGAAAAGTCTATAAGAACCTGTTATACCAGATCCGTCCGGCTTTCGGTGGTAACATCGTTGCCACCATTGTAAATCCGGAACACCGTCCGCAAATGGCGACTGTCCGTGAAGGGGTAATGAAAAAAGCCATCCTTTCTACCGATTATAAGGGAGAAGTGATTCGTCATGACGTGAAGAAATATGTAGCCGATACGGACTATGTGGTGAAAGTAATCGAACGCCACGTAGAAAAGGCAAAGAACAACCTGAAAGGTTCGCCGATCATCGTTGCCGGTGGCTACGGAGTGGGTTCCAAAGAAAACTTCGACCTGTTGTTCGAACTCGCCAAAGTGCTGAATGCCGAAGTAGGTGCCAGCCGTGCCGCAGTGGATGCCGGCTTCATCGAGCATGACCGTCAGATCGGTCAGACCGGTGTTACGGTCCGCCCGAAACTGTATATCGCCTGCGGTATCTCAGGACAGATCCAGCACATCGCCGGTATGCAGGAAAGTGGTATCATCATCTCCATTAACAACGATCCCGAAGCTCCGATCAATACGATTGCAGATTACGTTATCAACGGAAGCATCGAAGAAGTAGTGCCGAAGATGATCAAGTATTATAAACAAAATAGTAAGTAAGAAATGGCTAACTTTTATTTAGATACACCGGAACTCAAACATCACTTGAGCCATCCGCTGATGAAGAGAATCGTTGAGCTGAAAGAGCGCAACTATGCAGATAAAGATAACTTCGACTACGCTCCGGTAGATTTTGAAGATGCAATGGACAGCTACGACAAAGTACTGGAAATCGTAGGTGAAATCTGTGGCGACATCATCGCTCCCAATGCCGAAGGCGTTGACCATGAAGGACCGGTATGTGCCAACAACCGTGTGACTTATGCCAGCGGTACCGCTGCCAACCTGGACGCCTGCCGCAAAGCCGGCCTGATGGGCATGGCTATGCCGCGCCGTTTCGGCGGACTGAACTTCCCGATCACTCCGTATATCATGGCTGCCGATATCGTAAGCCGCAGCGATGCCGGATTCGAGAACCTCTGGGGGTTGCAGGATTGTGCAGAAACGATTTATGAATTCGCAAACGAAGACCAGAAGAAACGCTACATCACCCGTGTGTGCCAAGGTGAAACCATGTCTATGGACTTGACCGAACCGGATGCCGGCTCCGACCTTCAGTCTGTCATGCTGAAAGCTACCTACAGTGAGAAAGACCAATGCTGGTATCTGAACGGCGTGAAGCGTTTCATCACCAATGGTGACTCTGATATCCACCTCGTACTGGCCCGTTCGGAAGAAGGGACTCATGACGGCCGCGGCTTGTCTATGTTCATCTATGACAAGCGCAACGGTGGCGTCAGCGTCCGCCGCATCGAAAACAAAATGGGTATCAAAGGCTCTCCTACTTGTGAGCTCGTATATAAGAATGCAAAAGCAGAGCTTTGCGGTGACCGTAAACTGGGACTTATCAAATATGTAATGGCGCTGATGAACGGTGCCCGTCTGGGTATCGCAGCACAATCGGTAGGTATCCTGCAGGCCACTTACAATGAAGCACTGGCTTATGCCAAAGATCGTAAACAGTTCGGAAAGGCCATCATCGAATTCCCGGCCGTAGCCGAAATCCTGTCATTGATGAAAGCCAAACTGGATGCTACACGTGCCTTATTGTACGAGACTTCCCGCTTTGTCGATATCTACAAAGCATTGGATGATATTTCCAAAGAACGCAAACTGACTCCGGAAGAACGTAGCGAGCAGAAAACTTTCGCCAAACTGGCAGACAGCTTTACCCCGCTGGCCAAGGGCATGGGTAGCGAATTTGCCAATCAAAGCGCTTATGACTGCATTCAGATACACGGTGGTTCGGGCTTCATGAAAGACTATGCCTGCGAACGTATCTACCGAGATGCACGTATCACTTCTATCTACGAAGGAACGACCCAGTTGCAGGTAGTGGCAGCCATCCGTTATGTAACTACCGGTGCCTACCTCAACCGCATCAAGGAATACGAAAACACAATGGTGGCTCCCGAAATGGAAGGCTTGCACAACCGCTTGAAGAGTATGGCAAGCAAATATGCAGCCTGTGTAGCGCAAGTGACGGAAGCCAAAGACCAGGAATTACTCGATTTCTGTGCACGCCGCCTTGTAGAAATGGCAGCCTACATCATCATGGGACACCTGATGGTACAAGATGCTTCCAAAAATGCCGAACTGTTCGGTTCCTCAGCACAAGTATTTGTCCGTTACGCAGAAAGCGAAGTAGAAAAGCACATCAACTTTATCCGTAAATTTGATAAAGACGATCTGGCTTACTATAGAAAATAAGCGATAAAGCACCTAACATAAAAAAAGCCCGGTCATCGATGAACCGGGCTTTTTTATGTTAAATATTAACAGGAAATCACTCTGTCTTTCCTGTTTCTTTTCACCATTCCGTCTCTTCCAACCCATGCTTTCTGTAGACAAGCAACTGGTTGCGAAGCGAATTCATTTCCTGACGCATCTCCTCCATCCTTTCCAAAAGATGATGGATGGCATCGATACCTTCCATGTTGATGGACAAGTCGTAATACATCCTGCTGTAACGTTCTACTTCCGGAAGCTGTGATGCGAGCAGATAATGTTCGTTTCCTTTTGTCCGGATTTCAATTAATCCTTCCTCCTGTAACAAATCAATAAACGAAGGTTCTATTTGACATTTGTGACAATATTCACTGACTATAATTAAATCGGTCTGCATAGTGGTAATTTTTTTAGTTCATACTCTGTAATTCCCGGAACAACTCCTTCTGCCTATCTGTCAGATTGGTAGGAATTTTGACATTATAAGTCACAATTAAGTCGCCAAATTGTCCTTCTTTCTTATAGACAGGGAAACCTTTTCCCTTCAGCCGAACCTTCGTACCGTTCTGCGTCTCCGGTTTTATTTTCAGTTTCACTTTACCGTTCAGTGTATCGACTTCCTGTTCGCCTCCCAATACAGCCGTATAGAGATTCAACGGAATATCGACAAACAAATCATCTCCCAAACGCTTGAATACAGGATCTTCAGGGATTACGAACGTGATATACAGATCCCCTGCAGGACCTCCGTTAATTCCCTCACCTCCATAACCTTTCAACTTGATCACCTGCCCGTTGGCCACACCTGCCGGTATGGTAATACGGACATTTTTACCATTCACCGTCAGCACCTGTTTATGAGTCTCGGCAGCATCGCGAAGAGACAGATGCAGCTCAGCATTAAAGTCCTGTCCACGGAAACCGGCACTGCTACGTCCTCCTCTGGCGCGTCCTCCAAACATGGATTCGAAGAAATCGGAGAATCCCTCACCGCCTGCTCCGGAAAATCCTTGTCCGTCGGACGAATACCAATATCCGTTTCCATCACCTCCACCGAAACCGGAGAATCCGCCACCGGCACCGGCCTGCTGCCGTGCCCGTTTTTGAGCTTCAAATTCATCGGCGTGCTTCCAATGCTCGCCGTATTCATCATATTTCTTACGTTTCTCCGGGTCGCTCAACACTTCATTAGCCTCGTTTATCTCCTGAAACTTCTCCTTCGCGCTCGGGTCGTTCGGGTTTAAGTCCGGGTGATACTTACGGGCCAACTTACGAAAAGCCTTCTTTATATCATCTTGAGAAGCACTTTTGTCAACTCCTAAAATTTTGTAATAATCTATATAAGCCATGCTTTCATGTTTTAAACGTTCACTATTATAAGCGCTTACAAATAATACGCCAATATTGTATTCAAGTTCATTTTTTTAAGAAATCTTCAAAGTCTGAACGGGTAAAACGAAGTACGATGCTTATTACTCTTAAGAACGGTCCTTACGACTCCCAAGCACGGTCCATACTACTCCTAAGCACGGTCCTTATCACTCTTGAGAACGCTCTTCACCGCTCTCGAACACGGTCCTTAGTTATATCCCGATTTCTTTAAAGAAGCACCCCGTCCATTTCTGCATAGCCTGCGTGCAACTTTATCCGTGAACGGTGTATGACAGAGGTGGTATGAAGTCTTCGGAACAGCCTATAATAAGAAGTAACTCCCCCTTAAACGAAGCAATTCACTGTTGTCTTTCCATTGGTTTACAAATCCACGCTCCATTTTACGAGGAATTCTCTTGGACGGAGACGGGTAATGCTGTAAGACTCAATCGTGTTGCCGAGAGTCCGACGTTCAAACTCGGATGTACCGATGAGATTGTTGGCAGTGAGAGAGAGTTCCCACCGTTTAGCTTTGTAGCTTACAGCGAAGTCAAGGAAATAGTTGGTGCCGATGCTCTCATCGCTGGTATGGAAGAGTTCGTTCTTGATACTTATCATCCATCCATTAGCAGGAAAAATATGCAGATTAAGGAAATGTTCCCAATCTGTTGTGCTGTTTGACGAGAGTTCCGGAGAAGTCAGATTCTTCTGTTTGTAAATGTTCACATCCGATTTACCTTCAACAGAAAGGATTTTCGCAGGACGTAGGGAGTAATCAAGTGTAACAACAGTTGTGTTCATCCGTGCATCATTCACAATGCCCGACACAAGCAGGCTATAATCAGTGATGTTGTGTGAAGCACCCAAACCGATAAGTGTCTTCGCCCATCCGAAGGTCTTACTGACACGACCGGCCATGCCCGTCGTCTGCATGGCATACTCCTTATCTGTGGCTGTCATTGTATAGATATTGCCATTCATTGTGCTCTCGTAAAGGATATTTCCCGATGTCCGGTTATAGGTAGGGCGAACATTGAAGAACAAACCCAGTACAGGATTGGAGTATTTATAGGCAGCCGCTGCATAAAGGGAATGTGTTGCATCCGTCTCACCCCGGTTAACTCTCTGCGTGCGATAGCTTGTAAAGATGGGAGTGTCATAAACAGCCTTGCCCATCAGCGGCGTATTTGTATAGCCGACATTTAGCGAGAACTCAGAAACGACCGTCGCCTTCCAGTTCCAGTTGAGTGAAGGATCCAACCACAGGTGATTGCTCTCCGACTCACGATACGACTGATGAGCATAGCTTATCATTGACTTTATACCCACCCGGTGCTTCCCGAAAAGGAATGACATCGAAGGAGTCCAGTAAGTGCGAAGCAGCTGATATGCATTCGTCTGCTCTGCTTCTTCTCCCATTGCTACGCCTATACTCTGACGGTCGTAGTTGATTCCCAATTCATTGTTGAGATAGTGCCGGCCGATTTAGTGGTTGTAATTAGCCCCTTATAATCAACCATAACTACTTATGATTATTCATATCTAAAGCCTTGATTTTCAATACCATTTGGTTTTTAACACTTTCCGAGTGTTTTTTGGAAGTTCCCGATTTTCCACATATTTTTGCAGCGTATTTCTACCGTGGAGAATTTGC
>CAVCAX010000207.1:0-6175 GCA_963599995.1 Coprobacillus sp. CAG:698
GCAAAGTTAGAACTTTGGAACGCGGGGGACAATACGCCATCGTGGACGGTTGTACTTTGAAAAAAGACATAACATCTTTCAGAAAAAGATATAGCATCTTTAAAAAAAAGATGTAATATGTTTTTCGACTTTTTCTTATCGCACCGGTGTATAAATCGCGATTTATACCTAAATTTGCAAGCATGAAACAGTATTTGGATTTACTCAGTCGTGTACTCGCCGAAGGTATCGAAAAAAGTGACCGCACCGGTACGGGTACAATCAGTGTATTCGGACATCAGATGCGCTTCAACCTCGAAGAAGGCTTTCCATGCCTGACAACAAAGAAACTACATCTGAAATCAATAATACATGAATTATTATGGTTCCTGCAGGGAGATACCAATGTAAAGTACTTGCAAGATAACGGTGTTCGCATTTGGAACGAATGGGCGGACGAAAACGGTGACCTCGGTCATATCTATGGTTACCAATGGCGTTCATGGCCCGATTACAAAGGAGGATTTATCGACCAGATCAGTGAAGCGGTGGAAACCATCAAGCATAATCCGGATTCCCGCCGTATTATTGTCAGCGCCTGGAATGTAGGCGATTTGGATAATATGAAATTACCGCCATGCCACGCTTTGTTCCAATTCTACGTAGCCAATGGCCGGCTCAGTCTACAGTTATACCAACGCAGTGCAGATATTTTTTTAGGGGTTCCTTTCAACATCGCCTCCTACGCCCTGTTGCTGCAAATGATGGCGCAGGTAACCGGACTGAAGACCGGAGACTTTGTACATACGTTGGGAGATGCCCATATCTATCTGAACCATCTCGAACAGGTGAAATTACAATTAACCCGTGAACCACGCCCCTTGCCGCAAATGAAGATAAATCCGGATGTGAAAAACATATTCGACTTCAAATATGAGGATTTTGAATTAGTAAACTACGATCCGCATCCTCATATTGCAGGGAAAGTTTCGGTGTGACAATCATCCCAACTGCTAATCTCTAAATATCCAACTACCAATTATGGCCAAAATCAGTATCATAGCAGCCGTAGACCGCCGCATGGGTATCGGCTATCAAAATAAACTATTATTCTGGTTGCCCAATGACCTCAAACGTTTCAAAACGCTTACTACCGGCAACACAATCATCATGGGCCGCAAAACGTTTGAATCTCTGCCCAAAGGAGCGCTTCCGAATCGCCGTAACATCGTTCTTTCGACCAATCCGGCAACCCAATTTCCGGGAGCAGAAGTATTCCCCTCTCTGGAAGCCGCCCTGCAAAGCTGCCACGAAAAGGAGCATGTCTACATCATCGGTGGTGAAACCGTATATCGCCAAGCCATCGGGCTGGCCGATGAGCTCTGTCTTACAGAGATAGACAATGAGGCTCCGCAAGCCGATGCTTTCTTTCCGGCGATAGACCCTAAAATATGGCATGAAAAAAGCAAAGAAGTCCATCTTCCCGATGAAAAACATCTTTGCTCTTATGCTTTTGTCGATTATATCAAAGAGTTATAGAAACTCCCCCACTTATTCCTCTTCCGTATCTACAATGATCGGCATCTGCCGTTTTATAGCTTCATAGAAAGAGATAAGTGTTTCGGTGCGCGCCAATCCCAAAGGTTGTAGTTTGTCATGGATTACACTCAATAAGTGATGATTGTTCTTTGCGTAGATCTTTATGAACATATCGTATTTTCCAGTAGTGAAATGGCATTCTACCACCTCCGGTATAGCTTCCAAAGCTTTTGTCACAGAATCAAATGATTCAGGGTCTTTCAGGTAAATCCCAATATACGCACACGTTTCGTATCCTATCTTCTCCGGGTCGATAACAAATTCCGAACCCTTCAATATCCCCAGATTAGTCAACTTCTGTATACGCTGATGGATAGCCGCTCCCGACACATTACACGCACGTGCCACCTCCAAAAAAGGAATACGAGCATTGTCTGCTATCAGCTTCAAAATTTGCTCATCCAAAGAATCCAATTGATGATGTCCCATTTTAAATCAATTTGTTTTAATACATGAATGTTATTGCAAAGTTAGATAATTTTTCGGCAATAAATACTATAATTTATTACTTTTATTTCCCAAAATGGCACAACAGAGCAAGGGTTTACGTATCTTTGCCACTGATAAATATACACTGAATATGAAACGATATATCATTTTCGGGCTTTGCTTTTTATGGATAATAAATGCATACGCACAAGAGTTTGCTGATTTTTTTCAGGACAAAACATTAAGAATAGACTACTTTTTCACAGGCGATGCCAGACATCAGACCATCTGCCTGGATGAGTTATCACGCCTGCCTTCTTGGGCCGGACGCCGGCATCATTTATCGGAACTTCCCTTAGAGGGCAACGGACAGGTTACAATGACCGATCTCGAAACCGGAAAATGTATCTATAAGACCTCCTTTTCGTCTCTCTTCCAAGAGTGGCTTTCTACCGATGAAGCCCAAAAGACAGTCAAAGGATTCGAAAACACGTTCCTGCTACCCTACCCCCAACGCCCTGCCGAGGTAGAAATCAGCCTGCTTTCTCCATCGCGAGAAGTGACGGCGACTCTAAAACATACGGTATTCCCCGATGACATACTCATCCACGACAGGGGCACCTCGCATGTCACACCGCATAAATACTTGCTAAAGAGTGGAAATGAGGCCGACTGTATCGATGTAGCCATCCTCGCCGAAGGATATACCGCAGCAGAAATGGAACAGTTCTACAAAGATGCCGGAAAAGCATGTGAAAACCTGTTCTTTTACGAACCTTTCAAGTCTATGAAGGATAAGTTCAACATCATTGCCGTTGCCAGCCTCTCGGAAGACGGTGGTGTAAGCGTTCCCCGCCAAAACGATTGGAGACACACAGCTTTCGGCTCGCATTTCGATACGTTCTACTCGGACCGCTATCTCACCACATCCCGTGTAAAATCCATACACAATGCCTTGGCCGGCATCCCTTACGAGCATATCATCATCCTTGCCAATACGGCAGAATACGGCGGTGGCGGCATCTATAACTCCTACACGCTGACAGCAGCCCATCACCCCACCTTCAAACCCGTATTGGTGCATGAATTCGGACATAGTTTTGCCGGTCTGGGCGATGAGTATTTCTACGATGATGATGTCGCGACTGCCACATATCCCCTCGACGTAGAGCCCTGGGAACCCAATATCACCACCCTGACAGACTTCTCTTCCAAATGGGAAGACATGCTGGCACCGGCAACCCCTGTGCCGACTCCCCAACAAGCAAGCGACAAGTACCCGGTCGGAGTATACGAGGGCGGAGGCTATTCCGCCAAAGGCATCTACCGTCCTTCATTCGATTGCCGGATGCGAACCAACGAACATCCTGAATTCTGCCCCGTATGCCAACGTGCAATCCGCAGAATCATAGAATTCTATACCAACAAATAACATAAATAACTCAACTTCAGACCCAGACTTTATGATCAGATTTCAAACGATCGGTACATCCGATGTACAACATTATCAATTTATGGAGGAGCTGCTCGTCACTGCATTTCCTCCGGAAGAATATCGTGAATTGGAGGAGTTGCGCAAATATACAGACCGTACCGACAATTTCTACAATAACATCATTTTTGACAATGATACTCCGGTAGGCTTCATTACCTATTGGGATTTCAACACATTCTATTATGTAGAGCATTTTGCCATCGACCCGACTCTTCGAAACGGAGGTTATGGCAAAAAGACACTGGACTGCCTTTGCAAAAAGCTGAACCGCCCCATCGTATTGGAAGTAGAAATGCCCTTGGAAGAGATGGCGAAGCGCCGTATTAATTTCTATCGGAGACAGGGATTCGTCCTTTGGGAAAAGGAATACAAGCAACCGCCCTACAAATCCGGAGATGATTTCCTCCCCATGTATCTAATGGCATTTGGCGATTTGCAATGCGAGCAAGATTTTGATATGATAAAAAACAGGATTCATAAAGAAGTATACAATGTAAAGGAGTAAAGCCGGGCTAAACTCACATCACCACAGAGTACACAGAGGAACACAGAGTAACGCCTTTGCCGGTATGTTTTTGAAAACATATATTGGGGAGTTTGAACCGAATCCCAAAGAATAAAACTTAAGCCCAATGAAGATGTTTCAAAACGTCCTTTTCGAGAAAATCACCCCTGCTACAAAAGTGTTTTGTAGCAGGGGTGATTTCTAAGTTTTATGTATTTTGATACATCCTCATTTACGTTATACGTATAATTTAGCAACTCTGAACAAAAAGAATTCCAATAAAATATTACTCTGTGTTCCTCTGTGTACTCTGTGGTGATTATAAAAACAGAAAAGGATACTTAGTTGGCTAAGTATCCTTCTCTTTTAGTATTTAAATCAACCCTTATTCGCGATACTGCGAAGAGTAGTTAATTTTCAAAGCATAAGCTTGACGAAGTGCGTTCTTAATATCGGAAACGATACCCATCTTCGTTTCTTTATCGATCTTCAGAGATACAGTCATCATTGCCTGATCAGCCTCTTTCATGCTTAATCTTTCTGCAGTAATATAATCTTGAATCTCAGAAACTTCTGCAAAAGCATCATTCAATTGAATACGGCTCTCAGAACCCATCTTTTGACGAAACTCTCTCATTGGCTTTCCTACATATATGAATGTTACCAATGATTTCTTTTCAAGCTTTTCTAACTCTGTTGCTTGCGGAATCTTAAATTCAACCTTCAACGTTACCTCACGCATGGTTGTTACAATCATGAAGAAGAACAACAATGTAAAGATAAGGTCAGGCAGAGAAGAAGTATTCAACGCAGGCATTTCACGTTTACCTGTTTTATTAAATTTTCCCATTACTTCTTTTCTCCATATTTTTTAGGTTCAGCTTCAGAAATCTTCTGAGAATAGATTTCACGAACAGCTTTCTGCTTTTCTTCGTCTAACTCCGAATATTTCATTCCCCACTTTTCCTGAGACAATTCATCTCTCAGTTCATTGTAAGCGGCAACCAATTCATTTTGTATATCAATATATGCCTGATATGAAGAAGAACGGTCATTCTGCAAAGAGATTACATGCTTTTCAGTGATCATCGTCGGGCCAAAGAAATCCACTTCCTTTAATGTCTTTTCCGGCAACGATTCATCATTGTATTTATTAGCAATAAACTCTTTGGCCTTCGCTCTCAGTTGCTGTACGTTCATGATTTCACCGTTAACCATCAACTGGTCATACATGTTCAGGTAAATCTGCAGAACGTTACGTTGCTTAACCTTGTCTTCATTCTTCTGATCTTTTTCATTTTCAGGCGGTGGCGGCAAACGTCTTGCCAAACCACGGTCTGTATCCATAGAAGTTGTAATCAAGAAGAAGATCAGCAACAAGAAAGCGATATCAGCCGTTGAACTTGAATTTATATCAGGAACTTTTCTTTTTCCTTTTGCCATAGCATTACTATATTTAATTGAGCAAGCTCAATTGGGTTATGATAATTTCTTCCAGATACTACTCAAGATGATAGCAACAACAGTTGCGCCCAACAGGAAGTAGATTGAATAAAGGAACATATCAGTCAACTTCAACCAGAAAGGAACATTTTCAGCTCCGTCATATCCCGGCATTCTCAAAGTTTCTTCACTACCCATAGCCCAGGAAACAACCAACACAAGGACCAAAAGAATAAGACCGATCAAGGACTTAACAGCATTCACCGGATTATCTTTCAATGCAGATCCAAACTGGAATATAGCAGCAAGAATGGTTGCAATTACCGCTACAGCAAACAGCCCATACATCAAATACAGCAATGCATCTGTATTGGCAGGCTGCCACATCTCCGGATCAACGCCTGCCATCACTGCTGCACCTTGAGCATCTCCTCCGAAGAAGAACAGCCCCAGCACAACCAGGATAAGAGCAAACATTGCGTACAGTACATAGTACGATACTTTATATGATAACTTACTCATCTCAGATTATTTTTTGTATTTCAAGTTATATTTGATTACCATGTCAAGCAAAGTAATAGAAGAATCTTCCATTTCGCTTGTAAGAGCTTCGATCTTAGAAAGTATATAGTTATAGAATACCTGAAGAATCAAAGCAACGATCAAACCGAAGATAGTTGTGATCAAGGCAACTTTCATACCACCTGCAACAACCGTCGGAGAGA
>CAVCAX010000208.1:0-2330 GCA_963599995.1 Coprobacillus sp. CAG:698
GAATTGGGCCATGGCAGCCAGTTGTCCGCTATAGGTGACGGCGGCATTGTTACCCCAATTTATGGTCGCGTTGACTTGATCCTCTTTGGCCTGCGCTTCTAAGGAGATATTGACGGCTCCGTTCTTTTTCAGACTGGTGAAACGTACTTTTCCCATGAACAGGTCGGATGGGTTCTCGCAAAGCAGTAGTCCTGATTCCAGAAAATTGTTCTTGTATTGTAAACGTGGGAAATATCCTTCCATCCGAATACGTTGCATCCGGTCATTGACATATCCTTTTAGGGTGGAATGGGTATATATCTTTAAAGGAATATCAAAAATGGTCGATAAGATATCTACATTGAAAATATGAATGTCAAAACTGAAATTGTTATCTGTTTCGATCTGTTTTTTAGGAGGTAGAATGACTGAGGGTACATAGCTGCGCATGATATTCATGATACTTGCCGGCAATGTGGGATATAAAAAACGTCCTTCCACATTGGCTGTCATAAACTCCGAGGTCAGTGCGAGTTTATTGATGCCTGCTTCCTGCGTTGCTGCTACGTGAAGGTTTTTCATGAAATACTCTTTCTCCGGGGCGGTAAACTGTAGGCTGTCGATGTCGATATCTCCATTCATCTGATCGATGGAACCGCCTTTGAAATTTGCCGTGACCTTTACGGAGAATTCGGAGTCTTCGTATTTGGGTGTCAGATTCAGTTCGTGTGGCCGAAGATTCTTAATGGATGCCTGAAAGTCGAAAGTCGGAATTTTCTCTACCAGGTTGATGCTGCCATTTACTGCTACTGAGCCGTTTTCATCGTTCAGGGCCGCTTTTCCATTGAATCCACCATGCTTATATTCTCCGTCGAGCGTTATATTCTCATATTTATAGTTGCTGTATTCGATGGCTGCTATCAACCCTTTCAGTACGATGGATGGCCGCCGCTTGTCATAATGAGTGCCTTTTACATCAAGATTGAAGGTGACTTCTCCCAATTTATTGTTGTTAAGTAGTCTGCCAAGTCCGAAATCAATCGTTTTAATGGCTCCCGAATATGCAAACAGGCCTTTCTCTTTGTTTGAACTGAGTTTAAGGTCGGTCTTGACTGATCCTATGTTTGTATGAAACACGCCGTAAGTGACAAGGTCTGTGAAGTAGCCGGATATTTCACCTCGGAAAGACAGGTCGCCCAGACGTTCTAATATAGGAGGAACCCCGTTGTATTCCTTACTTAAGTTACGTACCAGGAATCCGATGCCGTTGCTGTTGGCCGACAGTTTGGAGAGGTTACCGAAAATGAAGGCGTCTTGCGGATGTGACAGATCTTGCAAAGAAACGTCTCCTTCTACTTGAAACTGATTTCCGGCATTAATGGCCAGTTTGGAACAGGTCAACTGATTGATTGTGCCGTTTACATCCAAATCCAACTCTACTTTCTCTTTGAAATTGGATAATGCAGGAACAAATGGCGAAATATCTTTTAGTGTGACATGAGAAGGCAGTGTGCGGAAAGCAAACCGGACATTATCTGTGAATTGCTTGAACGCTCCCAGGCTATCATAATCGAAGTGTATGGTGTCCATCTTTAAAGAAGTACTGGGCAGGTCGATAGAAAAATTGTCTATAGACATCTTTTTGTCATTGGCAACCAACTTTAAACTTAACTTCTTGAGTTCAAATCCGGATTGTTCATCCACGCTTAATCGTTTGATGGAGGCATTGACCGAATCGTTTTGTAATGCTTTCAGCGAAATATTGGCTATGATATTTTGTAATCGTACGTGTTTGGCGTTGAATTTTCCCGGAGTTTCTTTTTCAGAGAATACGTCATACGCTAATTTGCCGCGTCGGATTAATATGGAATTAATGCGCAGATCAATATTTTTCTCTTTCTTGATTGTATCCTGCGATGCAAAGGCATCGAGAACGAATTTAAAGTTTGGAGGGGAATCCGGCGTTTCTTTGTTTAGGTTGATATTGAAGCCGAATAATTGTACACTACTGATTGTGATTTTCCCCTTAAAAAGGGGAAGAATTTCAAACTTGGCAGAAAGACGGGCAACTTTCAGCATCTCCTTTCCCGACTGATCATCGAGCAATACATCATCTATGATGATGCGGTTCAGCAACCCCATATCTATTCTTCCAATGGTCAATTCGGTACCCATGACATGAGAGAGCTCTTTGGCTACAAATACAGCAAACTTTTGCTGAACAAATGGTATGTTCAACAAGAGAATAACTCCGATATATACTCCCAGTACGATACCGAGCACCCAACGTACAGTCTTTTTCAGCGTTCTGATAAGCGGTTACTTTTATTTAGCGAACAAAAATATAAAAT
>CAVCAX010000209.1:0-3990 GCA_963599995.1 Coprobacillus sp. CAG:698
GCTACAATCTATTCCGAAATTGGGGCAAATTCCGTATTGCAGGTTGTAGAACTGGAACAGGGGGATTCGAATCCTAATAAGACTGCTGATATAACAGGAATTTTCACATGGTTGAAGAAAGATGGTGATTTTAATATTGTAGATGCAGGTGTCAGCTATGGAAAGGGTGATGTAGTAGCTACTGAACCTTTTGAAACAGTGAAACTAAAGGAAGGTGGTGATGGATTCAAGGTGGAAAATGACGGTCTGTATTTCGTGGTGATGAATAATGCGGAATATCAGTTGACGGTTATTCCGGTTGTTATGGGCATCATGGGTGACGCAACTCCTTCCGGATGGAATTCTGAAACGGCTATGACAATGTCTTATGACGCAGCCGGTTCGAAGATCGTTGCTAAATGGTCGGGCGATTTGGCTAATAAGCAGATTAAATTCCGTTTTTCGGGAGACTGGGGCATTAAGATTCCTTATGGAAGTGATGTTACGATTGTACATGCTAACTTTGGTGCGCTTGGTGAAGATGACGGAGTACCATTGGGTAGCGATATTACCGACTGTAAAGCCGGTGGAAAGAACTTCAAGATAGACAAAAACGGTACTTATGATGTTGAATTGAATATTGACTTGACTAATCAGAAAGTAACGGCAAGGGCTATCTTGACGCAAGAAGGCGGGGAACCGGCACTTCCGGAGGAGATGTTCATAACAGGTACTCCTTATGGCTGGAATTGGGAAAAGGCTTATGCGATGGTTCCTGTTCATAGCCATGAAGGACAGTTTTGGGCAATTCAGTATATGAATGCAGGAGATGAAATCAAGTTCAATAATGTAAGAGATTGGGAATCTGGAGATAACTTCGGATGGGGAACTGCTACAGATGAGGCTGTCGCTTATGCAGAGTTGACAGATGCAGGCGGAAATGTTAAGGTTGGCAAAGCCGGCTGGTATATGATTATTGTAACAGTAACTGCTGATAAGAAGACACTGGATTTGAAAGCACCGAATGTATATTTGGTAGGCGCTACTGCAGGCGATCCGAATTTTGGAAGTATAGCAGCGGATAAGGATATATTTACTGTTCCGACAGATGCAGCAGGGTATTTCACCTCCAATGCATTTGCAGGAGACGGAGACATACGTATGTGTGTGAAAGTAGAAGGCGCAGATTGGTGGCAAACTGAATTTATATTCTTTGACGGGCAGATAGCATTCCGAGGTAACGGCAACGATCAGGCGCGTGCGTTGGGAACAACCGGTCAGAAAGCATACCTAAACTTTATGACAGGTGAAGGTAAAGCTGAATAAAATAATGTTTTGAATTTGTTGAAGAGGATGTGTTTATACACCTCAGACATAGATCACCCCTGTCACAAACATCTGTTACAGGGGTGTTTTTGTAAACAAGAGAGTTTTATATCCTCTTTTTAATTTAGTGTGTGATTATGAGAAAATTTTGTTTGTTTTTATTGGCGATTATCGGAACGTTTTTTACAGCTTATGCTCAGGTGGTGGTTACTACACCGGAGTTTCCTGCAATAAGTACGCCGGTAACGATTGTTTTTGATGCTGCTCAAGGGAATAGGGGACTGATGGACTATATTGGAGATGTGTATGCGCATACAGGGGTGATAACCGATGAAAGTGAAGATGACTCCGATTGGCGGTATGCTTCTTTGTGGAATAGCAATGAGGAGAAATATAAGATGGTTTCTATGGGTGGCAATAAATGGAAACTGGAAATAGCACCTGATATGCGTTCCTATTATGGTGCGCCAGTCGGAGAGGTTATTAAGAAAATGGCTTTTGTGTTCCGTAGTGCCGATCGGACGAAAGAAGGAAAGGATGTTGGTAATAAGGATATCTTTGTCAAAGTATATGAGGAAGGACTTACGGTTCGTTTTGATTATCCTACCTCTAATGTCGTGTTGGATAGGGGAGAAATGTTGTCAGTCAAGGCCTCCGCTTCTCTCACGGCAAATATGAATCTGTATGTTGATAATCAGTTGATTGCTTCTAATAATGGAGCGAGGGAAATTACAGCAAGTCATACTTTCACTGAGAATGGGAACTATGAATTGAGTGTGGAGGCTACTGCTAACGGAACTACAGAAAGAGTATCATTAATAGTCAGCGTTTTAGGAGAAAGCCCACAAGCATCGTGCCCCGAAAATGTTTATCCGGGAATAAACTATACGGGTGATACTGAATCCGTATTGGTTCTTCAGGCTCCAGGAAAAAAGAATGTTTATGTAGTGGGCGATTTTAATGATTGGAAACTTCAGAACGATTATCAGCTGAAACGGGACGGAGAGCTTTTTTGGATAGCGTTGAGCAATCTGGAAAAAGGAAAGGAGTATGCTTTTCAATATGTAGTGGATGGGAGTATTTATATAGCTGATCCTTATGCGGATAAGGTTCTTGATCCTTGGAATGATCCTTATATTCCAGCTTCTGTCTATCCGGAATTGAAACCATACCCTACAGGAAAAACTTCCGGTATTGTGTCTGTGCTTCAAACCGGGCAACAACCGTATGCGTGGCAGATAGATGACTTTGTGAAACCCGCGAAAGACCAACTCTTGATTTATGAAATGCTTATCCGTGATTTTACGGAAGAGCATTCATATAAAGCAGCTATGGAGAAATTGGGGTATTTGAAAACTTTGGGGGTAAATGCCATTGAACTGATGCCTGTCAATGAGTTTGAGGGAAATATCAGCTGGGGATATAATCCTTCGTTTTATTTTGCTGTAGACAAATATTATGGGACAAAAAATGATCTTAAGGCTTTTGTTGATGAATGCCATAGATTGGGTATAGCAGTCATTCTTGATTTGGTATTGAATCATAGCTATGGGCAATCTCCTTTCTATTTGCTTTATCGTGATGCAGATGGTCGCCCTTCATTAAATAACCCGTGGTACAATCAAAAATCGAATATCGAGAACCCCGGACTTTCGTGGGGGTATGATTTCAACCATGATAGTCCTTATACGCAAGTGCTGGTGGACAGTGTGGCGGCTTATTGGATGAATGAATATCGGATTGACGGCTTTCGTTACGATTTTACCAAAGGGTTCTCGAACACTTCTTATACAGGAACGAATAATTGGGCCGGAAGTTATGATGTGGCGCGTATCCGAAATCTGAAACGAATGGCTACCGAAGTGTGGAAGCGTAATGAACAGGCTTATGTGATTTGCGAGCATTTGACGGATTTGCAAGAAGAGAAAGAGCTTGGACAAGCAAATCTTATGTTGTGGAAGAATATGAATAATGCATATTGCCAGACAGCTATGGGGTATTCTTCCGAGAGTGCATTCACAGGACTGTATGAGAAAGAAGCAGGTATGCCTTATGGCAGTCTGGTGGGATATATGGAAAGCCATGATGAAGAAAGGATGGCTTATAAGGCTTGGAAGTATGGTGTGAATGGAATAAAGGGAGATCTGACAGGGGGAAATATCGTTCCTTCCGAGCACTTTCTGCAAAACCGAATGAGGCAGCTGGCGGTTAATGCAGCTTTTTTTCTTACTGTTCCCGGAGCTAAAATGATTTGGCAGTTTGGAGAGTTGGGATATGATTATTCTATTAATACCAATACTTCCGGAACAGCTATTGGGGATTATCGTACAGATCCTAAACCGATACGTTGGGATTATTATGACAAGCAACGCAGGAAAGAATTGTATGAGGTGTATAGTAAGTTAATAGGTCTGCGTAAGTCTTATCCTGAGCTTTTTGCATCTGATGCTGTGTTTGATTGGAAGGTGACGGCTAATGATTGGGATAAAGGGCGGTTTATTACTGTCACAGCTGGGGATAAAGCGCTTGTGGTAGTTGGAAATTTCACAGGAAATTCCAACAATTATTCTGTTACTTTTCCTAAAAGTGGTACTTGGTATGAGTTTATGGATGAAACTTCGACAATAAATATTTCTCCTTCTACTATTCTGCAAACAGTGACAGTCCAGTCTTATGGTTTTAAAC
>CAVCAX010000210.1:0-3062 GCA_963599995.1 Coprobacillus sp. CAG:698
ATCATGCTTAGATTATCAACTCCGGGTAACACCCGTTTTGTTCAATCCGATTCTTTTGATGTTGTATACGGTGGTGGTGAAGCTAACGTTGCTGTAAGTTGTGCAAATTATGGTCACGATGCATACTTCGTATCTAAATTGCCTAAACACGAAATTGGTCAGTCTGCTGTAAATGCTTTGCGCAAATATGGCGTTAAAACAGACTTTATAGCCCGTGGCGGTGATCGCGTAGGTATCTATTATCTTGAAACAGGTGCTTCTATGCGTCCAAGTAAAGTTATCTATGACCGCGCTCACTCTTCTATTGCCGAAGCAGACGCTTCTGACTTTGATTTTGACGCTATTATGGAAGGGGCCGACTGGTTCCACTGGTCCGGCATCACTCCGGCTATTTCTGACAAAGCCGCTGAACTGACCCGTTTGGCCTGCGAAGCTGCTAAACGTCACGGTGTGACTGTTTCTGTAGACTTGAACTTCCGCAAGAAATTGTGGACGAAAGAGAAAGCACAGTCTATCATGAAACCGTTGATGAAGTATGTGGATGTATGTATCGGTAACGAGGAAGATGCCGAACTTTGTCTGGGTTTCAAGCCGGATGCGGATGTTGAATCCGGTCATACCGATGCCGAAGGTTACAAAGGTATTTTCCAGCAGATGATGAAAGAGTTCGGCTTTAAATATGTTATCTCTACTTTGCGTGAGTCTTTCTCTGCTACTCATAACGGTTGGAAGGCGATGATTTATAACGGACAGGAGTTCTATACTTCCAAACGTTACGATATCAATCCGATCATTGACCGTGTAGGTGGTGGCGATTCATTCTCCGGCGGTATTATTCACGGTTTGATGACAATGTCCGATCAGGGTGCGGCTCTTGAGTTTGCGGTAGCTGCTTCTGCATTGAAACATACAATCAACGGTGACTTCAATCTTGTTTCTGTAGAAGAGGTAGAAGCATTGGCCGGGGGAGATGCAAGCGGACGCGTTCAACGATAAATATATTTACGATTAGACAATTTACTATTTACGATTGAATTTACTCTCATTGATGGATGCTGAAATTTTGAAAAAACGATTTAAGATGTTCTCATTGAGAATAATAAAGATGGTAGATAGTATGCCCAATACGATTTCCGGAAACGTTGTTGCCAAACAGATTGTTCGTTCGGGTACTTCTCCTGCAGCTAATTATAGAGCGGCTTGTTTAGGTAAATCAGATAAGGATTTCTTGAATAAACTGAAAATGGTAGAAGAAGAACTTGATGAAACAAAGCATTGGTTGGAAATTATAAGGGATAGTGGTATGATAAAGGCAGAGAAGTTGCAGGATTTGTTGCAAGAAGCCAATGAACTCTATAAGATTATAGTCAGTTCGATTGTTACTTTGAAAGCTCGTCAGATTAAAAAAGTCTAATCGTATCGTTTTAATAAACAGTATCGTTTTATATAAGTAGTTTCATTTTATATAAGTAGTATCATTTTATATAAATAGAAGATTTTTCAATCGTAAATCGTAAATCGTTAAATCGTAAATAATATGGCAAGATTTGATAAAATAGCTGTGTTGGATAAGATCGGTTCAACCGGCATGGTTCCTGTATTCTACCATAAAGATGCAGAAGTGGCAAAGAAAGTAGTGAAAGCATGTTATGACGGTGGTGTCCGTGCTTTTGAATTTACCAACCGTGGTGATTTCGCTCAGGAAGTATTTGCCGAAATAGTGAAGTTCGCCGCCAAAGAGTGTCCGGATTTGGCTATAGGTATCGGATCTGTTGTTGATCCGGCTACTGCTGCCCTTTATATTCAGTTGGGTGCTAATTTTGTGGTAGGTCCGTTGTTCAATCCGGAGATAGCAAAGGTATGCAATCGCCGGCTGGTTCCTTATACTCCGGGATGCGGTTCTGTATCCGAGGTAGGTTTTGCGCAGGAAGTGGGTTGTGATCTTTGCAAGGTATTCCCGGGAGATGTATATGGTCCTAACTTCGTGAAGGGGCTGATGGCTCCGATGGCATGGTCTAAATTGATGGTGACAGGCGGGGTAGAACCGACCAAAGAGAATCTGACCGCTTGGATTAAGGCCGGTGTATTCTGTGTAGGTATGGGGTCTAAACTCTTCCCGAAAGATAAAGTAGCCGCAGAAGATTGGGCTTATGTTACAGCAAAATGTGCTGAGGCATTGGGTTACATTGCTGAGGCCCGTAAATAGAAAAGAGGCTGAGTGATCAGCCTCCTCAAAATATGCCTCTATGGGTTAGTTGGTTTAGTTAGGGAGAGGCATATTTTTTCCATTTTGTTTAAAGGTGTTTAAAGGGGACGGCCATCGGAATGATATTGTTAGTAGTCATTCCGGTGGCTTGTTTTATGTATAGAGTTGAGTTTAGTGTACTAATGATTTTTTACAACCCGGGCACTAATGAGGGCGATGATGTAAAATAGTGCTGTTTTGCGGGCAAAGGTAATTAAAAAACAGAAAGTGGGGAAGAGAGAGAATCCTTTTTGGTGAGTTTTTGATTTATGTCAATAATGCGGTTTATTTCTTTTTGTGGTTAAGAAAATAGATCGGAAGAAATATCAGCAGGATCCACACAAAACTGATGAGTGGCATGTATCGGTTATAGAGATACTCTCCATCTTCCGGGATGTGGTTTGTCAGGCATTGGATGCAGTGGCAGTTATTATTTGCCGGGTCGTGTGTTGCCAGCGAGACACAGATGCAGACAATCCCGATGATCAGAATTGAAAGTAGCAGTATAAGGTTCCTGCGATAGTGCGACTGCCTTTTGGGAGTCTTTGACGGGGTAGTCATAATTGTATGTTTCTTTTTTTTCAGGGCAAAGTTATGAATGGACAAAAAAAAGGTCAATCACTATTTGTAGGTATTGCTGCTCTTCTGATACTTACAATTAGGGAGGAAGTGACTTTGCTGCATCTTTATCCGCCTAAACAGTCAAACCTTTGCAAACATGTATTATGCTCAAGTTTGCTGAGGACCGTGCTCGGACGTACTAAGCACGGTGCCTATGGCCTGTATGAACCGTGCTTAGCGGCGGTAAGCACCGGGA
>CAVCAX010000211.1:0-9409 GCA_963599995.1 Coprobacillus sp. CAG:698
ATGAAGTATGATGGTACAACCGGCCTCTTTCAAAGCTTTCAGTTTATAATAAACATCGACGATACCACCATAAGACGGTGGATAAGGGACCTGAAAGCTAACGACATGAAGTTTCATAGTGTGAATCTTTATCTAATTATTACCGCAAATATAGCATTTAATCAATGCATTCTTAAATATTCCTCTTTTTTCTTAGTATATATTAGCACTGTGTTTAACAGCAATTTGCTAACTTTGCCGACTCATATTAAAGTATATGATGGAACAACAATATAAGAAGCACATTCTACTATTTTTGCTCCTGTTTACTGCCGCATCTTCTTTTGCGCAGCTAAAAGGGGTTATTACAGACTCGATTACACACGAGCCTTTGATGTATATTTCAGTTTATTATGAAGGAAAAGGCGTGGGCGGAGTATCCAATGCCAACGGCGAGTATCAGATTGAAACACGAAAAGGATGGAACGAAGTTACCTTCTCGTCCATCGGTTATCGCACGAAAGTAATTAAAATCACTCCGGGACAAAAAGTGCTGGATGTACAGATGGCACCGGACGACGTGATGCTGACGGAAGTGGTTGTAAAACCTAAGAAAGAGAAATACTCGAAGAAGAACAACCCAGCCGTAGACTTCATGCGGAAAGTCATCGAACATAAAAAAGCACAGAAGTTAGAAGAGAACGAATATTACCAGTACGATCAATACGAGAAGATGAAGATGTCTCTCAATGACATCACTCCCGAAAAGATGGAGAAAGGGATCTACAAGAAATATTCATTCCTGCTGGATCAGGTAGAGGTATCCGAAGCGACCAACAGCCTCATTCTTCCTATCTCGATACAGGAGACGGCATCACAAACGGTGTTCCGCAAAGATCCGGAAAGCAAGAAGACCATTATCAAAGGTATGAATTCCAACGGTATCAATGAATTCTTTTCTACCGGTGATATGCTCGGTACGGTATTGCAGGACGTCTTTACCAACGTGAACATCTACGACGATGAAATCCGCCTGCTGCAAAGACGCTTCACCAGTCCCATTGCCAAAGAAGGAATCAACTTCTACAAATATTACCTGATGGACACCCTGACGGTGGACAGAGACACGTGCGTGCATCTGACTTTTGTGCCGCAAAACTCACAGGACTTCGGGTTCACCGGACACCTGTACGTACTGAAGGATTCCACATACGCCGTAAAGAGATGCATCATGAACCTGCCCAAAAAGACAGGCGTGAACTTCGTGAACCAACTGGACATCACACAGGAATACGAACAATTGCCCAACGGAAACTGGGTATTGATGGACGACGACATGCTGGTAGACCTGGCACTGGTAAAATCGACAGGAGGAATACAGGTGCAGCGGACAACGAAATACAGCAACTACAAATTCGACCCCATCGAACCGCGTATGTTCCGACTGAAAGGCTCGGTTATCAAGGAGGCGGACATGCTGTCCAAGAGCGATGAGTACTGGGCCGAAGTCCGCCAGGTGCCGCTGACCAAGACCGAAAGCAGCATGGACGTGTTCATGAACCGGATTGAGCAGATCCCGGGATTCAAGTATATCATCTTCGGTGCCAAAGCCCTGATCGAGAACTTCGTAGAGACCACTGGTCCCAAGAAGCCGAGTAAATTCGACTTCGGTCCCATCAACACGACCATCTCGAGCAACTACGTAGACGGACTCCGCCTGCGACTCAGCGGTATGACGACCGCCAATCTCAATCCGCATTGGTTCGTCAGCGGATACGGCGCCTACGGTTTCAAGGATCATCGCTGGAAATACAGCGGAACGCTGACCTATTCTTTCAACAAACGCGACTATGTCATTTGGGAGTTCCCCAAGCACTACATATCTGCCACGTACAGCTATGATGTGATGTCACCGATGGACAAATTCCTGTTCACGGACAAGGACAATGTATTCCTCTCTTTCAAGACGACTACCGTAGACCAGATGTCATACATGCGTGACATCACCGTCAACTACGAGCTGGAGACCCAGACCGGCTTCGGTGTGAAAGGAATGCTGCGCCACCGGAACGACGAGCCGACAGGAAATCTGAAATACTACGCCAACAACAGCAGTGCCGATAAAATGCCACTGCCCGATGAGCAGCCCATCCACGACGTCACCACCACCGAAGTAAGCGCCACCTTGCGCTATGCTCCGGGCGAATCGTTCGTCAACTCCAAGCAACGCCGCATCCCGGTGTCTCTGGATGCTCCGATCTTTACGCTGACGCATACCGCCGGCTTCAAAGGGGTACTCGGAGGAGAGTATAACTTCAACCGTACGGAAGCCAGCATCTGGAAACGGCTCTGGCTGCCCTCTTCCTGGGGAAAGATAGACCTCAGTCTCAAGGGAGGCATCGAGTGGAACACCGTTCCTTTCCCGTTGCTGATATTGCCGGAAGCCAACTTAACGTATATTACCCAGCGTGAGACATTCTGCCTGATCAATAATATGGAGTTCCTGAATGACCGTTTCGCCTCCCTCTCCCTGTCGTATGACATGAACGGAAAACTGTTCAACCGCATACCGTTGCTGAAAAAGCTCAAATGGAGAGAGATGTTCCGTTTCCGTGCCCTTTGGGGAACGCTGACGGACAAGAACAATCCTTTCAAGAGTGATAATCCCGAATTATTCCTCTTCCCCATGCGCGACGGACAATACACTAGTCACGTGATGGACCCGAAGATTCCTTATATGGAAGTGAGTGCGGGTATTCATAATATATTCAAACTTCTGCATATAGAATATGTACATCGTCTGACTTATCGTAACAATCCCGACATCAACAAATGGGGTATACGGTTTATGGTGATGATGACGTTTTAAATTACCAAACAACGTTTTTTCAAATCACTAAACAACGTGCAACCATTAGCAGAGCGGCTTCGACCGAAAACATTAGATGAATACATAGGCCAGAAACATTTGGTGGGGCCTGGTGCTATCCTGCGGAAGATGATCGATGCGGGAAGAATCTCTTCATTCATTCTTTGGGGACCTCCCGGAGTAGGAAAAACGACCCTGGCACAAATCATCGCCAATAAGTTGGAGACTCCTTTCTATACATTGAGTGCGGTGACTTCCGGAGTGAAGGATGTGCGCGAAGTAATCGACCGTGCAAAAAGCAACCGTTTCTTTTCTCAGGCAAGTCCGATACTCTTTATCGATGAAATCCATCGCTTCAGTATTCGCTGTTAGGAGCGGTAGAGAACGGTACGGTGACACTGATAGGAGCCACCACCGAGAACCCGTCGTTCGAGGTGATCCGCCCTCTCCTTTCGCGTTGCCAGCTCTACGTCTTGAAGTCTCTTGAGAAAGACGACTTGCTGGAACTGCTACAACGCGCCATCACCACGGATACAGTGCTGAAAGAGCGCCGCATCGAATTGCGGGAGACGAATGCCATGCTTCGCTTTTCCGGAGGCGACGCACGCAAACTGCTGAATATCCTCGAGCTGGTAGTCGAATCGGAGACAGAAGAGACGGTAGTCATCACCGATGCCATGGTGACCGAACGTCTGCAACAAAACCCGCTCGCCTACGACAAAGATGGAGAAATGCACTACGACATCATCTCCGCATTCATCAAATCCATCCGTGGAAGTGATCCCGACGGCGCCATCTACTGGCTCGCCCGCATGGTGGAAGGTGGTGAAGACCCTGCCTTCATAGCCCGCCGCCTGGTTATCTCGGCTGCGGAAGACATCGGGCTTGCCAATCCGAACGCACTGCTTCTTGCCAATGCCTGCTTTGACACACTGATGAAAATCGGTTGGCCCGAAGGAAGGATTCCCTTGGCGGAAACCACCATCTACCTGGCCACAAGTCCCAAGAGCAATTCGGCTTACAGCGCCATCGACAGTGCCCTTGCCCTGGTGCGCGAAACCGGCAATCTCCCCGTCCCCCTGCACCTGCGCAATGCACCGACCAAGCTGATGAAGCAATTGGGATACGGACAGGACTACAAGTATGCGCACAATTACGAGGGCAATTTCGTGAAACAGCAGTTCTTGCCCGATGAGCTGAAAGACAAGCGCATCTGGCAACCGCAACGCAATCCGGCAGAGCAGAAGCATGCCGAACGGATGCAACAGCTGTGGGGCGACCGCTACAAAGAGAATAAATGAAAATGATTCCGAACTGAAAAACACCAAGACACCATGAAAACATTCCGGCCGTTTGCCCTGCTCCTATTGTTTCTGACTCTGACAACATCTGCCTTTGCACAAAGCAAGAGACCCAAGAACTACATCCCCTGGAGTAATGGCGAACTTCAGGTTTCTGACGAAGGACGCTACCTGCGACACCGGAACGGCACCCCGTTTTTCTGGTTGGGTGACACCGGCTGGCTGCTCCCCGAACGATTGAACCGCGATGAAGTGGAATACTATTTGGACAACTGCCAACGCTGCGGGTATAACGTGGTGCAGGTACAGACCATGAATGATGTCCCGTCCATGAACATCTACGGACAATACTCCCTGCCCGATGGTTTCAACTTTGCGGACATCGACCGGAAAGGCGTTTACGGATACTGGGACCACATGGATTACATCATCCGCACGGCTGCCCGAAAGGGGATCTATATCGGCATGGTATGCATCTGGGGAGGGCCCGTTAAAGCCGGAAAGATGTCGGTAAAAGAGGCACAGGCCTACGGGAAATTCCTGGCCGAACGCTACAAAGACGAACCGAACATCATCTGGATTATAGGAGGAGACATCCGTGGCGATGTGAAAAGAGAGGAATGGGAAGCTCTGGCCACCACCCTGAAATCAATCGACAAGAGACACCTTATGACATTTCATCCACGGGGTAGAATGACTTCTGCCGAATGGTTTGCTAACGCTTCCTGGATGGACTTCCATATATTTCAAAGCGGGCACCGCCGTTACGGACAGCGTATGGGCGACAAGGATTATCCCATTGAAGAGAACACGGAAGAAGACAACTGGCGTTATGCAGAACGCTGCCTTGCAACCGTTCCTCTGAAACCTGTCATCGACGGAGAACCGATCTACGAGGGAATTCCTCACGGCCTGCACGATGCAAACGAACTGAGGTGGAGGGATTGTGACGTACGCCGTTATGCTTACTGGTCGGTTTTCGCCGGGTCATTCGGGCATACTTACGGCAATAATTCCATCATGCAGTTTCTTAAGCCGGGTGTTACCGGTGCATACGGTGCAACGAAACCCTGGTATGAAGCCATGGGCGATCCCGGCTTCAACCAAATGAAATACCTGAAGAACCTTATGCTTACTTTTCCGTTCTTTATACGTGTGCCGGATCAAACGATCATCGCCGGAAAGAACGGAGAACGTTACGACCGTCTCATTGCTACACGTGGAGACGACTATCTGCTGGTGTACAATTATACCGGACAGCCGATGCAAGTCGACCTCCGTAAAATCAGCGGAGCCCGAAAATCGGCATGGTGGTATACGACCCAAAACGGCAAGCTGGAATACATCGGAGCGTTTGACAATGGCATACATGAGTTTCAGCCCCACAGTGGTTACAGCACCGGAAACGACCACGTGCTGATTGTAACAGACAGCAGCCGGAACTATGTACAGAAAGAGTGGACTGAACTGCCGGATGCACAGGAAAAGTGGATAAAAGAATGATTTGAAGTGAAAAGTTAATATAAACCGATGAATAATAACCATAAAAACGAACGAATATGAAAATTGTAGTATTAGACGGTTATGCCGCCAATCCCGGCGATTTGTCTTGGGAAGGTCTGAAAGCACTGGGCGAATGCACGATTTACGACCGTACCGCCCCCGAAGAAGTATTGGAGCGTGCTGCCGGTGCGGAAGCGATTCTTACCAATAAGGTGGTGATAAGCGCAGAACAGATGGCTGCCCTGCCCGACTTGAAATATATCGGAGTATTGGCTACCGGATATAACATCATAGACATCGACGCCGCCCGCGAACGCAGAATTGTCGTTACCAATATCCCGGCATACAGCACTCCCTCTGTCGGACAAATGGTATTTGCCCATATCCTGAACATCACCCAGCAAGTGCAGCACCATTCCGAGGAGGTGCACAAGGGCCGATGGACAAACAACGCAGACTTCTGTTTCTGGGATACCCCGCTCATCGAACTGTTAGGGAAAAAGATCGGTCTCATCGGCTTGGGACAGACAGGCTACAACACCGCCCGCATCGCTATCGGCTTCGGCATGAAAGTATGGGCATATACTTCCAAGTCGCGCTTGCAGCTACCGCCGGAGATAAAGAAGATGGAACTCGACCAGATATTCCATGAATGCGACATTGTGAGCCTGCACTGCCCGCTGACGGAGCAGACACGGGAATTGGTAAATGCTCGCAGACTGGCTCTGATGAAACCGAGCGCCATACTGATCAATACAGGACGCGGTCCGTTGGTCAATGAGCAGGACCTCGCCGATGCGCTCAACAACAACAAGATTTATGCTGCCGGAGTAGATGTATTGTCCACCGAACCGCCTCGTGCGGATAATCCGCTGCTGACGGCACGTAACTGTTATATCACTCCACACATAGCCTGGGCCACCACTGCTGCCCGCGAACGGCTGATGGGAATTATGCTGGAAAATCTGAAAGCCTACATAGCAGGAAAACCGGTGAATAATGTGGTAAAATAACAGGCATCTGCTATGTAACATGCTGTGTTGTTATTCTGATTTCATTCCAACGGAACGATGGTTGTGACATTTAATGTTCATGCCGCTAAAAGCTTTTTCCGGTAATTTCGATGGATGCAAATTAGAGAATGTATCAAAATGCACAAAACTTAAAAATCACCTCTGCCACAAACACTTGTAGCAGAGGTGATTTTCCGAAAAGGACATTTTGGTATTCCTTTTCTTCTCTTAGATACCCTCTTCGGGCAAAGAAGCTTACCATAGACATCAGAACAATC
This sequence comes from Coprobacillus sp. CAG:698, assembly GCA_963599995.1. Taxonomy (GTDB): domain Bacteria; phylum Bacteroidota; class Bacteroidia; order Bacteroidales; family Bacteroidaceae; genus Bacteroides. The sequence goes on from CAVCAX010000211.1 coordinate 6,944, forward strand.
TGTTCCTCTCAGCATTGCCTGCACCTGTACCCTTATACTTACTTTTGGATACATTGATATTATACGATAGGCTTATACCTATATTGCGGGTATATCCATAGCAGTCTTTGGTCGTTGTCACATGGCTGCCATACATCGTCCATTTCTCCTTATCTGTACGAAACAGGTCATTTGCAAACAGTCCCAATTCCAATGACTGATGAAACAACGACTTGGTAACTCTGATGTCCACTCTACCATACGGTTGGTTAAATTGCAAATTAGCATAATCTACTGTGCGATACTTTATGTTGAGGAATGCTTTCAACGAACGGGTTATAATAAAGCGATTATTGAATTTGAAACAAAAACTTGCCCGGCTTGAAGGCATGGTTATGTCATACCCTTCCACACATAGGAAAGATTGTGTGAAGTCAATCTCCAACATCGGGTTATACCATCCGAATCTTGGCGATGCCACAACAGAAGCATATACATCCTGCTTGTGTTTGAAATTCACACTGCGCAAAAAAGAGATGTCCTTATTTTGATAGAGTGTGGCAACCCATATTATTGGTTTTTCCCTGTAGTTATAGCCTGCATTAAGTGACAGCCAGCCATAGACAAGATTGGCATCGATATTACTCATGACACACGGGCGAAGATAGGGATTTCCCCCCTCATAATTGTAGCGGTTATTATATTGTACCTCATTGCGCAGACTGCTATAATTGGGTCTTTGCGTCTTACAGGTATAGGCGAGATTCAGACTCCACTTCCCCTTGTTCCACTCCAACGAAGCAGTAGGAAACCATTCAGAATATCGACGGCTCGGTTCTTTCTCCCACACTCCAAACGAATAGTAGTCCGTTTTCACATGTTCGTACCTCGCTCCGGCATGAAAGGAGAATTCACCGCAAGGGAGAGCATATTCTAAAAACCCTGCCACATTCTGCTCCAAAATCTTAGTTTCTGCTGCATCTACATACTGCTCTTCATTCATATACTCTCCCCGTATTTGTGAAGAGGAAAACTCTGAGCCGGCACTCAGCATGCCTTTCCATACCGGATAAGTCAATAACAATTTGCCTGCCACCATCTCGCTATGTTGACGACTGGAAGAATTCACGTTACGGCTTTCAATATCCGTACTGTTTTCCCGGACCGACATGTCTCTACCCTGCTCCTTCCAAAGATAAGTAGCATTGAAATCCACTCCCAATTTACCAAGTTTTCCAATGTAATACGCATTCAAATCGTGTACAGGACAATACAAGTCTCTTGTGTCCGACTGCTCATCGACAAAAGCCACTTGCTGTCCCTCCTCACAGATTCTTTGATAGTTATCTGATGCAGTACCTTTACCGGAACCCTTATATTGCCAACTGTAAGTCAAACCGAGAGCATTGTTATCATCAAAAGAATAGTTGAATCCGGTCCTTGCACCAGACCCCTTCGACCTGTATCTCAATGGACAATATTGCTCGATGAATATATTCTTGGAACCGGCAATTTCATTCGTCAACGTATTAGTCATCCCTCCAGGACGTGTCGTACCCCATACATTGCCAAACACCTCGGTATGATTAGAACGGTAAGTGGCAGACAACGATTGCGATGTACCCCACCACTTATTATATGATGCCGTGCCATAACCTGCATAACTCCATCCCTCGCCTTGTTTGCTCAATGTCTTGATACGGATAACAGACTGCACGGAAGCATCGTATTGGGTACCCGGTGAAGTGATGATTTCTATATTCTTGATATCATCGGACTTGAGCCTCTTGAGTTCCTCCAAGTCCCTCACCTGCCGATTGTTGACATATATGAGAGGTTCCCCCTTGGCGAACACACTGACCGAACCATCCGAACCGACATTTACCCTTGGTATCTCACGCAAGACATCCGTAGCCGTACCAATCTTGCTCAGTTCTGAGTTTTGGATATTCACAATCATTCCATCACGCCCCATCTTAATATTGTGACGCATAGCTTTCACTTGTACTCCATCCAGATGAATGGTGTTTTCTATCAAGACAATCGTCCCAATCTTGCCGGTATCATAGGCTTTACATGCCGTATTATACCCCACACAGCTCACCTTAACGATCACCCTCTTTACCTCACAAGGTATCACGAACTGACCGTTTTCATTCGTCACGCCACCCACGATGAAACTGGAATCTGCAACATTGAGCAATGCGACATTGGCGAAATCAACAGAATGATGGTGAGTATCCACAACGCGCCCCATCATCTTGCCGGATGCTTTCTGTGTACATTCCACCACAATGACATTGCCGATCCGTGTCATCTTGATGGGATAAAAGCCTATCAGTTGCATGATGGCATCAGGGACATTCTGATTCCGAATGCTCTTCGTCACCTTGAAGTCCTCCAATTCATCATATACGAAATTGATGGCATATTTATCCTGTCGGGCATTCAAATCCTTAAGTACCTCCGAGAACGACGCATTGTTAT
>CAVCAX010000212.1:0-25875 GCA_963599995.1 Coprobacillus sp. CAG:698
CCATTAACGAAGGTGTAATACAACATGAGTGTGTACAAAGTTCTTGAGCTTACCCGGACTATAGTAACAATACATCCGCAGCAAGCAAGAGCAAAAATAAAAGTTATCTCACAATAAACTCATACGTACCGGCTTTCAGTTCCATTACCCGTTCATTTTTATCTTTGTCGGGTAGCGTAAGTGTTGCAGTGCTGTTGGCAGGTACTGTCACTTCATAATGCACACGTTTTCCTTCCCATTTCCAGCGGGAGATGATTTCGCCATAGGGCGATTGGTGACGGGCCTCAAACCTCTTTAACCCCTTCATGAAGTGAGGGCGGAGCAAGATATTGCGAAAGCCCGGCTGCGCTGGATCAGGGAAGATACCGCCCAGTCCTTTGTAAAACCAAGCACCTATTTCACCGAACATCATGTGATTATCCGAAATATCGCGCGTGGCCTGCAGGTCCCAGTTTTCGAGCAGCGTAGTGGCGCCATTCACGACCCACCAACCCCATGACGGATAAGTATCCTGCACCGCTACCTTATAGGCTGTTTCGGCATAGCCGTTTTCACTGAGCGCATTCAAAATAGCCTTGGCGCCCAATACACCCACATCCAAATGGAAACCGTTCTCCTCTACCTTACGGGCCAGATTGGCAACTACTTTTCCTATCAACTCTTCGGGTACAATCTTCCATTGCAAAGGAACGCTCTGTTCGGTCTGCGAACCTCCGGCGTATACACCCGTCTCACGATTCAGGAACTTGTCGTTGACAGCTTGTTTTATCTTCTCGGCCAAGGCGTTGTAGTATTCGTAATCAGCTTGCTTACCGAATAGTTTGGCAGCAGCAGCCAAAATTTTGGTATCTGTATAAAAGTAAACCGAAGAGGTCAGCTCTTTATTGGAGTGCGACTTCACGGGAACCCAATCGCCGCGTCCCCACGTGGTGAGGTGATTGTTCGAAGTGCGCTCCACATAGTCCACATACCGTTTTATGTTTTCGTAACAGTCGGCAAGAGGCTTGCTGTCACCATAAAACAGGTAGAGATTCCAGGGGATGACGGCAATGGTGCTGGTCCAGTCCAGACCGTTGTCTGTGCCGTACCCCCATCCACCGGTAGGAATAATATCGGGTAACACTCCGTTGGGTTGTTGCTCATCGCGGTGATCGGCCAGCCATTTCTCGTAAACAGTAATTCCGTCGAAGTTATAGAGTGCCGCCTCAATGGCGAAATGCCCGTCACCGGTCCAGCCGTTCTTCTCACGTTGGGGACAGTCGGTGGGATAGCCCATTAAGTTAGAGAGATAAGAGTGGTTGGCGGCATGAAGTAGTTTACCTATCAGTGGAGTCGAAGCTTCCAAGCCTCCCACAGCAGGTACATCACTGTGCATGAAGTAAGCAGTCAGGCTGTTCCGGTCAAGTTCAATGGGCTTATCAGCCACTACCTCTACATAACGGAATCCTTTGTAATTGAAATGGGGCATAAACTCGTCCTCCTCCCCACTCAGAATGAGAATGTCTGTCTGAAAAGGGTCTTTCTCCTTATCGCCACGGAAATAGACATCGATGTTAGAGAGGTCGAGACGACCGTCCGGATACAAGCGTTCTCCATGTTTGATTCTGACCTCTGTTCCCCGTTCACCCGAAAGACGGATACGGGTGACACCAGACATGTTCTGTCCGAAATCGTAGACATACGTCTTCTCGTCTACTTTGCGGAAAGAAACAGCCGGGAAAGTCTCCACATTACGGATAGGACGCGCCTGCTGAGCAGTAACATTGGGCGAAGGAACACTACGATAACCCACTCCGTGCCACTTAGAGTCGTCAAACTCCGGGGTACTCCAGCCTTTCTGTTCTAAGCGTGCGTCGTAGTGTTCACCGGTATAGATGCTGTTGAAGATTATTGCACCCGATGAGGTCCGCCAACTGAGATCTGTAGGAATAGTTTCTACACTTCCATCTCCGTAGGTGATGCGCAAGTCCAGACAGAAAGCAGGACGGTTGCGCCAGGGAGCACGGTCGAAATCCCACACAGCTTTAGACTGATGGTTGTACCACCCGTTGCCCAACAGTACGCCAATGGCGTTGTCTCCATTACGTAATTGGGAAGTCACATCATAGGTCACATACAGGTTACGGCGGTCAAAACGGGTATAAAGAGGATCAAGACGGTGGTTTCCTATCCTCTCTCCGTTGATGCAAAGCTCATACAATCCGGCGGCTGCAATGTAGACACGCGCCGACTTTATCTCTTTACCTGCCTTGAACTTCTTCCGGAAATAGGGTGCAGGTTCGTAGTAAATATCTTTACCATCACCAATCCAAGCTCCCTGCCAATGTCGCATGTCCATCATCCCCATTTCAAAACTGGAGACGGGAGAAGCGAATTCCTGATGTCCCATGTCACCGCAGATTACCTTCCAATAATATTTAGTGAAAGGCCGTAGTTTTTTGCCCGTATAGGTCACAAGCCGGTCACGGGAAGTATTCCTTCCACTATCCCACATCCTGCCGCAACCGTTGACCACGTTCAGCGAGTCTTCGTCCACTACGACCCGCCAGGAAGTCTGCACAGCTCCTTTCCTGCTGTCTTCCATCCGCCAGGAAAGGCGCGGGGCAGGTTTGTCCAATCCGATAGGATTTTCCAAATATTCTGTTTTTAGTTCACAGGGAGAACCATCAATCTGCGTTTGCGATATTCCTTTAGCAGGAATTAATAAAAGCAAGATAAGTGATAATGATTTATACATATTGTTTCACTTTTAATTTGCCTGAAGTCCTTTTTCAACAAATCCACTCGTCCAATTTCCGCAGCCAACCTCAAAGCTATCTATCAATCTTTATTTCTTGCGGATAATCGTCAGTCCGTCGCGCAAAGGTAGAATTACCTTCTCCACCCGGCGGTCACAAGCCACCAGATCATTAAACGCCTTAATGCCGATAGTCTGATAATCATTGCTATGCGGATGCTCCTCCAACACATGGCCATCCCACAATGTATTATCCGCAATGATATAACCGCCCGTAGCAAGATGGGCAAGTGTCATCTCATAATATTCGATATATTTACGCTTGTCTCCGTCCACAAAAGCGAGATCGAATGTAATACCTAACTTCGGCACCAATTCAAGAGCGTCACCGATATAAAACTTTATCTTATCGGCATAAGCGGACTTCTCCAGCCAAGGGCGGGTAAAATCCTCCTGTTCGTCATTAATCTCAAATGTATGAAGCATCCCTCCTTCACTCAAACCTTCGGCAAGACAAAGAGCCGAATATCCACTATAGGTTCCTATCTCAAGTATCTGCCGGGGACGAATCATCTCGACAAACATTTTCAACACCCTCCCTTGCAAGTGCCCGGAAGCCATGCGGGGACGAAGCAACTTGACATGGGTATCCCGGTACAACGCCTTCAAATAATCGCCTTCATCGTCAATATGACGCAAGATATATTCATCAATAGTTTCCATACATCTGTGAAAAGAAATACGACTATACAAGTAAAAAAATTACGATTGGAAGACCGGCGATTGAAATTACTGCTATTACAGAAGAATATCCAATCATCAATCGTCCAATCGTAAACTATCTTTGCCTATACAGCCGCAAATTACAAATATCTGTTTTTATTAGGTAATACCGTTTCATCTGCATGCTTCAACGCATCTTCCACAACGTTGATCTCGAGGAAAGAGGTCTGTGTACCGGCCTTACCGCTACTCAGATAACCTACCATATCAGCAGGCTGCAAACGGCCTTCCTTCAGCAAACGGCGCAAAGCTGCGAAATAGTACTCCTGCCCATTTGCCAGTTCCGGCATATAAATCGCTTCCACACCATAGGAGAGGGCCAGATGACGCATCGTCTTCTCTTTGTAACAAATGGCCAGTACAGGATATTTACCACGGAAAGCAGCCAGATTGCGGGCCGTACGCCCACTATAGCTATCGGTAATGATGGCGCGCATCTTCAACTTCGTAGTTGCCTTCACAGCCTGCTTAGCCAAGAAAGCCGTCACATCATTGCTGTTCTCATCCAACGGAATGCGGATGTCATTCTCTTCTAATTTATCCTTTTCTGCCTGAGCTGCAATTTTCGTCATGGTTTTCACGGCTTCCACCGGATATTTTCCATAAGCAGTTTCACCACTCAACATCAACGCGTCCGTGCGGTAATAGATGGCATTGGCGATATCGGTAACCTCCGCACGAGTCGGACGGGGGTTATTAATCATGGTATGAAGCATCTGTGTAGCCACAATAACCGGCTTTTTGGCCAATACACACTTACGGATAAGTATACGCTGGATGCCCGGAATACGTTCCTGCGGCACTTCAATACCCAAGTCGCCACGCGCTACCATAACGCCATCGGCCACTTCAAGTATCTCGTCGATATTATCTACTCCCTCCTGATTTTCGATTTTGGCGATAATCTTAATATCGCTGTTGTGCGCATCGAGTATTTCGCGGATATCGAGCACATCCTGTTTGTTGCGGACAAATGAATGGGCGATAAAATCAATATCTTTCTCAATGGCATACAATATATTATTACGGTCTTTTTCCGTCAACGAAGGCAGATTGATGCGCACACCCGGCACATTCACGCTTTTACGGCTTCCCAAAGTTGCTTCATTCTGAACCTCACACATCAGATAGTCGTCTGTTTTATCGATCACCCGAAGTTCCAGATCACCGTCATCGATAAGAATGGTTCCACCTATATTAAGATCCCGCACGAAATTAGGATATGAAACGGCAATACACTCACGGGTGGTTTCCAAATCGGGGTTACCGACAATCTTCACCCTTTCACCGATCCGGTAAGGAATCGGTTCCGCATTGGCGGTAGTCCGCACCTCCGGGCCTTTGGTATCCATCAGGATAGCAATACGATTTGAAACGGCACGCACATTGGCAATCAATGCCTCGAAACCTTCACGGCTGGCATGAGCCGTATTCATACGGACAACGTTCATTCCGGCTTCGAACAACTGTTTTATAAAGTCTACATCACAGCGCCTGTCTGAGATGGAAGCTACGATTTTGGTCTGTTTCAGCAACATCTTGAATAATTGTTTAATTTACTAATATGCTATAGGCCGATTACCATTCGGCATATCTACACATTAATTATATTTATCTATACTTTATTTATTCTATCATTTTCTCATTACGGCATCAGCACATATACCTTTATGAATAACATCGGTACCTCATTTACCGGTACATCCTTTCAATGCTTCAAGCGCCAGCCGGTATGAATCGAGTCCGAAGCCACAGATTACCCCCTTGCATGCACAGGCAATCATGGAAACGTGACGGAACGCCTCACGGCTGTGCACGTTAGAGATATGTACCTCTATCACTGGAGCCGTCACCGAACGGATAGCATCCTGCAAAGCAATAGACGTATGCGTGTAAGCTCCCGCATTTAAAATGATGCCATCCACGTCAAATCCGGTCCGTTGGATGCAATCGATCATCTCTCCCTCGATGTTGGATTGAAAATAGTTAATCTCTATCTCTTTATACATTTCACGAAGACCGGTCAGATAGTCTTCAAATGTAACACTTCCGTATATGGAAGGTTCACGTTTGCCCAGCAGATTAATATTGGGGCCATTAATAATTTGTATCCTCATAACACAATCCTACTAATTTTAATACCTTTGTCCCGAGAACATTATTTCAAAATGCAAAGATAGCGTAAACTGAACGCAGTAGCAAATTTATTTGTATTTTGCCGATGGGCACCTGTCTTCACGGGGCAAAGGTAGAAAAAAGAAATGAAAGTAAACGAAAAAACAGAGAAGAAGGATATGACGGACCTGATAATCAGGAAGTACAAGCAATATCTGAAACTGGAAAAGTCTTTATCTCCAAATACCCAGGAAGCCTATATGACCGACCTGGATAAACTGCTTAATTTCCTGCACTCGGAAAACATAGAGATTTTGGATGTATGCCTGGACGATTTGGAACGCTTTTCGGCCGGACTGCATGACATCGGTATCCATCCGCGTTCGCAAGCGCGGATTATTTCGGGCATCAAGTCTTTTTTCCACTTTCTGATTATGGCAGATTATCTGGAAGCCGATCCGAGCGAGTTGCTCGAAGGTCCCAAAATAGGCTTAAAGCTACCGGAAGTACTGACTGTAGAAGAGATCGACTCCATCATCGCCGCCATCGACCTGAGTAAAAACGAGGGCCAACGCAACCGGGCAATCCTTGAAACACTATACAGTTGCGGTCTGCGTGTATCGGAGCTGACCAACCTGAAACTTTCCGATCTCTATTTCGACGAAGGTTTCATAAAAGTGGAAGGTAAAGGAAGCAAACAGCGGTTAGTGCCTATCTCTCCACGAGCCATTAAGGAAATTAAATTCTATTTCATAGACCGTAACCGTGGGAAAATAAAAAAAGAATACGAAGACTACGTTTTTCTGGCACGATGGGGTAAAAACATATCACGCATCATGGTGTTCCATCTCATTAAAGAACTGGCACAAACGGCAGGTATCACCAAGAACATCAGTCCGCACACCTTCCGCCACTCTTTCGCCACTCATCTGCTGGAAGGAGGAGCCAATCTGCGTGCCATCCAATGTATGCTCGGACACGAATCCATTGCTGCCACTGAAATATATACCCACATCGACCGGAGCATGCTGCGGAGTGAAATAATAGAGCATCACCCGCGTAATATTAAATATCGACAAGAAAAGAAAGGCTGATTTCATTAAATTATAATAAAAACAATACCTTGTTTATATATATATCTTAAGATTTAATATCTTTGCGTTACTTTTTCCGGATTAAAGAGAAAAAGCAACGCAAAGAATAGACGAACATTTCAATTACAAACATTTAAATTATATCTAAAATGATTAAGAAGCTGTATTTGCCTTTACTTATGGCATTGGTTGTTGCATTATCTTCATGTAACAAAATGGGTGAATTATCATCTGATTACTTTACTACAACTCCGCAAGTACTGGAGGCAGTAGGAGGTAAAGTTCCCGTAACTATCAATGGAAAATTCCCTGAAAAGTATTTCAAGAAGAAAGCGGTTGTTGAAGTAACTCCGGTTCTGAGATGGAATGGCGGTGAAGCAAAAGGCCAGCCTGCAGTATTCCAAGGTGAAAAAGTGGAAGGTAACGACCAGACTATTTCTTACAAAGTAGGTGGAAACTACACGATGAAAACTTCATTCGACTATGTTCCTGAAATGGCTAAGTCTGAATTGTATCTTGAATTCAACGCAAAGATCGGTAAAAAAACTGTTGCGATCCCTGCTGTTAAAATCGCTGACGGTGTAATCTCTACATCTGAATTGATTGAAAACACTTTGCAAAGTGCTAACCCTGCCAACGGTGACGACGCTTTCCAACGCATCATCAAAGAAAAGCACAATGCAAACATCATGTTCCTTATCCAACAGGCCAATATCCGCACAAGCGAATTGAAGACTGCTAAAGAATTCAACAAGGAAGTAGCTGAAGTTAACGAAGCTGCCAACAAAAAGATCAGCAACATCGAGGTATCTGCTTATGCATCTCCTGATGGTGGTGTTGAGCTGAACACAGGTCTGGCTGAAAACCGTGAAAACAACACTACCAAAATGTTGAGCAAAGACTTGAAGAAAGCAAAAGTAGACGCTCCTATCGATTCAAAATATACTGCTCAGGACTGGGAAGGTTTCCAGGAATTGGTTTCTGCATCAAACATCCAGGACAAAGAACTGATCCTCCGCGTATTGTCTATGTATCAGGATCCTGAACAAAGAGAACAGGAAATCAAAAACATCTCTTCTGTTTACAAGACTCTGGCTGACGAAATCCTGCCGCAGTTGCGTCGTTCCCGTTTGACTTTGAACTATGAAATCATCGGTAAGTCTGACGAAGAAATCGCTTCTCTGGCTGCTTCTAACCCGAAAGAACTGACACTGGAAGAATTGCTGTATGCTGCAACTCTGACTGACGACAACAGCAAGAAAGAAGCTATCTATACAAAAGCTACTGAATTGTTCCCGAACGACTACCGTGCATTCAACAACCTTGGTAAATTGGCTTATCAAGCCGGTAACATTGACAAAGCAGAATCTTACTTGAAGAAAGCTGCCAATGTTCAGGCTGCTCCTGAAGTAAACATGAACCTCGGTCTTGTTGCTTTGGCTAAAGGTGACAAGAATGCTGCTGAAGCATACTTAGGCAAAGCTGCCGGTGCTAAAGAATTGGGCGAAACACTGGGTAACCTGTATGTTGCACAAGGTCAGTACGAAAGAGCAGTAAACTCATTCGGTGACGCTAAGACTAACAGTGCCGCACTTGCTCAGATCTTGGCAAAAGACTACAACAAAGCTAAAAACACGTTGTCTAACATCGAAAAACCGGATGCTTACACAGACTATCTGACAGCTGTTCTGGGTGCAAGAACCAACAACCTGTCTATGTTGACAAGCGGTTTGAAGAATGCCATCGCTAAAGATTCTTCTTTGGCTAAGAAAGCTGCTACAGATCTTGAATTTGCTAAATATTTCACAGATTCAACTTTCATGAGCATTATCAAATAAGATAATATCTTATACAGATTATAAAAAAGAGAGTTGCCCGTCAGACAAATGGCGGGCAATTCTTTTTTTTATCTGTAAAAACACGTACTTTCGCAGAAAAGAAATGGAAAATGAAGAAGATTAATATCCTGCTCATTCTGATACTCTGCATGACAGGCTGCAAAAAGGAAGTCGAAACGACAAGTATCACCGGAGAAATAAAAGGACTGGGTAACGACACGATCTACCTGTATGGAGTAGACGGGCTTTACGAACAGACTGACACCATCTATGTAAAAGGAGATAAGTTTTCTCATTCCCTCCAGATAGATACGATCACCTCTGCCGTATTGCTGTTAAAGAAGAATACGGAATACCCCATCTTCCTCGACAAAAAGAATAAGATAGAAATAAAAGGGGATGCAAATAATCTGAACACCCTGAATATCAGCGGGAACATCTACAACGAAGAATTCTCTGCTTTTCAAGCCGGACTGCAAAACCCTGATACCCTTTCGGGAGAAACGTTCGAAGACAAAGCCGAAGCATTTATCCGACAACACAATACCTCTTTCGTAAGTATTTATCTGCTCGACAAATATTTTGTGCAGAAAGAAGAGCCCGATTTCCTCAAAATCAAAGAGCTGATCAATGGCATGGCCGGAATCCTACAGGACAAATCCCGTATCGGACAGCTTACAACATACATCAACCAACTGGAGAAAGTGAATAAAGACAAAACAGCGCCATTCTTCAGTATCCCCAACGATAAAGGAGAAAAAATAACCCGCACAGGACAATTTAAAGACAAATATCTGCTTATCAATTTTTGGGCATCCTGGTGCGAAGCCTGTGACTCTACCAACGCCGAACTGCGCAGGATAAATGCCAAATACAAAAAGAACAAAGAATTCGGGATACTCGGCATCTCACTCGACATTGACAAAGAAGCTTGGAGAAACAAAATCAAACAAGACACACTAACTTGGGAGCAGGTATGCACCTTCGACGGATGGGACATGGAAACAGCCAGACAGTATGCCGTTCAGAAACTACCGACTCACATACTTGTGTCTCCTAATGGGAAAATACTCGCAAGAGACATCCCGACAGACAGTCTGAGCCACAAAATAGAAGAAGTACTGAAGAAAGAAAAGAAATGATCGCCCTTAAATCACTAAGAAAAACATGCTCATAAAAGTATTCGGAGCGGCCGTACAAGGTATTGACGCAACGATCATTACCATTGAAGTAAACAGCTCAAGAGGTTGTATGTTCTACCTGGTAGGCCTGCCCGACTCTGCCGTAAAAGAGAGCCATCAACGCATCATCTCCGCCTTGCAAGTGACCGGGTACAAAATGCCCACCAGCAACATTGTCATCAACATGGCGCCGGCAGACATTCGCAAGGAGGGTTCGGCATACGATCTCCCGCTTGCCATAGGTATCCTTGCTGCCAATGAGACCATCTCTTCCGAGAAGCTGCCCCGCTATCTGCTCATGGGAGAGTTAAGCCTCGACGGTAGTATACAACCGATCAAAGGGGCACTCCCCATAGCCATCAAAGCACGTGAAGAAAAATTTGACGGTCTGATCGTTCCCCGGCAGAATGCCCGTGAAGCAGCTGTCGTCAATAATCTGAACGTGTACGGAGTTGAGAACATCAAGGAGGTTATCGAGTTTTTCAACGGGAAATGCGAGTTACAGCCAACCATCGTCAATACACGGGAAGATTTTTATGCCCGCCAAGAGGAGTTTGAATACGACTTCGCAGATGTGAAGGGGCAGGAAAATGTAAAAAGAGCCCTGGAGGTAGCGGCAGCCGGCGGCCATAACCTCATCATGATCGGAGCACCCGGAAGCGGGAAATCCATGATGGCCAAGCGACTTCCATCTATCTTGCCACCCCTATCTATCGGTGAAAGCCTGGAAACCACCAAGATACATTCCGTAGCCGGAAAACTGAATCGGGACGCCTCGTTGATTACGGAACGCCCTTTTCGCAACCCTCATCATACGATTTCACAATCAGCCATGGTTGGGGGCGGTAATTTTCCACAGCCGGGTGAAATCAGTCTTGCCCATAACGGTGTGCTTTTCTTAGACGAACTTCCGGAGTTCCAACGTAGCGTATTGGAAGTATTGCGCCAACCGCTGGAAGATCGCCGTATCTCTATCTCCCGGGTAAAGTGCAGCATTGATTATCCCGCGAGTTTCACACTGATCGCTTCCATGAATCCATGCCCTTGCGGCTATTACAACCACCCTACAAAAGCCTGCGTCTGCTCTCCGGGACAAGTACAGAAATATCTGAATAAGATATCCGGACCTTTGCTGGACCGTATCGATATACAAATAGAAATCGTACCGGTTCCTTTTGAGGAGATGGCTGACAACCGGCCGGCCGAACCAAGCTCGGAAATCCGCAAACGGGTCATCAAAGCCCGCCAAACACAAGCCGCTCGCTTTGCCGGCCAACCGGGTGTGTACTGCAATGCACAAATGACGAGCAGACTGCTCGCCCAATATGCCCAACCCGACAACCAAGGGCTAACTTTACTAAAAAGTGCCATGAACCGGCTCAACCTGTCCGCCCGTGCCTACGACCGCATATTAAAAGTATCACGCACCATCGCCGACCTGGAAGGCAGCGAACAAATACTCCCCGCCCACCTTGCCGAAGCCATCAGCTACCGGAACCTGGACAGGGAGAATTGGGGAGGGTGACAATCCGTAACTATTTTTCGATTCTTATCCGCGCATCCACCGCTATCACCTCTTTCTCCGTGGCCAATAGCGGGTTGATATCCATCTCCTTGATCTCTGTGGCAAAGCGGAGCAGGGTGGAAAGACGGACGATGATTTCGGCAAACTTATCTTCGTTCACCCCTTTCTGCCCGCGGGTTCCCTGAATAATCTTATAGGCACGGAGAGAATGGATCATGGAATAAGCCTCTTCATAAGACAACGGGGCAAGACCGGAAGAAACATCCTTTAATACTTCGACAAAAATGCCTCCCAAGCCGCAGAGCACAACGTGTCCGAACTTCTCTTCATATTTTGCACCGATAAAGAGCTCAGTACCTTTCAGCATGGGTTGAACCATAATGGCGTTTGCTTCGGGGATCTGCATCATCCGGTCGAACTCCAAGGCAAGATGCTGCTCTCCCTTTATGTTCAGTACCACTCCTCCTACATCGGACTTGTGTACCGGACCCACCACCTTGGCCACTACCGGAAATCCGCAACGGCGTGCAAAAGCAAGCACCTCTTCTTTATTGCAGGAGACAAACTCATCGACAAGCGGGATACCGGCAGAATGCAACAATGCCTGTACATAATGGGGAGCGATATACCCGTCTTCGGGAATAGAGTCGATGATGCGCCTGATACGAGGTACATCCACACCAAAGAGCTCTATTTCATTGGCAGCCGGCCGCGGGGCATTCACTATCCGCGACAAAGCCGTGCCCAGTGTCACCTCATCGGCAAAGTTCACATGCCCTTTTGCCAGGAAAGCGGCAACCTCGGCTCCTGCCGTATTGATTGAAGGAAGAATCGGAAAAATAGGCTTACGGCAGGTCTGCATCTTTTCATGCAGCACATCATACATTTCGAACATAGTAACCAGACCCGGAGTACCGAAAATAGCCATCATCGCATCTATATTCTCAAACTTCTCTTCGCAATAATCGATGCAAAGCCGCAAATGCTCGGGAGTGCCGGTAGCTAAGATATCAATCGGATTGCCAACAGCGGCACCGGGATAGAGGTGGGATTTCAACTCATCCGCCAACGGACCTTCCAACCGGGGAACATTCAGTCCGCCTTTACTCAGCGCATCGGTCAGCATCACCCCGGGACCACCGGCATGTGTAATAATAGCAAAATTCTTTCCGCGTAAATCCGGCAACGTGAAAATACAACCCACCGTGGTCAACTCTTCACGGGAGAAGCAACGCACGATGCCCGCTTTACGGAACAATGCCTCGACAGCAGAGTCGGAACTGGCAATAGCCCCCGTATGCGAAGAGGCCGCACGGCTCCCGCTTTCGGAACTTCCCGCTTTGATGGCGGCAATCTTACAGCCCTTCTTTATCAGCGATGAAGCATGAAACAGCAACCGGTCGGGATCAGCGATACTCTCGATATAAAGCAACTTAATCCGTGAATCCTTTTCCGGATCAAATGTACTATCCATATATTCCAATACATCTTCCACACCGATCTGCTTCGCATTGCCCACCGACCAAACGGAATTGAACTGCAACCCTTTCGTCACCGCACTCTCCAGGATAAAGACCGCCGTTGCACCGGAACTGGAAATCAGGTCCACTCCCTGCAAGCTCAATTGCGGGATAGGCTGACTGAATACGCTGTGATGCCAGGTGTTCATCAACCCGATACAATTCGGCCCGATCAGCGAAGCGCCGTATGTATTCACCGTTGCCAGAATCCGCTCTTCGAGCAGTGCGCCTTCATGCGTCTCCTCGCCAAAACCGGCAGAAAGAATGATAAATGCTTTCGTCTGCTTTCCACTCGCCAACGTTTCCACCACATCCGGACACAACGCTGCCGGAATAGCAAGAATCGCCAGATCGGTATCAGGTATATCCTTAGCATCGGCAAAGGAAGGAATTCCTTGTACTTCCGTCTCCTTCGGATTGACGGCACGAAGTTCGCCACGATAACCACCATTGATAAGATTCTTTAAAATGGCACCGCCCGGCTTGTGCACATTATTCGATGCACCCACTACGACGATACTCTCCGGCCGGAGCAACTGTGTTGTAATCATACGATTGTATATTATTCGGTTATTAATGCACAAATATAGTATTTCCCGAGAATAAAAGGAAAGAACTATAAAAAAAGAATCTTCCATCATCGTTTCCTATACAGAAACACATACAAACTCTACGTAAGGGGATACACTTTTCAATCCGGAGAAGCGTATACTCTTGTTTTTTAGTGCTATCTTTGCACACTACTTGAACAGATAACAATAAAAAGATACTATAACAATATGGAAAAGAACTTTAAAAGAACCACAGTGACCGCGGCTCTGCCATACGCCAACGGGCCTGTTCACATCGGACATCTGGCAGGTGTATACGTGCCGGCAGATATTTATGTCCGTTATTTGAGATTGAAAAAAGCTGACGTACTATTTATCGGCGGTTCGGACGAACACGGTGTACCGATCACCATCCGCGCCAAAAAAGAAGGTATCACTCCACAAGATGTAGTGGACCGTTATCACTTCCTCATAAAGAAATCTTTTGAAGAGTTCGGTATCTCGTTCGATATATACAGCCGTACCTCCTCCAAGACACATCATGCACTGGCCTCAGACTTCTTCAGGAAACTGTATGATAAAGGAGAATTTATCGAAAAGACATCGGAACAATACTACGACGAAGAAGCACACCAGTTTCTTGCCGACCGCTATATCACAGGCGAATGCCCGTACTGCCACTCGGAAGGAGCTTATGGCGACCAATGCGAGAAGTGCGGAACCTCCCTTTCGCCGACAGACCTTATCAACCCAAAGAGCGCCATCAGCGGCAGCAAACCGGTGATGAAAGAGACCACCCACTGGTACCTCCCGTTGGATAAGCACGAAGCATGGCTGCGCCAATGGATTCTGGAAGAACATAAGGAATGGCGCCCCAACGTGTATGGCCAATGTAAAAGCTGGCTCGACATGGGACTGCAACCGCGTGCCGTAAGCCGCGACCTCGACTGGGGAATCCCCGTTCCGGTGGAAGGTGCCGAGGGGAAAGTCCTCTATGTATGGTTCGATGCTCCTATCGGCTATATCTCCAACACGAAAGAGCTATTGCCCGACACATGGGAAACCTGGTGGAAAGACCCTGAAACACGTCTTATCCATTTTATCGGAAAGGATAACATCGTATTCCACTGCATCGTATTCCCGGCCATGCTGAAAGCCGAAGGCAGTTATATCCTGCCGGACAACGTGCCGAGCAACGAATTCCTCAACCTTGAAGGCGATAAGATTTCCACTTCGCGCAATTGGGCCGTATGGTTGCACGAATATCTGGAAGACTTCCCCGGCAAGCAGGATGTACTCCGCTATGTGCTGACCGCCAATGCACCGGAGACCAAAGACAACGATTTCACCTGGAAAGACTTCCAGGCACGCAATAACAACGAGTTGGTTGCCGTGTATGGTAACTTCGTGAACCGCGCCTTGCAGCTTACCAAGAAATATTTCGACAGTGTGGTTCCCGCCGCAGGCGAACTGACGGACTACGACCGTGAGACACTGAAAGAATTTGCCGACGTAAAGGCAGAAGTGGAAAAACTGCTCGACGTGTTCAAGTTCCGCGATGCTCAGAAAGAAGCAATGAATCTGGCCCGCATCGGAAACAAATATCTGGCAGATACCGAACCGTGGAAACTTGCAAAGACCGACATGCCACGCGTTGCCACCATTCTGAACATCTCCTTGCAGTTGGTTGCCAACCTCGCCATCGCTTTCGAACCGTTCCTGCCGTTCAGCAGCGACAAACTTCGCAAGATGCTGAACATGGACAATTTTGATTGGGCCGAATTGGGACAAACGGACCTGCTCCCTGCCGGACATCAGTTGGGAACTCCCGAATTACTGTTCGAAAAGATAGAAGATGACGCCATCCAAGCGCAAGTAGACAAGCTGCTCGCCACCAAAAAGGCGAATGAGGCCTCTAACTACAAGGCCAACCCGATCAAACCGATCATCTCATTCGAGGATTTTGAGAAACTGGATATCCGTGTAGGTACGGTATTGGAATGCGAGATGGTGCCCAAAATGAAGAAACTGCTGAAGTTCAAGATCGCCGACGGATTAGAGAACCGTACGATCGTCAGCGGTATCGCACAACACTACCAACCGGAAGAACTGGTAGGCAAACAGGTATTGTTCATCGCCAACCTGGCTCCGCGCCAGTTCAAAAACGGTCTGGTAAGTGAAGGTATGATTCTTTCTGCCGAAAACTACGATGGTTCACTGGCCGTCACTTCATTATTGAAAGAGGTGAAGTCCGGCAGCGAAGTCAAGTAAACGGCAAAGCATCTCAGCCGGACATTCCAACAAAAAGTAGAGGTACACCACCATGGGGGAATCATCACTTAAAGAGAAAACAGCGAAAGGACTATTCTGGGGAGGATTCAGCAACGCCGCACAGCAGTTGTTGAATCTGGGCTTCGGAATAGTCCTTGCCCGTTTACTGGATGCTTCCGACTATGGCATGATCGGTATGCTCACCATTTTCTCTGCCATAGCCAATACATTGCAGGAGAGCGGATTTACCGTAGCGTTGGCCAATAAGCAGAACGTGACCCACGAAGACTACAATGCCGTATTCTGGTTCAGCACACTCATGGGAGCCGGCATATATACCCTGCTCTTCTTCTGTGCTCCCCTTATTGCCGACTTTTACAACAATCCCAACCTCATACCGTTGGCACGGTATGTTTTTCTCGGTTTCCTCATATCCAGTACGGCAACAGCCCACAGTGCATATCTGTTCCGGAACCTGATGGTGAAACAGAGAACTATGGCACAGATACCCGCATTGTTGCTCTCGGGAACGGTGGGCATCCTCATGGCATACAACGGAATGTCTTATTGGGGCATAGCCACACAATCCCTGACATTCATCGCTGTCGTGAATCTCTCACTCTGGTACTTTTCCCCGTGGAGACCGACCTTTCACATTAGTTTCCGACCACTGAAATCCATATTCGGTTTCAGCAGTAAGATATTGGTGACCAACATCTTTACACAAGCCAATAACAACATCCTGTCTACCCTGTTGGGGCGTTTCTTCACGGAACAGGAAGTGGGCTACTACACCCAGTCCAACAAATGGAACACGATGGGATACACCTTCATCTGCGGTACGGTAAACAGCGTAGCACAACCCGTCCTGGCAGAAGTATCCAATGATCCGGCACGCCAGTTGGCCGTTTTGCGGAAAATGCTCCGTTTCACCGCATTCCTATCCTTTCCCGCCATGTTGGGACTGGCGTCCATCGCTCATGAATTTATCGTTATCACCATTACGGAGAAATGGCTTCCTTGTGTCCCGATGTTGCAGATGCTCTGTATCTGGGGGGCGTTCATGCCCATCACCACCCTGTACTCCAATCTGGTCATCAGCAAGGGGAAACCCAACATCTACATGTGGAACACCATCGCACTGAGCCTGCTGCAACTGGCAGTAATGCTTGTGAGTTATCCTTACGGTATTGCGGTGATGATACAGTACTTTGTCTGCCTCAATATTCTCTGGGTGCCCGTATGGCAGTATTTTGTCTGGAGAGAAATACGCTTAAGTTTATGGATGGCGTTGAAAGACATACTTCCATTTGCCCTCATCGCATCGGCAACCATGGCAATCACCTGGTATGTGACAAGCGGGATTTCGAACCTGTACCTGTTGCTGGCTGCCAAAATAGGGATCAGTGCCGTACTTTATTGCTTGCTGATGTGGGGAAGCCGTGTTGCCATCTTCAAGGAAAGCCTTCAGTTCATCGGTAAAAAACTACCCGGAAAAAAGAGATAGTATGAAGCAGGAAGAAAATCAGTCAATCCTCCAAAAACAGAAGAAATGAATCGGATCGCCTATATTATTTCAGTTTACAAAGACGCTCCTCACCTGTTGCGCCTTATCCGGGCACTGGATGAGGAAGCCGATTTCTATGTACACATTGACCGGAAAGCTGACAGCCGTCCATTCAAAGAACTGCTGCCGGAAGGAAAGGTTACCTTTGTACAGAGCCATTGGGTGAGTTGGGGAGGCTGGGAACAAGTGGAATATCAGAAAGAGTTGCTGGCTGCCGTGCTGCACAGTGGCATAGAGTACACCCGTGTCGTATGCTTAAGCGGCCAAGACTATCCTCTATGGTCGAACAGAGAGATCCACCGGTACTTCGAAGAACACCGGGATACGGAATTTATCATGGGAATGAACCTGACCCGCTCCGCCGACAAACGGCAAATTGCCAAAATAGTGTACTACCACTTTTTCCGCGACCTGAAATGGAAGAACCTTTGGTTGAAGAATAAGTTCATTGTGGCATCGCGCCACCTGATGAAATGGCTTCCCATACGAAAGGCCCCTACCGTACGGATCGGCAATAAGGACAGTGATGTATATTGCGGCTCGGATTACTGGGGAATCACCCTGCCCTGCGCACAATACGTTTATGAGAAACTGTGTACCGAGAAGGAGTTGGTACGCTATTTCAAGACAAGTTTCGTACCCAGCGAATTGTGCATACAGACACTCGTGTTCAATTCTCCCTTTGCCACCCGCGCATTGTCCGTAGAAGGAGGATATACAGGACTCGCCGCCCTCACCCCCTTACATTATATTATATATGGGAAATCCATCAAGGTACTGACTTTGGAAGATTGGAATGCACTGCAATCATCCGGCAAGATGTTTTGCCGGAAAGTGGTGAGCGGCGCATCAGACTCTCTCGTCAAAACCATTGAAACAGAACGAAACTGAATTGTCATGAAAATATTAGTCATCATCGTATCCTATAACTTTGAACGCTGGATGGACCGCTGCCTGAACAGCCTCCGCCAATCAGAGCAGCAGGCAGATGTCGTTGTGATAGACAATGCTTCGCAAGACCGTACCGTCTCACTCATCGAAAGCCGTTATCCCGAAGTCCGCCTTATCAAAAGCGAGAAGAACCTCGGGTTCGGACGCGCCAACAACATCGGCATGAAAATTGCCCTGGAAGAGGGATATGATGCCGTTTTTCTCTTGAACCAAGATGCCTGGATCGATGCCAAAGTACTTGGGGAACTAAGTAAACTGAGCCTGAGTCATCCTCATTACGGCATCCTTTCTCCCGTACATCTGACCGGTTCGGGGGAGAATTTAGAACAAGGTTTTGCCGGCTATTCCGGGCTCAGCAGCCTGGAAGAGGTGAAAGAACAGGCATTGAAAATCCGGCAAAAAACAAACGGACAGTCCGGCCTCATCCCCCTGCCCTTTATCAATGCCGCTTTCTGGATGATTCCTACCTCCGTGTTATGCCGGGTGGGCGGTTTCTGTCCGCTATTCTACCACTACGGAGAAGACAGGGATTATGTCAATCGTCTGCGCCACTACGGCTACCTCGTCGGATATTCACCTGCCGTATTCGGCTGTCACGATCGGGAATACCGCCAGGTAAGCCGTGAAGCCTGGTTGCGTTCCGAACAGATTTATCTGCTGACGGAATATGTCAACATCAACTACTCTTTTCCGAAAGCTTTCGGATACGGAGTGCTGGCCGGTATCAAGAAATCCCTGGAAGTGCTGATGAAGAAAGACATACGGACCAGTATCGCCTACATCGGGATAACATTCCGTCTGTTAGGGCGGACACGGGAAGTGCTGCACTACCGCAAAGCCAACCTCAACCATCAGAAAAGTGCTTTATATCTGACGGATTAATGGCTGCGGCTTCTCTCCGAAACATCTAAACAAAGAAATATCGGGACCGGCTAAAGCCTTGTAAAATAAGACAGGTACGTTTGAATTCTTTATCAGAGGGGGCAAGAAGATAGTGGAATCTACTACAACCTGCCATCAATGATTTCAACCGGAAGCGTTCCCTTCACGTCATATATCACGCCATTCTCACGTACCAACCCTTTAATGTCGAGACCGTCAAAAGCCTTGTGAGAGACTGCTTGTATAACTGCATCGTACTTGCGGGAAGTGATACCGTCTAAGGTGTTTACTATTCCGATTCCATATTCGCGTGCAACAGCAGAAGCATCGGCCCACGGATCATAGACCGTAATATTAGAGGTATATTCTTTCAGAGTAACATAGATATCGGTCACTTTCGTGTTGCGGATATCCGGACAGTTTTCTTTGAAAGTCACTCCTAAAATAAGAATATCGGCATCTTTGACCAATACCCCTTTCTTGTTCATCAACTTTATCACCTGTCCGGCCACATACTCTCCCATGCCGTCATTCAACCGACGCGCTGCGGACATAATACGTGGAAGCACCCCGTACACCTGTGCTTTCTGAATCAGATAATAAGGGTCTACACTAATACAGTGACCGCCTACCAGACCCGGTTTCAGCTTAATAAAGTTCCATTTGGAAGCTGCCGCTTCAATCACATCATTCGTATCGATCCCCATCGCATTGAATATCTTCGCAATCTCATTTATGAATGCAATATTGACATCCCTTTGAGAATTCTCTATGATCTTAGAAGCTTCGGCCACCTTTATGGAAGGGGCCTTATGCGTTCCGTTCACCAGTACGGAATTATAAACACGATCTACGATATCGGCCACTTCGGGAGTAGATCCGGAAGTCACCTTCTTTATTTTCTCTACCGTATGTTCCTTATCACCCGGATTGATTCTCTCGGGAGAATATCCTGCAAAGAAATCCACATTGAATTTCAGTCCGGAAACAGCTTCCACCACCGGCAAGCACTCTTCTTCCGTCACTCCCGGATACACTGTAGATTCATAAACCGCGATGTCCCCTTTGGAGATGACCTTGCCCACCGTAGTACTCGCTCCGATCAAAGGAGTCAGGTCCGGCCGGTTGTTCACATCGACAGGGGTAGGTACAGCGACGATATAAAAATTACAATCTTTGATCATCTCGAGATCCGAAGTACAAACAAATCCGTTCGCCAACGCCCCCTGCAACAAATGATCCGGAACTTCCAATATAGCATCATGCCCTTGCATCAACCGCTCCACCCGACTTTGGTTCATATCAAATCCAATCGTCTCGTACTTCGTTGAAAGTAAGCGGGCCAAAGGCAACCCTACATATCCCAAACCTATCACACAGATTTTAATTTTATCCATATCGTCTATCTATCGTTATAGCCTGCCTTTGTCTGCCGGCCGGCAATCAGCCTATAATAATCGCAAAGTTTTCGGAGATATTCAAACGTTTCTCTAAAAAAATAACTAATTTTACATCCGTTATGAAAGTATGCTGCCTCTTCAACATTGCTCCAAGCTATCGAAAAGCTATCTATAAGCTTATGCAGGCCGAACTGGATGTGGATATCTACTGCGGAGATCACTCCGTAGAAGGAATAGCCTTACTCCCACTGAACAACGAACTGTCCAACGTGTATCGCGGTAAAAAACTTATATGGCAGAAAGGAGCGATACGGCGAGCCTTTGCCAAAAGATACGATGCCTATATCCTTACCGGAAATGCCGGCATCCGGTCCAACTGGATCATTGCGCTACTGGCAAGACTGACAGGTAGAAAAGTATATCTGTGGACACACGGGCCAAAAGGCAATGAGAGCCGCCTGGAGCACTACAAAAACCTTTGGTATCTGCGCCTGGCCGGCAATGCGTTGCTTTACGGCGAGAAAGCACAAAAACGTCTGGCGCAATACGGGTTCACACACACAACGGTCATCTATAACTCACTCGATTATGACAGCCAACTGGTCATACGCAATCAAATAAAGAACAGCTCTCTGCTACAGGATCATTTCAAGAACGGTCTGCCCGCAATATGCTATTTAGGAAGAGTCATTGCAAGCAAAAAGATAGACATGCTGCTCGAAGCAATGAAGGGAACCGAATGTAATCTGATCATCATAGGCAGTGGCCCCGAAGAGCAGAAATTACGCGATATGGCTACTGCACTCGGCATTACGGACAGGGTATGGTTTTATGGAGAATGTTACGATGAGACTCTTATCGGAACCGTGCTGAAAAATTGCAACGCCACGGTCAACCCGTCAAGCATCGGACTCACGGCAATGCACTCGCTCATGTTCGGAACGCCGGTTATCACCCATGACGACCACATCAGCCAGTTGCCCGAAGCCGAAGCGATAGTAGAAGGAGTGAGCGGTTATTATTATCGCAACGGCAGTGTAGACAGTCTTCGCCAGACCATCCGACAGGCCATCGGCAGTCCAAAAGACAGTGAAGCATGCTACGAAATAATCGAAAAGAAGTATAACCCACACGTACAGATAGAGATACTCAAGAAGGTTTTCGGCGGCAAGAAACCATAGGAAGCCGGTTGAATCAAAAAAAGGTATTAACGGAGCATAAACTTACCGCAGGAAGAGTTAATTTCTCACAGAAAACCGCTACTTTTGCCAAAACATTCACAGGCACATGAGAGTACTGATCATTAATACATCCGAACGTATCGGCGGGGCAGCTGTGGCCGCCAGCCGGCTTATGGAATCCCTGAAGAACAACGGGATTAAAGCGAAAATGCTGGTACGCGACAAACAGACCAATCAGATAAGCGTTGTTCGTCTTGAACGCAACTGGCTGACTGTGTGGAAATTTATGTGGGAACGCATCGTCATCTGGAAAGCCAACCACTTCCGGAAAAACAATCTTTTTGCAGTAGACATAGCCAACACCGGAACGGATATTACCACTCTGCCCGAGTTTACGCAGGCAGACATCATCCATCTGCATTGGATCAATCAGGGAATGCTCTCACTGAAAGATATACGCCGGATATTGGAGTCGGGCAAACCGGTGGTATGGACCATGCACGACATGTGGCCTTCTACCGGCATCTGCCACCACGCCCGCGAATGCACCAACTATCAGCAGGAGTGTCATCACTGCCAGTTCCTGTACACCGGAGGCAGCAAGAAAGACTTGTCCACCCGGATATTCAACAAAAAAAAGGCGCTTTACCAACGGGCTTCCATTACCTTTGTCACTTGCAGCCATTGGCTGGAAGAAAGGGCCAAAAGCAGTGCTTTACTGCGCAACCAGACCGTCATAAGCATCCCCAACCCGATCAATACCAACCTGTTCAAGCCACGTAACAAAAAAGAAGCCCGCATACACTGCAAGCTGCCGCAGGAGGGGAAACTGCTCCTGTTCGGCTCTGTCAAGATCACAGACAAGCGTAAGGGGATAGATTATCTGATCGAATCGTGCAAATTGCTCGCCGAGCAGCATCCGGAGCTGAAAACGACATTGGGAGTTGTAGCATTCGGCAACCAGTCGCAACAGCTGGCCCATCTGCTTCCTTTCCCCGTTTATGCATTCGAATACATCAGCAATGAGCACGATCTGGTGAATATATACAATGCCGTCGACTTGTTTGTCACTCCCTCTCTGGAAGAGAATCTGCCGAACACGATTATGGAAGCTATGGCATGCGGCATTCCTTGTGTAGGCTTTAATGTAGGAGGGATACCGGAAATGATCGATCATCTGCACAATGGATATGTGGCGCAATACAAATCATCTGCGGACTTTGCCAATGGCATTTATTGGGCATTGGAAGAGTCGGAATATCCAATCCTGTCTGAGCAGGCCTGCCGCAAAGCCGTCTCCCACTATTCGGAAAGCCACATAGCTAAAAGATACATCGAGGTTTACAACAAAATCACTGGAAAGTATGCATAGCAATCGCCATACGCCTAAAATATCGGTCATCACCGTGACATACAACGCCGGAGAGGTATTAGAAGATACCATACAAAGTGTCATCTCGCAAACGTACCATCACGTGGAGTATATCCTCGTGGACGGTGCATCGAAAGACAATACAATGGCCATTGCAAACCGGTATAAGGAACGGATTCATAAGATTGTCAGCGAACCGGACAAAGGATTGTATGATGCAATGAATAAAGGGATTTCACTCGCTACGGGAGATTACCTCTGCTTTCTCAATGCAGGCGACAGCTTCCATGAGGATGATACTCTGCAACAAGTGGTGCACTCGATCACCGAAAGCGAATTGCCGGACGTGCTGTATGGTGAAACGGCCATTGTAGACAAGAATGACCACTTCCTGCGCATGCGACGCCTTTCTGCTCCGGAGGTATTGACATGGAAAAGCTTCAAACAGGGGATGCTGGTATGTCATCAGGCTTTTCTCGCACGGCATACAGTGGTAGAACCTTACGACTTGCAGTACCGCTTTTCCGCCGATTTCGACTGGTGTATCCGCGTGATGAAAAAAGCTCGGAGTCTGCATAACACCCACTTGACCCTGATCGACTATCTGGACGAAGGAATGACCACCCAAAACCGGAAAGCATCGCTTCACGAGCGCTTCCGTATCATGACACGCCACTACGGGATAGTAAGTACCGTGCTTCACCATATCTGGTTCGTACTTCGTGCAATCCTCAAGAAATGACAGTCTTTAGGAAATAACAATCCCAAAGAAATAAAACAGACGCTTAAGCACGGTCGTCAGCCATCTTCCCAACGGTCGCTATTGAAAATGACACGGCATGTCACGATGAATGACACGGCATGTCACGATGAACAGCACGGCATGTCACGATAAATGATATGGGAAGAATCATACACCCAATAGCTTCTGCAATTCTTCCACCCCCTCCGAAGCGCCCTTCCGAATCACATGTATCGGACGGGAAGTATGCGTATCCACCGGTTTCGGATCAATCAGATAAACTTCGGCCTCACGGGGCACATAGTTCAGCAGACCGGCAGCCGGGTAGACATTCATCGACGTACCGATGATAACGAATATGTCGGCCTTCTCCACAAAATCAATAGCCGTCTCTATCTCCGGCACCGCTTCACCGAACCAAACAATGAACGGGCGAAGTTGCGAACCGTCACCGGCACAGTCTCCCATCCGGACTTCATATTCCTCCGGCTGAAGTTCTTTTATATAACGAGGGTTGTTGGGATCACGACTGGAGCAGACTTTCGTCAATTCTCCATGCAGATGTATAATGTGCGTACTCCCCGCACGTTCATGCAGGTTATCCACATTCTGGGTGATCACCGTCACATTGAAATATTTCTCCAAACCGGCCAGCAACTCATGTCCGCGATTCGGCTTCACATCCAGCAGTTGCTTCCGCCGTTCATTATAAAAATTAATCACCAGTTCCGGGTTGCGCGCATATCCCTCCGGAGTAGCCACCTGCTCCACCGGATACTTATCCCATAATCCGCCCGCATCGCGAAAGGTACTGATACCGCTCTCCGCACTCATTCCGGCACCGGATAAAACAACCAAATTTTTCATAACCTCCTCCTTCATTAACATATACATGATCTACAGGACAAAAATAGAGTAGAATAACCGGATATCAAAGCCCGTATCCACACAATTCAAGTGTACCGGCAACGATAGTCGATTCATTTCTTTCCCATTGTCGCAATAAAAGTAGATAACTTATAAGACAATAAGAAATTTTAATTCCAAAAAAACTATTCATTCAAATAAAACACGTATTTTTGCCAATTGTAAATTTGCAATTGATTGAGAGTGAAAGATTCAATGTCCTTCCTCCGATCGTCAACAAAAACATATATGGATAAATTTAGTTATGCAATCGGCCTCGGAATTGGCCAGAACTTGTTAGGTATGGGTGCCAAGGGCATCGCGGTAGAAGATTTTGCTCAGGCAATCAAAGATGTATTGGAAGGCAATCCGACAGCCATCAGCCACCAGGAAGCCCGCGAAATAGTAAACAAATATTTCGAAGAACTGGAGCAGAAAATGAACGCCGCCAGCATCGAACAAGGCAAAGCATTCCTGGAAGAAAATAAAAAAAGAGCAGGCGTTGTCACTCTTCCGAGCGGACTGCAATACGAAGTTATCACCGAAGGCAAAGGCAAACTCGCCAAAGCTACCGACCAAGTGAAATGCCATTATGAAGGTACACTGATCGACGGAACCCTGTTCGACAGCTCCATCAAACGTGGCCAACCGGCTGTATTCGGCGTCAACCAGGTAATCCCGGGATGGGTAGAAGCCCTGCAATTGATGCCCGAAGGGTCCAAATGGAAACTGTATATCCCTTCCGACCTGGCCTATGGTGCACGGGGCGCCGGAGAAATGATTCCCCCGCATAGCACATTGGTGTTTGAAGTAGAATTACTTGAAGTATTAAATAAATAAATTTTTTAAAGCAAAATGAAGAAAATTACAACGCTGGCAGCCATCGCTGCCGTAGCCGGTCTTGCATCATGTACAGCTCAGGCTCCTAAAGCAAATCTGAAAACAGAACTCGATTCATTGTCTTATTCAATCGGTATGGCTCAGACTCAAGGTCTGAAAGGCTACTTGGTAGGCCGTATGGATGTTGACACAGCTTATCTGGCCGATTTCATCAAAGGTGTAAACGAAGGTGCCAAGAAAAGCGGTAAAAAAGAAACTGCTTACATGGTAGGTCTTCAGATCGGTCAGCAGATCAGCAACCAGATGATGAAAGGTATCAACCATGAACTGTTTGGCAACGATTCTGTAAAGACTATCAGCAAAGACAACTTCCTCGCCGGTTTCATTGCCGGTACACTGGAGAAAGGCGGTTTGATGAC
>CAVCAX010000212.1:25885-32826 GCA_963599995.1 Coprobacillus sp. CAG:698
GACCTACACTCAGACTGCAATGGAAAGCATCAAGGCAAAAGCAATGGAAGAAAAATATGCCGACAACAAAGCTGCCGGTGAAAAATTCCTTGCTGAAAACAAAACCAAAGAAGGCGTAAAAACAACTCCGAGCGGACTGCAATACAAAGTTATCACCGAAGGTAAAGGTGAAATTCCTGCCGACACTTGCAAAGTGAAAGTAAACTATAAAGGTACTTTGATTGACGGAACTGAATTCGACAGCTCTTACAAACGTAACGAACCGACAACTTTCCGCGCCAACCAAGTAATCAAAGGTTGGACAGAAGCTCTGACTATGATGCCTGTAGGTTCCAAATGGGAACTTTACATCCCGCAGGAACTGGCTTACGGTTCAAGAGACCAGGGACAGATCAAGCCGTTCTCTACTTTGATTTTTGAAGTGGAATTGCTCAGCATCAAAAAATAAGCAAAACTCCCTAATAAACAGAAAGAGGCACGAAGAACATTGTGCCTCTTTTTTTTGCTATTTCCTATTTTTTATCCCTTTTACATAGATAAATTAAAATAAATCTCTATATTTGCTTACTATTTGATAACAACAGGAAATTATACTCATAAATTATGGAAAAGATAGACAACCTTGACAGGCAGATTCTCGAGATTATCTCTCAAAATGCCCGTATACCTTTCAAAGATGTGGCAGCAGAATGTGGTGTTTCACGTGCGGCTATCCACCAACGCGTACAACGTCTTATCGATCTGGGAGTTATTGTCGGCTCTGGTTACCATGTAAATCCCAAATCACTTGGATACAGAACTTGTACATACGTCGGTATCAAGCTTGAAAAAGGATCTATGTACAAATCTGTAGTAGCCGAATTGCAAAAGATTCCCGAAATCGTAGAATGTCATTTTACTACCGGTCCGTATACCATGCTGACAAAACTATATGCTTGCGACAACGAGCACCTGATGGACCTGCTGAACAACAAAATGCAGGAGATACCGGGCGTTGTAGCAACTGAGACGCTCATCTCACTGGAACAAAGCATCAAGAAAGAAATTCCCATCCGAGCAGAGAAGTAGCCAATGGAATTCTTAAATGAATATCATTTGGCAGGATTATTGATCGGCATTTGCACATTTCTGATAATCGGCCTTTTCCACCCTATTGTAGTAAAAGCCGAATATTATTGGGGCACTAAATGCTGGTGGATCTTTTTGGTATTGGGAATAGGTGGCATAGCCGCTTCACTAAGCGTAGACAACATTCTTGTCTCTTCGCTGTTAGGAGTATTCGCCTTTTCTTCTTTCTGGACCATCAAAGAGGTCTTCGAGCAGGAAGAGCGAGTAAAAAAAGGCTGGTTCCCCAAGAATCCCAAACGCACCTACAAGTTTTGAAGTATTGAGGAGAATAAGAAGTTTTTTCACTCCAAAAGCTTGCATATCTCGAAGAAAAGGTCTACTTTTGCCACCGCATTCAAGAAATTGAATCCCGGACTTGTAGCTCAGTTGGTTAGAGCAACAGACTCATAATCTGGAGGTCATAGGTTCAAGCCCTATCTGGTCCACGAAGGAAATCAAGCAGTTACAAATTTCGTAACTGCTTTTTTCTTACCCTTGCGTAAAGTTTCTCGTCTGCCAAGGGCTTTACCATCTGAAAGAATCCTACCACCGCATCAAGATTCTTTATTGAGGAATTGTTGCTGAGGACTCCTTCAAATTCGCGCATCAGTGTGTTGTCGTTCTTGTTAGTGAATATATGTGAGTTCATTTTTTACCACGAACTCATTAGTTCTGTCGTTGTTGGTAAACGAAACTTTCATATCCTCCGACAATGCATGAAGCATACCACTACCTGCTCCTGTGTAGAGAAGCAAATGGATGGCATTTGTGAAAAGGAGCATATTGCGTGGCATGGATGCATGGAAGTTCCCACAACAATATCATCCACGGTAAGTCCATTGGGGAGAATTCCAGGGCTGTGTATCTCCACCCTGTCATCAAAGATGAAGCATCTATGCTGCAAGTAGTTTTGTCGTAAAAAAGAAAGGCTCACAGATGGGTGCATAGAAAACACGACACGGGAAAATGACAATATTGCCAACATTTCCGTATAATATTAGTAGCCAGAATATAATGTGTTTATTATTTCATCCGCCAAACTGCAGTCTGCAATTCTTATCATATTGTCTTCTTCCGAAGTATAACCCAAAACATTAACTCCTCCATACCACACAATATATTTATCAACAATGGTTGTGCATAAAGATAGCGATGGATTAATTTTCACCGTCAACCCTCTCGACCTCATATAACCGGTAGTTTCTGAATCTGCTGCCGTCATTACGATAACTTCTATCCCTCCATGAACACAATCACTAAGTCTGTTTAATAATATGTTTCGTCCAACTTTGCATAGCTTTGGAGATGAAATTACAATGGAGCGTTTCGCATGAATCAAATCACTATTTAGAGGATGAAGGAATGTTTTTCCGTTGAAGATTAATTCGTCAGAGGATATACTTTCTATTCCTTCTACCTTATCAAATAGACTTGGCAGCCCCTTGGATATTGTTTTGTATCCAATAGAGGCATATCCTTTCAGTCGTTTTCTGTACATGCTATCGCAAACAGGTACATGGATATCAATATAATCATAAATGCGGACATCTTTCTTACCCTCACTCTCACGATGCAGACGGCCTGCATATTGTGCGACAAGCCCTTTCCACGAAATGGGTAGCGCGAGAAAGAGCGTATCAAGACGTGGATAGTCAAAGCCTTCACCTACATATTTCCCTGTAGCAACGATTACCAAAGGTTCTTCCTTTGGAATGTCTTGAAGCCGCTGCAATACTTCCCGCTTTTCGCGAGTTGTGTCAGAACCTGTAAGTGTTATCACATTATTGACTTGCAAGGTCAGTTTTTCCTTTAACAGTTTCACATGCAACTTCCGATTGGTCAAGATGATAGGAGTACGGCCTTGGCTTACAGCCTTTACAACATCATCAATAATCAGACGGTTGCGAAATTCGTCTTCTGCAAGGTTCTCATATAAAGCCGTTATAGTTTGCTTGTCATCAGTGATTGGACGGTAAGATGTGAACCTTGGGATAAGATAACGGTCAAAACCCTGCCTCATCATCTGGCTCTTTGCATCGGCAGAATAACGTATCGGTCCGCATTGCATGAAGACGATAGGCTGATGACCGTCCTTGCGCACAGGTGTTGCAGTAAGGCCATACACAAATTGCGCTCTGACACTTTTCAGTACATTCTCAAAGGTGACAGACGAAACATGGTGGCACTCATCCACTATTACCATTCCATAATCTTGCACGAATGGCTTTGCTCCATCATCATCAAGACACGACTGGATAAGGGCTATATCTATCATGCCATGTAAGGTGTTGCCTGTAGAATCAAGGCTACCAATGGGAGAAAAAGCCCTTTTTCGCCCATGTTTCTTTGGTTGTTCAGGTTCTTTATAGCTAATGTCAAGAAACTCTGCCAAACGTTGATGCCATTGTGTGAGCAAAGTCTTTGAATTGACAAGAACAAGAGTATTCACTTGTTTTCGAGCAATCATGGCAGCAGCTGTAACCGTCTTTCCGAAAGCTGTTGTAGCATGAAGAACTCCATTGTTGTGGGCAAATAAAGCTTCAATAGCTTCTTTTTGTTCTTCACGCTCTTCGCCCTTAAATGCCACGGCTATACGTTTTCCATGATTTGTCCTATCAATAATCTCGTATTTTACTTGATTATCATACAAGAAAGCCATGATTGCCTCCTCGCATCCGCGAGGCATAGCAAGATAATCATCTATAATATCAGAGCATGAAATAATACGTGAAATAGAATAGGTGGAAAGACGCATGGCTTGTTTGCTGTAAAACTCCGGATTTTTGAATGCAGCTATACGTTTCAAGTGATTCAACACCTTGGCTGATACTGACTTCAGAGGAATGTAAATTTTGTCGGCTTTCGTTATTGTCACCTTTTCATAAAAATCAGCATCAGAGATATTCTGTGCCTCAGGTGTTGTCCAAGGCTTACTTTCACAAGATGTGGCCAAAGCACCTAAGTCTTCATACACATGCCGGCTGATAAGTAAATCGACCTCAGATTCTTTTATCTTCTTCAGATTATATAGGAACGACCATTGGTCCTTATATGCACGAAACTCATCATCAACAAACACACTGTTCAAACTTCGCCGTGCCTTTCCTTGTAACGGCAGGGCCACAAGATTACCCAACCCGCCATCGGGCAACCGGTCTTGATTGGGGAAGAAACGGTCGTATGATTGGAATGACATCCGCCCGTCCCGATTCATCGCTTCTGTCAATAAAGCATTGCCCAATCGTCTTGCCTTATGAGCAGGAAGAGGAGAAGTAAAGAAAATCCATACATGTGCGCCATTTCCAGAACGGGAACGCTCTATAGCGTATGGAACATGCCAGTCCTTACACACCCCTACGAAAGCAAGTACATCGTCTTTATAGCCATGTATGCAACTTTTGTCATCAAAATCGGTACAAAGAAAAGCACAATTATTGTCTGGCATTATCACATAAAGCCCAATTACCTCACAACTATTTTCATCCTTACCTTCCAAGTGCAGATAGACATCTTGGTAGGTCAATGGTGCAAAGCATCTGTTAGGACAGTCTGCACACCTATACTTCTTTTTGTCGCATACCCCCCCTACGCCATTAGTTTGTACACACAGGCTGATAACCACTCTTGCCTGTTGTCTTGCTGAACCATCTACGGGCAAAAACATCTTCTCGTCCTTTGAATAATGATCGGAATAACTTCACTCTATCATCAAGAGACAAATTCACGGCAGGAACCGTTTCAGAAGAATACACATTGTAATCTTCTTGCCTTGTCCTTGTTTCACCATAAGCAATACCATGAGAATGAAGCAATGCTTTCAATGCTTCATTCTCTTCCTGAAGTACTTTATATTGCAGAAGCAATTGGTTGTATTTCTCTTGAATCTTATCCATCTTGGATCATTCTATTTTAGGACACACGAAAATGGTAACACACATTCCGTTGCTCTCATATCCTCATTCCAAGATTACTGCAACAGTTTATAATAAGCAAAACTTTATATAATCTTCTATTTCTTGAGCAGTTACAGCATAAGTCGGTGCAAGTTGTTCAAAATGGGAGTCTCTTGTAAAACGAGAGCCGTTGGTGAGCATAGCCAACAGATTCTTGGATTTCAATTTATGTCCAGAGTAGGTAAGGGTTAAAGATACCAAATCATTGATAGATACACCAGACTTTAAGATGGAATAAATATCATAATAATCGCGAAAATTACTCCTGCGCAGCAGCACCTCCATCTTCATAGCTCCAATAGACTTTACATCTGCCAATCTGAGATTATTCAGATATTCTACAGGCATATTGACAGGAGAATATTTAGGGCAGGCATAAAAAGAGAACTTCACTCCAGACACTAAATACTCTACATGGTCTATATCTAAAATGTCCTTATGCTGAATATCACCTATTGCAGCAAGCTCTTTCTCTATCTGATACCACGCCACTTCCATTTTCTCTGTTTTAGAGGTACGCCATTTCATAAAGTCCAAGTCCTCACTTTGCCGAGTTCCCATTTGCAATGACAAAGCAGTACCACCTACCAAAAGATAGGGCTTGATGCAGTCCAACTTAGAGACAGCTTCAAAAACTCGCAGCGTGTATGGAGCTAAACCACTCATGCAAACATTTTATTAAGGTGGCGAGTAGCCATAGACTTTATATAAGCATCCGGCTTCTTAACCTTGAAATAATACCATGCAAAGAAACGATTTAGCGTGTAGAGATATTCCGCTTGGGGAACAAGATAATCCAGCCATACCTGCTTGATTTTCTTGAAAGGATAAATTAGAAACAGTTGGTTTATTTCTTCCAAGTCAAGGTATAACAAGGTTTTCTCAATCAGCATATCATCTGAGATATCCTTGATAGAGTTCTCATTGTACGACCAAAAACAGTGTTCTTGTTTCAGTTTCGCCAATAGTTCTTGTTTTACCACATCACTTGACATAACTTCCTGTTTTAGAATAACACAAAATTAGTGATTATTCTTGTCCAAAGCAAATCGCAATGGAGAATGTTTCATTGTGAATAAGATTTTCTGCAAACTTGTATGGCGAGTGCAGTGTTGGCCTATTACTGACCTCAGAGCCTGCTCAAATATAATTAACGTGTTGATAACGAAACAGCTCAGTTGGTTAGAGCAACAGGTTCATAATCCGGAGCTCATAGGTTCAACCACAATTAGCCCACATTCTATCAAAAAGCCGTTAGAATTGCGCTCTTAGCAGCTTTTTACATCTATGGATAAGACAAACGAAAACGCTCTTCTGTAAGTTCAAGCTACTCATCGGAAAAGATGTTATATCTTTTTTTGAAAGACGCTACATCTTTTATTAAAACATATTACATCTTTTTTTGAAAGATGTTATGTCTTTTTTTGAAGGATGCTATATCTTTTTTTGAAAGACGTTATATCTTTTTCCGCCCTCCTTTGTCAGTTCCCCAATATCTACTGCATTACACTTACCATCCTAAAAAAAGGGCATCGCTTCACAGCGACACCCTGCCTAAATGGATACTCGGCGGTCTATAAAGATACACACTTGTTCTTTTGATTTATTGGCTACCGGTATCCTCTCTTACATAAGGGATGATATAATTCTATTAACGATTGAACGAAATTATTAGTCTGTTAGATAATCCATTATTCATATTTTTTTTGTCGTGTATATATATAACCCATTTACATAGTTTCCATTACATGTGGAAACAAGCAATAATCTACAATATTCAGTTGGAGTGCCAATAATATAAAAACGTGAGATCGCAGCATTACTCCCAACCGAGAACCGACCAAAAGTCCGACTCTGAGTCAACGAAATCGGTCTCTATTC
>CAVCAX010000213.1:0-372 GCA_963599995.1 Coprobacillus sp. CAG:698
TTGTATTCCATTTCCTTTTCTTGCCAAAAATGTCGATGTGGCAACAGCAGAAAAAGTTGCTAAATTGGTATTGACCAATGCTGATGCACAAACGAGAGCGGGTGGAATAGACGTAAGTTTGGTTTGGACTGGTGAAAATACGTACACCCGATCGGATGTATCTCCGGCGTATTATGTATTTAATAAAGTAGGCGGTAATGGATTTGTAATTGTTTCCGGAGATGATATAACAAAGCCGATATTGGCATATAGCCACACTCATAGTTTCCATGCCGAAAACATGCCGGACAATTTGAAATCATGGATGGCATACTATCAAGAACAGATTAACCGGGCGCGTGAAGAAAATATCGCCTCCGATGAAGAAACGGC
>CAVCAX010000213.1:382-1254 GCA_963599995.1 Coprobacillus sp. CAG:698
TGGGAAAAACTGAGAAACGAAATAAACTTGACAGACAACTCGGAAGGAGTCTTGATTGAAACTGCCTTGTGGAATCAGACAGCTCCTTACAATCTGCTCTGCCCGACTATAAACGGTACGCAAGCACCGACCGGCTGCGTGGCGACAGCTCTGGCCATTGTCATGAAGCATAATCAGTGGCCGGACAAAGGAAGCGGAATGACCTTTCAGTATACGACAGAGCAATACAAACGCACTCTTTCGGCTACTTACAACGTTGCTTACGATTGGGATAATATGTTGAATCAATATACCAAAGGCAATTATTCGACTGAACAGGCAGAAGCCGTTGCACAGTTGATGTATCACTGTGGCGTGTTTTCGGAAATGGAGTATACACCCAGTTCGAGCGGGGCTTTAACCCAAACGGCCATGAGAGGAATGGTGGTGTATATGAAATACGATAAGAGCATGACCTTACAAATGCGTGAATGGTATACGGAGACGGAGTGGGATGATCTTTTGAAGAAAGAACTGGACGAGGGACGTCTCGTCATATACGGTGGCAGTAACAAAAAAAATGAAGGGCATCAGTTTGTATTGGATGGTTACAAACCGAATTATTACCATGTCAATTGGGGCTGGGGCGGACTGGCAAACGGCTATTATTTATTGTCCGCATTGGATCCTAACTCACAAGGAGTAGGCGGCAATACCGGAGGTGGGTTCACTGTAGGTCAAGATGCCGTTATCGGTGTGAAAAAAGCCGAATCGGGATCCGGTTATTGTGACAATCTGGCTTTTGTGTCAGGAAGTTCAGGGTCCGATTTCTATGCCGGATTGTATACTAATGAGACGGATTTCACCCCTCGAGTTCGCTTTCGGGTACAAGC
>CAVCAX010000213.1:1264-6543 GCA_963599995.1 Coprobacillus sp. CAG:698
GTACAAGCCGGTTTTTATGTGAATTATGGTATACGTAATTTTTCCGGGTCGGTTGTGTTGGCCTTGGTCGATAAGCAGGGAAATATAAAAGAATTCATCAGTAGCCAAGAGTCTGTGAGCGGTTTGCAAATAGGCTATGGAAGTGGTGGAATATTTTCATGTACGATAACCAAGACTCCGGAAGAAGGCGACCGGATTTGGATGATGTATAAAAGTCAAGATGGGAATGAGTGGAAAAGGATACGGGGGAACAAAGACACAACTACGGAAATTATAGTAAAAGAGTCGCCCACTTCTGTAGCTGAAAACGTGGATGATCCTGATACGAATCTGTTTGCTGTTGCAAACAATGCGGCTCAAACTGTTTATATAAAGTCCGCCCAGCCTATTCTTGAGCTTTCATTGGTCGACATGGAAGGTAGGATAATCAAAAAAACAGAAGGAGTTGGAACGGCCGATTATACATTGCCGTACTCAGGTTATCCTGATGGAACGTACATCATACAGGTTGTCACATCTGCCGGAATGAGTAGTACTAAAGTTATGCTAAAATAAACCGATCATTATAAGGTCTTATACAGTAACGGCTCTTTCATTAAAAAGTGTTTTTAATGAAAGAGCCGTTACTGTAATGTTAATAATTGAAACGTTAAAATTACATTTTATCCGAAAATACTTATAAAAACACATTGGGAGGTAATATATTCACACATAATGCATAGATGTCATTAGAAAGTTGCTTTGTACATTCAATGCCGGCTTTAAGGCTACAATAATAACTGACATTACCCAGACCAATTGACTATAAAGTAAAGAAACAGTATTCCATTTTATTGGTAAGGAGAACTGATATTTATTGTTAATCAGATTATTATATACATATATGAATAGCAAATAAGTATCTCATATATCACTATACAAGAAGAGCGAAAAATAATATATGATTGATTTTCAGACAAGTACAATGGTGAAATTTTCCATTTCAAAGTTAAATGCAATGGGCATATTCGACTGATTATAAACGAATTAGCGATAACGATAGTTCTGCAAAGACTTTGCAGATTTCGTTTATTGGTATGCAGGCACAGGAGGTGGATATCAAGCCATCGGTGAAGGTTACATTAAAATCTGATTCACAGGTGATTGATGAAGTAATAGTGGTGGCTTACGGTACAGCTAAGAAATCATCGTTCACCGGTTCGGCAGCCAAAGTAGACGGTAAGACCCTTGAAAAGATGCAGGTTTCCAACTTGAGTAAGAGTTTGGATGGAGCCGTTGCAGGAGTGCAGACTACAGCCGAAAGCGGACAGCCGGGAAGCAGCGCCAACATTTATATCCGCGGTATAGGTTCTATCCTCGCGTCCAAATCCCCTCTGATTATAGTGGACGGTATGCCTTACGAGGGTTCACTGAATTCTATCAATAACGCAGATGTAGAGTCTATGACCGTATTGAAAGATGCTGCAGCAAACTCTCTATATGGAGCACGGGGCAGTAACGGTGTTATTCTGATTACGACCAAGAAAGGCAGCTCAGGCAAGACAAAGATTACAGTAGATGCCAAATGGGGAGGAAACACACGTGCAGTATCCCCATATAACACAATCCGTAACGAACAAGACTATTATGAACTCTACTGGGAAGCATTGAAAAACGAGCAGATATACGGTGCCACTCCAATGAGTCCTTTACAAGCAGGAATCTATGCTTCCAAAAACATGATCAGACGCCTTGGTGGGTATAATTCATACAATGTAGCCAATGAACTGCTGGTAGATCCCGTCACCGGGAGATTGAACCCTAACGCCCAGCTGCTTTACCACGACGACTGGCTGAAAGATCCTTATCAGACAGGTTTACGCCAGGAATACAATGCAACATTCAGTGGCGGTAATGAAAAAACAACATTCTATCTTTCGCTTAATTACCTGGGAGACGAATCGTTTGTCAAGAATTCGGACTTTAAAAGATATGCAGGCCGTGTCAATGTAGATCATCAGGTTACTTCATGGATGAAAGTCGGTGCAAATGTGTCTTACAGCCAGACAACTACCAATTATAGCGCTGAAGCCGGGACGGCCGGTAACTTATTCTCTTTCGGGCAATACAATGCTCCGATATATCCGATTTGGCAACGTGATGCCAATGGCAACATCATGCAAGACGAGAATGGAGAAGACCTCCTTGACTTTGGAGTTGCCAACGGCAAACAAAGACCTGTTGCGGCCAATAACAACCCATATACCGTCATAGAAAAAAACGTTTCGGAAACAATCATCGACAATATGGGTGCCAAAGTTTTTGGCGAAATAAGTTTCTTGAAAGACTTTAAACTCATAGCCAATCTAAGTGTCGATAATTTCACGACTTCTTCAACCTCATTCCAAACACCTGTTGCAGGCGATGCAGCCAATGTAAACGGACGCGGTACCAAAAAGTCTCAACGGTATTTTGTAATCAACAGTAACCAGTTACTGACATGGGCACACCAATACAAGAGTCACAGTTTCGACGTGTTGCTGGGACATGAGACCAAGTCCGACAAACTGACCGCTTTATCTGCCATGAAAGAGCAATTCCTGATACCCAATAATCCCGACCTGGCTAACGGTGTAAAATTAATGAGAGCAAGCTCTGAAACAGCACAATATCGTTTGGAAGGGTTCTTCGGCCAATTGAAATACAACTTCAATGATAAATATTACCTCAGTGCAAGTTATCGTACCGATGGCTCTTCAAGATTCCATCCGGACAACCGCTGGGGTAGCTTCTGGTCGGTCGGTGCTTCATGGAGACTGAAGGAGGAAGAATTCCTGAGATACACAGACTGGTTGAGCGACCTGAAATTGAAGGCAAGCTTTGGTACTCAAGGTAATGACAATTTACCCAACAACACCCCGTATATGGACCAGTATACAGTTATCAATCAAGACGATGAACCCAGCATGGAATACTCATTCCGTGGAAATAAAGAGATTACGTGGGAAAAGAGCCAGAATTTCAATGTAGGAGTTGAATTTGGCTTTTGGGATAGCCGTTTGGTCGGTAGCGCCGAATTCTTTATAAAAAGTACGAAAGATTTGCTGTATGCCAAACCTTTAGCCCTCTCGCAAGGCAGTCCCACCGCACAATATGTCAATGATATGGACATGAAAAACACCGGGGTTGAAGTGGAACTGAATGCCCGGATCATTGACTTGAACAGCTTTAAATGGAATGTCGCCTTGAATCTGACACACTATAAAAACGAACTGACCAAACTGGCTACAGGCAAAGACCCTTCAGGCTATGCGGCCGGAGACTACTGGCGCAAAAAAGGAGGCAGCTTGTATGATTGGTATATGGTTCAATACGTAGGCGTAGACCCGAATACCGGGGATGCCCTTTATACGGATCTGGATGCAAGCGGCAATATCATTGGAGTAACGAATGACCCTCAAAGTGAAGACCGCCTGCAAATAGGAAAATCGACCCTGCCCAAAATTTACGGTGGATTGTCAACAACGGTGGAAGCTTATGGATTTGATCTGTCTGTAAGCACAGCATTCTCTTTCGGGGGATATGTTATGGATTCTCCCTATTCTTCGCTCATGGGATACGGACAGGACGGTGTCAATTGGTCGACCGATATCTACGACAGATGGACACCTACCCACACTGAAACAGATGTCCCGAAAGTGCAAATCGGAAAAATGGATGGTGCAGTATCTGACCGTTTCTTGACCAGAGCCGATTATTTCAACCTCAAAAATGTAGTTTT
Source organism: Coprobacillus sp. CAG:698 (assembly GCA_963599995.1). Lineage (GTDB taxonomy): Bacteria > Bacteroidota > Bacteroidia > Bacteroidales > Bacteroidaceae > Bacteroides. The sequence continues at coordinate 5,025 of CAVCAX010000213.1, forward strand.
AGGATACACTTTCCCAAAGAATGCATTAAAGAAACTGTACATTGAATCTTTAAGAGTTTATGCTGTCGGCGACAACCTGTTCTTGGGATCAAAAAGAACAGGTCTGGACCCGAGACAGAAAATAACCGGTGATGTATCGACCAGTTATTATTCTGCAATCAGAACAATATCACTGGGATTATCTATTAATTTTTAACTATAATAAAATATGAAAAAATATAAATTATTCATCACAGTTGCATGCTCAATACTTGCCTCATCTTGTGGAAACGACTTCCTGGATGTTGATCAGACGGGGGTTGTAACAGAGAAACAGATAAACGATCTCCCTCCATCGGAGCAAGCGAAGTTGATAGCTCCTCTTGTACAGGGTTTATACGGTCACTTTCTCAACTACTATGTCGATAGAAGTAACGGTGAGGATTGGGGACTGACAGGTATGTTTTTGAAATTGGATACGGAAAGCAACGATGTGGCATTGAACCAATCCGGCGCTTATGGATTCGATTATACTTTTCAATACAGCGGAGCTCCCTACATACGTACAGCGCAGCATTGGGGCCTTTTCTTTACTGCTATAAACCGTGCCAATGAGGCATTGGCAAAATTAGAGACCCCCAGTTCGACCGAACTTAAAGCCTTGAAAGGTCAGGCGTTGGCAATCAGAGGTTTCAGCTATTTGTATTTAGCACAGAAATATCAGAAAACATATATCGATCACATGGATGCCCCTTGTGTCCCTCTTATCCTAACGGAAGCTGAAGGAGGATCAAGAATGGAGCGTGTACCTGTCAAGGAGATCTATGCGCAAGTAGAAAAAGACTGTCTGGCAGCAATCGAGCATCTGAAAGGATGGACAAGGACAAGCAAAGCGATAATTAATGAAGATGTGGCAAGAGGCATATTGGCACGTGCATATTTGGTGATGAACAAATGGCAGGAAGCGGCCGATATGGCAAAAGAAGCCCGCGCCGGATATTCCCTTATGACAATGGATGAGTTGAAAAGTGCCACATTCGGTGATATCAACGAGAAGGAATGGATGTGGGGATATGACATTACAGCCAATACGACTCCGATGTTTGCCAGTTTCGCCTCCTGGTGCTGTTCATTTGATGAAGGTTACGGTGGTGCAGTGGGGATGTATCGTTCCATAGACGCAAGATTGTACGATAAACTTACAGCCAATGATGTACGTAAGTCTCAGTTTGTAGCTCCGGGCACCACTTTACACGTGGTTTACACTAAAAGTGAAGCAGATCTTCCGGAATACGTAAATCTCAAATTCAAAAAAGTTTCCGGATGGTTGGCTGATTATCTTTATATGCGTGCTTCAGAAATGGTTCTTATCGAGGCAGAGGCTTATGCGCATCTCGACAAGACTGATATGGCGGCCAAAGTGTTGAGAGAGCTTATGGAAAACAGAGATCCGGATTGGAATGAGACTAATGTCACCGTTGAAGATGTGTATACGCAACGTCGGCTGGAACTCTGGGGTGAGGGATTCTCGTTCTTCGAT
>CAVCAX010000214.1:0-5268 GCA_963599995.1 Coprobacillus sp. CAG:698
TCGTGTGAAATGTGTCCGTATGGGTGCTATAATTTTTACTTCTTATGATTTTGATGGATTTCAATCAGTCCATTACAAATTTTTTGCAAGTCATAAAGGTGGTTCTTATTGCTTGATTTTGGGATATGAAACGACAAAAAGAATAAGATTACAATCAAAAAGCAAACCGATACTTCGGTCGATTCTGCCTATTTTTGCGACATTAATAATTCCATTAATCTTTTAAACTATCAAAAACACATGAAAAAGCAGTTTTGGTATTTTATATTTTTACTTTTCTATATCGGTACATTGCCTGTACAAGGCAAGATTACACTTCCTGCTATCTTATCGGACAATATGGTATTACAACAAAACTCTCAGATTCGTTTCTGGGGAAAAGCGCGTCCGGGTGAGCAAGTTACTGTTTCTACCTCTTGGGATAAAAACATTTATACGGTGCAGACACCCGCTGACGGACATTGGGAAGTGAAAGTCAAGACTCCCGGTGTGATGTATGATCAGACGCTGACCGTAAGGGGAGAGAACACGATCACAATACATAATATATTAATAGGTGAAGTATGGCTTTGCACCGGACAGTCGAATATGGAATTTCCGGTGGCTCGTGATCCGAATGTAAAATGGAAAACAGGTATACTGAATGAAACGGAGGAGATGAGGGATGCCGATTACCCTTCCATCCGGCTTTTCCATGTGGAGCATCAATTGGCTCCTGAGGGAGAGAAAGAGGACTGCATCGGCCGATGGCTGGTTTGTACTCCGGAAAATGTGAAAGAGTTTTCGGCAGTCGGCTTTATGTTCGGCCGTAAACTTTATAAAGAATTGCAGATACCGGTCGGACTGATTCAGTCCACTTGGGGAGGTACCCATGCCGAATCGTGGACAGAGATGGGGGTGATGAAAGACAATCCTTTATATGCCGATGTCATGGAAGAGTTTGCCCCGCAGAACGTGAAGCGTGAGAAAGACAAATGCAAAGTACCTGCCACGTTGTGGAACGGTATGATTGCCCCGATCAAAGGATATACCATTAAGGGAAATATCTGGTACCAGGGAGAATCCAATTCAATCCGTTATGAAAAATATCAGGAGGTGTTCACTAATCTGATAAACAGTTGGCGGCAGGAATGGGGGCAGGCTGATATGCCCTTTTATTTCGTACAGATTGCACCGCATTACAAACAACCGGCAGGTATTCGTGAAGCACAATTGAAAACCTGGCAAAGCGGTTTGAAAAATATAGGCATGGCGGTAATAACAGATGCCGGTGATTCTACGGATATTCATCCGCGCAACAAACGGGTGACTGGTGAACGCTTGGCTGCCTGGGCTTTGGCGAAACAATATGGTAAAAAAACAGCTTATTCGGGGCCGCTTTATAAGAGTATGAAGGTCAAGGACGGAAAAGTAACGTTGACTTTTGATTATGCGGAAGGCGGATTACAAACCCCGGAAAATGCTCCGGTAAAAGGGTTCTTTCTCTCCGGGGCTGATGCCCGCTTTTATCCGGCTACGGCTACTGTTCAAGGTAGTAAACTGGAATTGTCGGCACCGGAAGTTCCTCAGCCGGTAGCCGTACGTTATGGTTATGGAAATTTCTTTCGGGTGAATCTTTATAATAAGGCAGGATTTCCGGCAGTCCCTTTTCGTACCGATCATTTTGCTCCCGATACTTATGCACGCTGGTTTGCCGATTCGGAGATGCACCGTTTTCCGAAAGCGTATCAACTGGATCATGGCAAACGCCTGTTTTTCGGCTATGCACAGGGAGTGGGTTGTTGCGCCATGCTCCGGATGTGGAGACAAACGGGTGAACGGCGTTATTTTGATTATGTGGAAGCCTGGGCCGATTCATTGATCAATGAAAAAGGAGAAATTCATTTATACGATATGTCTACTTATAATTTGGATTTCATCAATTCGGGAAAAGTACTTTTCGATGTTTATCGCGAGACGGGAAACGAGAAATATAAAAAAGCAATGAACGAGCTGATAAAGCAGTTGAAAAGACATCCGCGTACGTTGGAAGGAGGATATTGGCATAAATTGATTTACCAGCACCAGATGTGGCTGGACGGCTTGTATATGGCTTCTCCTTTCATGGCACAGTATGGTGCGGAGTTTAATCGCCCGGAGTGGATCGATGAGGCGGTGAAGCAGTTCACACTTTGCCACAAACATACTTATGATGCCGAAACCGGCTTGTATCATCATGCTTGGGACGAGAGTAAAAGTCAGCGTTGGGCCAATCCGGAAACCGGGCATTCTCCTAATTTCTGGGGGCGTAGTATCGGTTGGTGGTTTATGGCATTGGTCGATGCGCTGGATTATATTCCGGAAGGACACTCCGGACGTGCCGATATGATAAGTTGGATACAGGGCTTGGCGGATACTCTCCCAAAATATCAGGATAAGGCCGGCTTGTGGTATCAGGTGATTGACCAGCCCAATTGTGAAGAGAATTTTCCGGAAGCATCCGTTACTTCCCAATGTATGTATGCCTATGCAAAAGCGGTGAATAAAGGATATATCGATGCAAAATACAAAGCAGTGGCAGAGAAGGCCTTTAAAGGATTGAAAGATAAACTGCTGGTAGAAAATGCGGATGGTACACTGACATTGACCCGTTGTTGTCAGGTAGGCGGTTTGGGCGGACATCCGTATCGTGACGGCAGTTTCGAATATTATATCGGAGAGAAAATGCGCGATAACGATGCAAAGGCTACCGGTCCCTTTATCATGGGATGTATCGAATTGAATAAATAGCGTTTCCCATACAGAGAAACCGCGTGTGGAGGAAAGGAAGAGAAAAAGGATGAATAAGAAAAGAAAAATATTGTTGGTGGCTCTGTTGGTGTGCACTTTTACCGATGCTCAGACGGTGGACTGGCCGGAAATACAGACCGAGGCGAAACCTGCCGCCCGCTGGTGGTGGATGGGAAGCGCCGTAGATAAAGAAAACTTAACCCGTAATCTGGATACCTATGCGAAAGCGGGGATGGGGACGATGGAGATCACCCCTATTTATGGGGTAAAGGGGAATGAGGCAAATGAGATTCCGTTTCTTTCATCTTCTTGGATGGAGATGTTGCAATATACGGAGAGCGAAGCCACCCGTTTGGGGATGCAGATCGATATGAATACCGGGACCGGATGGCCTTTTGGCGGACCGGAAGTCGGGATAGAAGATGCTGCCGGTAAACTTCTCATCACTGAATATGAATGGAAAGGCGGAGAGCCGTTTAAGGAAAAAATAGAGGTTGCCGATTCCAGACAACTGCCCTATGCAAAGTTGAGCCGGCTTATGGCTTATTCTGATGAAGGGCAGTGCATTGACGTGACGGATAAGGTGACAAAAGAAGGCAGACTGCAATGGAAGGCCCCGAAGGGCAATTGGAAATTGATTGCTGCTTTTTGCGGGAAGACTTTCCAAAAAGTGAAAAGGGCGGCTCCCGGCGGTGAGGGGTACGTGATGGATCATTTGTCCGCCCGTGCCGTGAAGAATTACTTGGAGCGTTTCGAGCGTGCTTTCGATTCGTCGGGAACGCCCTATCCGCATAATTTCTTCAATGATTCTTATGAGGTCTATAAAGCGGATTGGACGGAGAACTTTTTTGATGAGTTCGCCATTCGTCGCGGCTATAAACTGGAAGAACATCTTCCGGAATTCCTGTCAGAGAGACGGACGGATACGGTTGCCCGTATCATCTCTGATTACCGGGAGACGATGGCGGAACTGCTATTGGAGAATTTTACCCGGCAGTGGACGGAGTGGGCGCATTCACATGGTTCTCAGACCCGTAATCAGGCACATGGCTCGCCCGGTAATCTGATCGACCTGTATGCCACGGTGGATATCCCCGAGTGTGAAGGGTTCGGGCTTTCTGATTTTGCTATCCGGGGCTTGCGTAAGGATTCGTTGACACGCCCCAACGATTCGGAGCTGTCTATGTTGAAATATGCATCTTCGGCTGCTCATATAGCCGGCAAGCCTTACACGACTTCCGAAACCTTCACTTGGCTGACGGAACATTTCCGGACTTCACTGTCGCAGTGTAAACCGGATATCGATCTGATGTTTGTTTCGGGTGTGAATCATACGTATTTTCATGGCACCACTTATTCGCCTGCTGAGGCTGCATGGCCGGGATGGAAATTCTATGCAGCCGTTGATATGAGTCCTACGAACAGTATCTGGCGTGACGCACCGACATTTTTTGATTACATAGCCCGTTGCCAAAGTTTTTTGCAGATGGGAAAACCGGATAATGACTTTCTGATCTATCTGCCTGTTTATGATATGTGGCAGGAGCAGGACGGACGTCTGCTGATGTTTGACATTCATAAGATGGCGAAGCGCGCTCCCCGTTTTATCGATGCGGTACATCGGGTCAATGATGCGGGGTATGATTTGGATTATATTTCCGATAATTTTATACGCAGCCTTACTTGTGTCAATGGGAAACTGGTCACTTCGGGGGGAACGGCTTATCGCGCGTTACTTATTCCCGGCGCCCGTTTGATGCCGGACGATGTGCTTGCCAAGTTGTGGAGTCTGGCAGATGAAGGGGCAACGATTGTGTTTCTGGAGCAATTTCCGCAGGATGTACCCGGATATGCCCAGTTGGAGACACGCCGTGCGGCTTTCCGGAAGTTGATGGAACAAAAAGATAAGGTGCGTAAAGGACGGATTATATTTGGAACGGACTATGAGTGTACATTGGCAGGAACAGGAGTTCTGCCGGAAACGATGAAGAAGAAATTCGGATTAAGCAGCATTCGGCGTGCCAATGAAGAAGGCAATCATTATTTTATTTCTGCATTGAAGGCGGAAGATACGGAAGGATGGATCCCTTTAGGGGTACAGGCGGAGTCTGTCATGATTTACAATCCGGTGAATGGTGAGAGTGGCAAGGCGGCTGTTCGTCAGGCCGACGGGGGTACGGAGGTGTATTTACAGTTGGCTTCGGGAGAGTCTTTGCTGCTGAAGACTTTTGCCGGAAGTGATATACAGGCTTCTGCATGGGATTACTGGCATCCGGCATCCGAAGGGGAAAAAATGTCGGATCGATGGGGATTCCGCTTTGTGGAAAGCATGCCGGTTGTGATCGCCGCCCCTGATTCTGTGGAATTGGGTTCGTGGACGGAGTTGTCGGCAAGTGAAGTGAAAAACACGATGGGGACAGCCTGCTATTCTCTTAAGTTCCATCTTGAGAAATCAGCGGTTCCCGAATGGATGCTCGACTTGGGAGATGTGCGTGAAAG
>CAVCAX010000214.1:5278-15922 GCA_963599995.1 Coprobacillus sp. CAG:698
AAGTGCCCGTGTCCGCGTCAATGGGAAAGAGGTCGCTGTCTTGTGGTCGGTTCCTTTCCGTTGTCTGATTGGCAGGTATCTGCACCCGGGCGAGAATACATTGGAAGTGGAAGTAACCAATTTACCGGCCAATCGTATTGCCGATATGGATAGGAGACAGGTGCCTTGGCGCATTTTCAAGGATGCCAACATTGTCAGCCTCCATTATAAGAAGTCCGGATATGAAAACTGGCGGCCCGTACCGAGCGGGTTGTTAGGCCCGGTAAAATTGATTCCGATGAAAAAAGTACTTTTTTAATTATTTATCATGAACAGACGAATTGCTTTTGTACTCTGCATTTCTTTTGCAGTGGCTACTCTTTTTGCGCAAGATTCCCGCGAAAGACGGTATATGTACGAGATACTGGATCCCCGGCACGAACCCAAACCATTGGTGGAAGGATTTGCCACAGAACGGGTTACGGAACGGCTGAACCGTGGCTTGTATGCAACGCCTTCTCAAGACGGGAAGGGTGTTTACCTGGGTTGGCGGTTGCTGGACACGGATGCACCGGCTACTGCTTTTCATGTATATCGCGAAGCAAATGGCAAAACCCACCGTTTGACGGACAAGCCTATACGTCAAACTTGTGATTTTGTAGACGGTACACCAGCCGAGGGAGTCGCTTCCTATTGGGTGGTGCCTGTGTTGAAGGGACAGAACCCCGTTGCGTCCGAAAGAATTGAAGTGGAAGCCGGGAAGAGTAAGAACTATACCTCCATCCGTTTGAAAGATAATGCCAAAGCAGGTAAGATGGCTCTGGCCGACTTGAATGGGGATGGTATCTACGATTATATCATCCGTACTCCCGAAACCAATGTAGATCCGGGCATGCCGGGAGATACATCCGGTAAGACTTATCAAATTTCCGCTTATTTGAGCGACGGTACATGGCTCTGGACGTATGATATGGGACCGGGCATCGAGCCGGGTATCTGGTATTCACCTTTTATCGTCTATGATTTCAACGGGGACGGCAAGGCTGAGGTTGCTGTGAAAACAGCCGGTGATGATTATGTAAAGAACGAAAAAGGCCGCGTTTGCGGTGGAAGTGAATACTTGTCCGTATTGGACGGGATGACGGGGAAAGAGATAGACCGGGTGGACTGGCCGGAACGGAATGACCGATACGGAAATCTTATCCGTCAGAATAGGAATCAGATGGGAATGGCTTTTCTGGACGGGAAAACACCCTGTATTCTTGCGGCTCGTGGCACTTATAAGCTGATGGTGGTGGATGCCTGGCAGTTGAAAGAGGGGAAGCTGCAGCGGATGTGGCGCTGGGATGGTGATGAAGAGAATCCCGTAGTACGTAGTATGGGTGCACATAGCATGGTGGTCGGTGATGTAGACGGTGATGGTCGGGATGAGATATTGTTGGGGTCTTGTATCCTCGATGATAACGGGACTTTGCTGTGGTCGTCCGGACTGGGGCATAGTGACAAGGCTTATCTGTGTAAGTTACATCCTGAGAAGGAAGGCTTACAGGTCTTTATGGTTAGCGAGCCCAAGAAGGAAGACGGCCGCGGAGTGTCTGTGGTGAATGCCCGTACCGGACAGTTGATATGGGGTATCGGACATGCTACCTATCATGTGGGGGATGGCATGGTGGCGGATTTTGATCCGGAACATCCCGGTATGGAGTGTTTTGCCAGTGAGGACCGTAAAGGTGGAAGTACGGATAAATACCTGTTGACTTCGGATGGAAAGAAATTGAATACAACGAATGCGGAAGTGCCGGGATGCCGGAATTGGATTTGGTGGGATGCCGATCTGCTCCGTGAAACATTCCGGGGGGATGATAACCGTTGGGGAGCCGGCTCTTCTTCGAACGGCAGGAAGCAAAGCATCTGGAAATGGGGAGGAGAGACGCTGACCGAAGGAATCGAAGGGGACATCCTGATGATAGCCGATATGGAGGGGGATTGGCGGGAGGAGTTGATAACTGCACTTCCCGGAGAGTTGCGCATTTATCACACTTGCATTCCGGCAAAAGACCGCCGTGTGACATTGATGCAAGATGCACTTTACCGGAGTTATATTACGCATCGGAGTATGGGATATCCGCAATCACCGGTACCTTCTTATTATCTTGGAGAATGAGCCTGGGTTTATCATAGCTCCTGTTCCTGCATAGTACGGTTCGTTATATCGAGTTGAGGTTAATATAAAGAAAGTCGAATGAAGAAAATTTTAATTGTTTTGTTTCTTTGTGCATGGACGGTATTGCCGTCCCGGGCACAAGCTTATAAATATGAAGAAGTGTACAGGAATCTTCCTTTTGCAATGCCAAAAGTAGAAGCGCCCCGATTTCCCGATTTAAAGGTCTCACTGCCGGATTTTGGTGCTGTCGGCAACGGAGTGCTACCCTGTACCGATGCTTTTGAAAAGGCCATCGAAACATTGTCGTCTCGCGGAGGCGGACATTTGATTGTACCGGCAGGAATCTGGCTGACCGGTCCTATCGTATTGAAAAGTAATATCGATCTTCACATAGAGAAAGGTGCCGTAGTACTTTTATCCCCGGATGTGGAACTTTATCCCTTGGTCGAAACGGTGTTTGAAGGGTTGGATACCCGCAGATGTCAATCTCCTATATCGGGACGTCACCTGACAAATGTAGCCATCACCGGACAGGGAGCTATTGACGGGAACGGTCACTTCTGGCGGCCTTTGAAACGGGAGAAAGTAACGGAGAGCGTTTGGAAACAGACAATAGCCCGGGGCGGAGTCTACAAGCGTCCTACCTATTGGTTTCCCTATCCACAGACGCTGAAAGGAGATACGATCAGCAATATGAATGTTCCTCAGAACTTGACAACGGAGGAAGAATGGCAGAGTGTGCGTCATTTCCTTCGTCCGGTGATGGTGAGTCTGATAGAGTGCAAAAATGTATGGTTACAGGGTGTTATCTTTCAGAATTCTCCGGCATGGAATCTGCATCCGTTGATGTGTGAGAATGTGCTGATAGAAGACGTACAGGTACGTAATCCGAGCTATGCGCAAAACGGTGACGGACTGGATTTGGAATCTTGTAAGAATGCCTTGATTGTAAACTCAACTTTCGATGTGGGAGATGACGGAATTTGCCTGAAAAGCGGAAAAGATGAGGACGGACGCCGGCGTGCCCGCCCTTGTGAAAATGTGGTAGTAGACGGATGCACGGTGTTCAAAGGACATGGCGGATTCGTGGTGGGCAGCGAGATGAGTGGCGGAATACGCAATGTGTCTGTGAGTAATTGCCAATTCTTGGGTACTGATGTAGGTCTTCGTTTCAAGAGTAAGCGTGGTAGGGGTGGCATTGTTGAAAACATCTGGATACGTAATGTTTCCATGATGGATATTCCTACGGAACCTGTTACTTTCAATTTGTACTACGGAGGTAAGTCAGCTGTTGAAGTGCTGGAAAGTGGTGAGGCTGTACCGTCAAAAGTGACCCCATTGCCTGTGGATGAGACGACCCCTTGTTTCCGAAATATCCATATCTCGAATCTGGTATGTTCCAATGCCCGGAGAGCACTCTTCTTCAATGGTATTCCGGAAATGCCGATCGATGGCATAACACTTGAAAACTTGGATATTACTTCCCAGTTAGGGGCCGAATTCGTATATAGCCGGAACATAACATTGAAGAATGTGACGATTCGTCATGAGAAGGGAGAAATGCTGATAACCCGCTTTTGTGAAGGGGTGAATCAAATTGTCAAATAAGATACTTTTTGTGTCAAAATATGTAGCATGAATAGGACTCGATTCCTTTATTTTTGCGTCAGTATAGAAAGATAGGTCAATATTAAAATAAGACATGATAAGAAATTGTTTTTTTGCGGTTGATTTGGGAGCTACCAGTGGCCGTACGATATTAGGCTCTTTCTCAGAGGGCAGATTGGAATTGGAAGAAGTGAATCGTTTCCCTAACCGCCTCATAGAGGTTGGTGGACATTTTTATTGGGATATTTATGCACTTTATCAGTTTGTTATAGAGGGGTTGAAATTGGTTGCGGGCAGACAGGATGTGAAACTTCTTTCGATCGGTATCGATACTTGGGGAGTCGATTTTGTCTGTATCGGAAAGGACGGACATCTGTTACGTCAGCCGTATGCTTATCGCGATCCTCAAACCAATGGGGCACCGGAGACGCTTTTTTTACGTATTCCTCGCAGCAAAGTGTATAAGTTAACGGGCATTCAGATACTGAATTTTAATTCGTTGTTCCAATTGGATACATTGCGACGCAATAATGACAGTGCACTGGCTGCAGCAGATAAAATATTATTTATTCCGGATGCCTTGAGTTATATGCTGACAGGGGAGATGGTAACGGAATATACGATTGCCAGTACGGCACAATTGGTAAATGCAGAAACCCGCAGATTGGAACCGGAATTATTGAAAGCGGTCGGGCTGACGGAAGGACATTTCGGACGTTTGGTATATCCGGGGGAAAGAATTGGAACATTGACAAAAGAAATCAGGAAGATCACCGGATTGGGGGCTGTTCCTGTTATCGCTGTTGCCGGGCATGACACCGGATCGGCAGTGGCTGCCATCCCGGCATTGAATCCGGATTTCGCTTATTTAAGTAGTGGAACATGGTCGCTGATGGGTGTAGAAACCGATGTTCCTGTGATTACTGAAGAGACGGAGAATTTGAATTTTACGAATGAAGGGGGAGTGGCCGGAACCATTCGCTTACTGAAAAACATCTGTGGAATGTGGCTGTTGGAACGCTGTCGTGCCGGATGGGGAGAAACTTCGTATCCGGAGTTGATTGCCGAAGCCGAGACGGCAGAGCCTTTCCGCAGCCTTATCAATCCGGATAATCCACTCTTTGCCAATCCCGATGATATGGAAAATGCCATCCGTAAATATTGCAGGGATACGAATCAGCCTGTTCCGGAAACTCGTGGTCAGATTGTACGCTGTATCTTTGAGAGTCTGGCATTGCGTTATCGCCAAGTGTTGGATGATCTGCGCGGATTGGCATCCCGGCCAATTGAAACGCTTCATGTGATAGGCGGAGGAAGCCGCAATGAATTACTTAATCAGTTTACGGCAAATGCTACGGGAATTCCGGTTGTGGCCGGACCTTCAGAGGCGACTGCTCTTGGCAACGTCATGATGCAGGCTATGGCGTTAGGTGAAACTGCAGATGTGCCGGAAATGAGAAAACTCATTCATCATTCTATTCCTTTGAAAACTTACCAACCCCGGAACATGGAAAACTGGGGACAAGCTTATATACATTTTAAAAATATAATATCATGAAAGAAGAACTGATTAAGAGAGCTTACGGGATTGCAGTAGAACGTTATGCGGCTGTAGGTGTCAATACTGATAAGGCTTTGGAAGATTTACAGAAGATCTCATTGTCTTTGCATTGCTGGCAAGCAGATGATGTAACGGGATTTGAGTCAGGCAGTTCGCTGACCGGAGGTATTCAGGCTACCGGCAACTATCCGGGAAAAGCCCGTAATATAGAAGAATTGAGACAGGATATATTGAAAGCAGCTTCCTATATCCCCGGAACTCACCGTTTGAATCTGCATGAGATTTATGGCGATTTCGGTGGTCTATTTGTGGACCGTGATCAAGTAGAGCCGAAACATTTTGAGAGTTGGATGCAATGGGGAGCGGAACACGGCATGAAGCTGGACTTCAACTCTACTTCTTTCTCTCATCCGAAAAGCGGAAACCTTTCCTTGTCGAATCCGGACAAAGGCATTCGTGATTTCTGGATCGAGCATACCAAACGTTGCCGTGCTATTGCCGAAGAGATGGGCAAGCGTCAGGGTGATCCCTGTATCATGAACTTATGGGTACACGACGGAAGTAAGGATATCACGGTGAATCGGTTGCTTTATCGTGAACTGCTGAAAGACTCTTTGGATCAGATCTTTGCCATTGAATATAAGAATATGAAAGATTGCATCGAATCGAAAGTGTTCGGTATCGGTCTGGAAAGTTATACGGTGGGTTCAAATGATTTCTATATCGGCTACGGTGCGAGTCGTAATAAGATAGTGACACTCGATACCGGCCATTTCCATCCTACCGAAAGTGTAGCAGACAAGATTTCTTCACTGTTGCTTTACACTCCGGAAATCATGTTACATGTCAGCCGTCCGGTTCGTTGGGATAGTGATCATGTGACTATCATGAATGATGAAACGCTGGATCTGGCAAAAGAGGTGGTGCGCTGCAATGCTCTCGACCGTGTGCATATCGGATTGGATTATTTTGATGCCAGCATTAACCGTATTGGTGCTTATGTGATCGGTAGCCGTGCCACACAGAAATGTTTCTTGCAAGGATTGCTGGAGCCGATTGCCAAATTGCGTGAATATGAGGCCAACGATCGGTTGTTCGAACGCCTGGCTCTGCTCGAAGAAGCTAAATCACTTCCGTGGAATGCCGTGTGGGATATGTTCTGTTTGAAGAATAATGTTCCGGTTGGCGAAGAGTTTATTGCAGAGATAGAAAAATACGAGACTGAGGTAACTTTGAAAAGAGAATAAAAAGAGTGCTCACTAATCACTTATCACTAAATACATGAATACACTGATAGGTCTTATTATTATAGCCATTGGCAGTTTCGGGCAGAGCAGTTCGTATGTGCCTATTAATAAAGTGAAAAACTGGTCGTGGGAAAGTTTCTGGTTGGTACAGGGGATTTTTGCATGGCTCGTGTTTCCTTTGTTGGGCGCTTTGTTGGCTGTGCCGGCAGAGAGTAGCCTGATGGATTTGTGGAGTTCCGGTGGTGCTGTACCTGCTATGGTCTATGGAGTGCTATGGGGAGTCGGAGGTTTGACGTTCGGACTCAGTATGCGATATCTTGGTGTGGCTTTGGGACAAAGTATTGCATTGGGCACCTGTGCCGGTTTTGGTACGCTTTTTCCTGCCATCTTTGCCGGAAAAGATTTGTTTCACGGTGACGGTTTGATGTTGCTTATCGGCGTAGGTATCACCTTGGCAGGCATTGCGATTATCGGTTATGCCGGAAGTCTGCGCTCCAAAAACATGACTGAGGAGGAGAAAAAGGCTGCTGTTAAAGATTTTGCATTGACCAAGGGACTACTGGTTGCTTTGCTGGCAGGTGTGATGAGCGCTTGTTTTGCTCTTGGGCTGGATGCCGGTACGCCTATTAAGGAGGCAGCCCTTGCCAATGGAGTGGAAGCTTTATATGCCGGCCTTCCGGTTATATTTTTGGTGACCCTGGGTGGATTCTTTACCAATGCAGCGTATTGCATACAACAGAATATCAAGAATAAGACCGGTAAGGAATATTTCTCAGTGAAAGGCGGACAACTGGTTAATAATCTGTTGTTTTGTGCCCTTGCCGGAGTACTTTGGTATTCACAGTTCTTTGGCTTGGAGATGGGGAAAAGTTTCCTGACGGAAAGCCCTGTCTTATTGGCGTTTTCATGGAGCATTCTGATGTCATTGAATGTTACTTTCAGCAATGTTTGGGGAATTCTTTTGAAAGAATGGAAAGGGGTAAACAATTCGACAATCGCAGTTTTAATTCTCGGACTGATTGTTCTCATTTCTTCCATTGTGGTAGTGGCGATGGCACAAGCATAAGGTAAATCAGGCAATCGTAGGAGAGAAAATGAACCGATTCTTGTTTTTATAACAAATAGAAAATCGTTAATGTACTTATGGATAAAGATCGAGTAATGGTTATGTCCATAGGGAATAAATCGCAGATAAAAAGATGAAATCAATTTTGGAAAACCGTCCGGCTCTTACTAATGAAGTAAATAAGGCTGCCGAAGTAGCCGGATATCTTTGGCAAAAAGGCTGGGCCGAACGTAATGGTGGCAATATCGTTGTGAATATTACCGGGTTTGTGGATGATGAGATACGCAGTTGGGTTCCTATTAGTGAAGCAAAACCCATCGGCACCGTACTGCCTTATCTGAAAGGTTGTTATTTCTATTGCAAAGGAACGAATAAACGCATGCGTGATTTGGCACGTTGGCCGATGGAACACGGTTCCATCATTCGTATCCTCGATGATTGCGCAAATTATGTTATCATCGCCGATCAGCCGGTATTGCCGACTTCCGAGTTGCCGTCACATTTGTGCATGCACAATTACCTTATCAGTAAAGGGTCTACCTACAAAGCTTCTTTGCACACACATCCCATTGAATTGATTGCAATGACACATCACAAACCTTTTTTGGAGAAAGATGTATTGACCAATCTGCTTTGGAGCATGATACCCGAAACGAAGGCTTTCTGTCCGCGTGGTCTGGGTATAATACCTTATGCATTGCCCAGCTCTGTGGCATTGGCGGAAGCTACCATTAAAGAACTCGATGAGTACGATGTGGTCATGTGGGAAAAACACGGTGCTTGCGCTGTCGGTGAGGATATTATGGATGCATTCGATCAGATTGATGTACTGAGCAAGTCTGCACAGATTTATATCAGTGCACGTAATATGGGTTTCATTCCGGATGGCATGTCTCAAGCACAGATGCGCGAAATGACAGCCGCTTTTAATCTGCCTAAATAATCATAAAAAAGAATCTATTAATCCATGAAACAAATCTTTATATCTTGTGCTCTTTTCTTGTGTACTATCTCTCTTTCCGCCCAGACTAAGATGACGGCGAAAGAGGCTGCGTTGAAAATTGCCGACCGAATATTAGATAGTACTACCTACGAATTCAAGAATACCAAGACGGGAGAAGTTTACAAATCGGTGAAGAAACTTCCTTTGTTAATGGATGTGAAAGTGGCCTGCAAGTATAACAACTGGCATTATACGAATGGCGTTACTAACATCGCATTGATGGAGCTTGCCGACAAAGTAGGCGATCAGAAGTATGACAGATACGTCTTGAAGAACATGAATTTTGTTTTCAATGAAGGCAATCTTGATTTCTTCCGTCGTCAATACGATCAGGCTTTCAAAGAGGGAGGCTGGAATGCAATTCGTAAGTTGAGTTGGCACATGATATTCCGTGCTAAACGTTTGGATGACAATGGACCGATGGGGGCCAGTCTGATTGATCTGCAGATGCGGCATCCTAATGAAGCTTTTCTTAATTATGTGAATGAAACAGCCGATCATTTGAATTATGCCGAACCTCGCCTGGTAGATGGTACGATTGCACGTCTTTGGCCGCATGTCAATACAATTTGGGCGGATGACGCTTTCATGGCTATCTCTTTCCTGGCACGTATGGGAAAAATGACCGGTGATGAAAAGTATTTTAATGATGCTGCCAATCAGGTCTTGAATTATACCCGCTATCTGTGGTGTCCGGAAAAGAGCCTCTATTATCATTGCTACCATACTGATAACAAAGAACATGGGGTAGCCCACTGGAGTCGTGCAAACGGCTGGGTGTTTATGGCACAGGCAGATTTACTTGGTATGATGCCGGAAGATCATCCGATGCGTGAGGCGGTGATTGAGAATTTTCGCCGGCAGGCCAGTGGCGTTGCCCGTTATCAGGGTAAAAACGGTTTGTGGCATCAGTTACTTGATAAAGAAGATTCTTATGAGGAAATTACCGGAACAGCCATGTTTGTCTTCGGCATTGCCCGTGGTGTCAAAGAAGGCTGGTTGCATCCAGATTTTATTTATGTGGCGGAACAAGGTTTAAAGGGCATGATGAAGAAGATTTCCGATAATGGTGATGTGACTGCTATTTGTGTTGGTACCGGCATCATGCCTTCTGTGGCTTATTATTATAATCGTCCTACTCAGGAGAATGATCCGATGGGAGAAGGCCCCGTACTTCGTGCGCTGGTTGAAATGATCGATGCACCGAAATATACTGAAATAAAAGCAGAAGAACAGTATGATAAGATAGTATTAAAGAAGTAAGAGGACGTGTCAAAACTAAAATATCCACTCTAAAAAGTTACAGATTGTAACCAATAGATACCAAAGAGCCATATCAACTCTATTTTTGAGTAAATGATATGGCTCTTTTTATGGTTGAACAGAGTAATCAAGTTTTAGACCGAAAGTTTTCTTTTCCCAAATTCAGTTTTGACACATTCGCTCTCTTTCTATGGTCGAGAAAAAAGACTTAAGTCTTTCAAAAAAACACTTAACATCTTTCAGAAAAAGACTTAGCATCTTTCAAAAAAACATATAACATCTTTCAAAAAAAGATATAGTGTCTTTCAGAAAAACATGTAGCATGTCTTCCATCAACCGGAATTATTCTTCAAAACAACCTCTATCCAGCATGTTTTTACCCCTTTCACCACCTTCACCTTTTTTACTCAAAGCCTCTATCCATCGTAGATACAAGGTGAAAGCACGCTCGGAACGCTCCTTAAGAATTGCAAGTACAGTTCTTACAAACTACCGGCACGCTTGTTACCGGATGTAAACACAGTACATGATAAAACGGAGTACCCCTTCACCCTCTATTGCCGATAAACAGGCCGATTGAGCGAAAAGGGTGAAAGAGGTGAAGGGGGTAAATTCATTGTAGAATACCTGTTTTTAGAGAATGTACTCTTACGAGTGAGCCTTAAAAATCAAAGAAACTCCGTGTACTCTGTGGTGACCTAAGATCCCCCAAAATGATCCGAAGCAATAGGAGTAATTAAAAAGCAAAAAACG